>JAQXGF010000051.1 GCA_029006155.1 Lachnospiraceae bacterium
CCGGAGAGAAAAAAGAGGGCGGAAAAGAACAGACCGAGCAGCAGGCTTCCGAGAAAGGAGACTTTCGAGGCGGAGACGATGCGCGATTCGCGCCGCAATGTCTGGGCTTCCGAGATCAGAGGAAGGAGAAGCATCCCAAACGAGCTGGTGATAGCGGTAGGAAACAAAAGCAGTGGCAGTACCATTCCGCTTAAGATACCATAACAGGAGAGCGCATCGGAGGCGGAGAGCCCATAGCGCTGCAGCTGCTGGGGGAGCAGCGCCGCTTCGATCGCCTGCAAAATGCAGAGCATCATCCGGTTAAGAGAAATTGGAGTGGAGATTGCAAAGATACACTTTGCAATCGAAAGAAGCCGTGAGAAACGGGCAGACCGATTGGAAAAAGAGAGGCGCGGGATGCGCAGGAGACAGTACAGGAAAGCAGCCCCCTCACCGGTCAGCGTACCGAGCGCCAGCAGCGATGCGTTTTTCATCGTAGTCCCGGATAGCAGTACGCAGACCAAGACGGCGGAGAGGATGCGGACACCCTGCTCGATCAGCTGAGAGAAGGCGGTGACACCCGCCTGCTTTTTTCCGAGAAAATAGCCGGCCAGACAGGCATGCATTGCGCAAAAAGGCAGCGAGAGTGCGAGCAGCTGCAGCAGCCACGCACATCTGGGCTCCAGCAAAAAGCGTGCGGCGATGATTCCGGAGAAGCACCAGAGAAAAAGGGAGAGCAAAAGGGATACAGAAAGCGTGAGTAGAAGCGCACAAAGCAGGATGCGTTTTGCATCGGCTTCCTCCTTTTTCGCCTCTGCCTCTGCGATGAAGCGCGAGAGTGCCGTCTGGATGCCACCGGCTGCCGCGGCGAGGCAGAACGTATAGAGCGGCATACAGAGCTGGAACAGGCCGATTTCTTCGGCACCAATGATGCGGGAGAGGAATATTTTATAGAAGAAGCCTGCAGTACGGGTAATGAGGCCGGCTGCAGTGAGCCAGAACGTACCCTTGATCAGATAGGAGAGAACCATAGCAGCCTCCGGATGGAGATTAGTTAAGCTTATGCGGAAAAAAGTTCCTAAATGATAAAAAAAATCCCTTGACAGGAGAATGCGGGAATGGTATTCTGGCAAATGAAATCCGAGCAATTTACTCGGAAATGTCATACTGACAGGTAAGGCAGGGTGAAGAAATGAAAATATCCACGAAAGGCAAGTATGGTCTGAGGGCCATGATCGACCTTGCTCAGTACAGTGAGCAGGAGGCTGTCTCCATCAGCAGCATTGCACAGCGGCAGAAGATTTCAGAGAGCTATCTGGAGCAGCTCGTAGCGAAGCTGAAGAAGGCGGGACTCGTGGTCAGTACCCGCGGAGCAGCGGGTGGCTATCGCCTGGCGCGGTCGGCTTCTGAGATTTCGGTCGGAGATGTCCTGCGCGCGCTGGAAGGAGATGTCAGAGCGGTGATCTGCACGGCACAGACCGAGGAGGGCTGTGAAGGTGAGGAGCTCTGCGTGACCAAATATGTCTGGCAGCGCATCAATGAAAGCATAGAGAAGACCGTGGATGAGATGATGCTCGATCAGCTGGTCGCTGAGAGCAGAAAAGCACAGGAAAAAGCAAAAAATCACGATGTCGATTACAGCAGGAACAGCTGCTCCGGCTGAACGGACCGCGATTGGAATAGAAGGAGAATAAAGCTATGGGAAAATTAATTTATCTTGATAACGCAGCAACGACCAAGACCTCCCCGACCGTCGTAGAGGCCATGCTTCCGTATTTTACCGAGTATTACGGAAATGCATCCAGCATTTACAGCATCGGTACGAAGAGCAAGGAAGCGATCACAAAGAGCCGTGAGACGATCGCAGCGACACTTGGTGCAAAGCCGGAGGAGATTTATTTTACCGCAGGCGGTTCCGAGTCTGATAACTGGGCATTAAAGGCGACCGCAGAGGCTTATGAATCCAAAGGAAAGCATATCATCACGACGAAAATCGAGCACCATGCGATACTGCATACATGTGAATATCTGGAGAAGCGTGGCTATGAGATCTCTTATATCGATGTCGATGAGAACGGCAAGGTAAAGGTCGACGAGCTGGAAAAAGCGATCCGTCCGGATACGATCCTGATTTCCGTGATGTTTGCGAACAATGAGATCGGAACGATTCAGCCGATCAAAGAGATCGGAGAGATCGCAAAGAAGCATGGCATTCTGTTCCACACCGATGCCGTACAGGCATATGGACAGCTGCCGATCAATGTAGACGAGTATCACATCGATATGCTCAGCTCCAGCGGCCATAAGCTGAACGGCCCGAAGGGCATCGGATTCCTCTACATCCGCAAGGGCGTGAAGATCCGTTCCTTCATTCACGGTGGAGCACAGGAGCGTAAGCGCCGTGCAGGTACGGAGAATGTTCCGGGTATCGTCGGCTATGGAAAAGCAGCAGAAGAAGCATTTGCTACTATGAAGGAGCGTACCGCAAAAGAGGCAGAACTGCGTGACTATCTGATTGACCGCGTATTAAAGGAGATCCCGTACACCCGTCTGAACGGACATCGTACCGACCGTCTTCCGAACAACGCGAACTTCAGCTTCCAGTTCATCGAGGGCGAATCTCTTCTGATTATGCTCGATATGAAGGGTATCTGTGGTTCCAGCGGGTCTGCCTGTACGTCAGGATCGCTTGATCCGTCCCACGTGCTGATGGCGATCGGCCTGCCGCACGAGATTGCACACGGATCTCTGCGTCTGACCCTCGGTGCGGACACGACAAAAGAAGATATCGATTATGTTGTAGATGAGACAAAGGCGATCGTAGAGCGGCTGCGCAGCATGTCCCCGCTGTACGAAGATTTTGTGAAGAAGTCACAGCAGTAATGAAAGTAAACAGGAGGAAATCAGAATGTATTCAGAAAAGGTAATGGATCACTTCCAGCATCCGAGAAATGTAGGAGAGATTGAAAATGCAAGCGGTGTCGGCACCGTAGGAAATGCAAAGTGCGGCGACATCATGAGAATGTATCTCGACATTGATGAGAATGGCGTCATCAAAGAGGCAAAATTTAAGACCTTTGGCTGTGGCGCAGCCGTTGCGACGAGCAGCATGGCGACGGAGCTCGTAAAAGGAAAGACGATTCAGGAAGCACTCGAAGTAACGAACAAGGCCGTTATGGAGGCACTCGACGGACTTCCGCCAGTAAAGGTACACTGTTCCCTGCTCGCAGAGGAAGCGATCCACGCAGCACTCTGGGACTATGCACAGAAGAACGGCATCGAGATCGAAGGACTGAAGAAGCCGAAGTCTGACATCCATGAGGGCGAGGAAGAAGAGTCCGAGGAGTATTAATGAAAGTCGTAGTCGGTATGTCGGGCGGCGTCGATTCTTCCGTCGCGGCATATCTTTTAAAACAGCAGGGCTATGAGGTCATCGGCGTCACGATGCAGATCTGGCAAAAAGAGGACAACCAGACGGTCGAGGAAAACGGCGGCTGCTGCGGCTTAAGTGCCGTGGAGGATGCGCGAAGGGTCGCGCAGATGCTGGACATCCCCTATTCTGTCATGAATTTCCGCGAGGAGTTTGATCAGAAGGTCATTCAGTATTTTATGCGGGAATACTTACATGGCCGGACGCCGAACCCGTGCATTGCCTGCAACCGTTATGTCAAATGGGAATCGCTGCTGCAGCGCAGCATGCAGATCGGTGCAGACTATATCGCGACGGGGCATTATGCTAGGATCGAGCAGCTGCCAAATGGCCGCTATGCGATCCGCAATTCGGTGACGGCGGCGAAGGATCAGACATACGCCCTGTACAATCTGACACAGGAGCAGCTGATGCGTACGAAAATGCCGGTCGGTTCCTATGAGAAGAGCCAGATTCGTGCGATTGCAGAGGATCTTGGGCTGAATGTGGCGCACAAGCCGGACAGCATGGAGATCTGCTTCGTGCCGGATCAGGACTATGCAAAATTCATTGAAGAGAACAGCGGGAAGAAGATTCCGGAAGGTAACTTTGTGACGACGGACGGGACCATCATCGGACGTCACCGCGGAATCACCCATTATACCGTTGGCCAGCGTAAGGGACTGAACCTCTCGATGGGAAAGCCGGTATTTGTGCTGGAGATACGTCCGGAGACGAATGAGGTCGTCATTGGAGACGGGACAGAGGTCTATTCGGACCGACTGATCTGTTCGAATCTGAATTTTATGAGCGTCCCGGACTTTCCGGATGATTTCCCGGTGGTGGCGAAGATCCGCTACAATCATCGGGGGACGAAGGCACACGTCCGCCGGATCGGAGAGGATGAGGCTGAAGTCATTTTTGAGGAGCCGGTGCGTGCGGTGACACCTGGACAGGCAGTCGTGTTCTACGACGGCGAGTATGTCGCAGGCGGCGGCACGATTATCAAGTAAAGATCAGACAGGTACTTCTGTCCTTTTTGCCTTGAGAAGGCGGAGGGGCAGAAGTTTGTTTTATGGAGAAAAAAGAATGGAAAGAAGACCGTCACAGCAGGAGCGGCGCATGTCGTCTGCTTCTCAGAAGTCAGAAATGCAAAATGCCCGGCGGATAAGCAGAAATAGTGACGAATACAGAGCTTTGCGGGGCACGCAAAATTCCGGAACCAGATCGAACAGGGAAGCAAGGAATGGTCGTACCTCCGGTGGGAGCAGGTATGCAGATAAAGCGACGCAGGTGAGAAATCCATCAGGAAATGGCAGACGTCCGACCAGAAGGAAACGGCGGCGCAGAAATAAGCAGCCCCTGCTCATTGTGTTCCTTCTCGTGCTCATCGTCTGTCTTGCGGCCGGAATTGTGCTGATACACAGCCGGAAGCGACAGGCGGAGCAGGCGCAGGCAGAGTCAAAGGTACAGGAATTGCAGAGCACCGTCGATCTGAGCATGCTCGTAAGCCCGTATGCGATTCTGCTGGATGGAGAGAGTGGAAGCGTGCTCGCCTCGAAAAAAGGTGATGAGAAGATCTTCCCGGCGTCGATGGTCAAGATGATGACCGTGCTCACGGCGATCCGGTCGATCTCCAATCTGGATGCGACGACGACCATGTCGGCCGATTTTTATGACGAGCTCTACGCGCAGGACGCATCGCGCGCCGGCTTCGAGCCAGGCGAGGAGGCGAAGATCCGCGATCTGCTGTATGGAGCCCTGCTCCCGTCCGGGGCGGAGTGCTGCATGCAGCTGGCAATCGAGGCGGCAGGCTCCGAGGACGCTTTTGTAGAGCTGATGAACCAGAATGCGCTGGATATGGGACTGACCCAGACCCATTTCACGAACGCGACCGGGCTGCACAATGAGGACCAGTATTCGACCCCGCACGAGATCGGAGAGATCCTGCGCACCGCATTACAGAACAAGACGTTTTATCAGGTGTTCACGACACATTCCTACACCGTGCAGCCGACCTCGGTGCATCCGGACGGATTTACGTTCTGGAGTTCCCTTTTTAAGAACATTACGGATGACAGTGTGAACGGCGGAAAGATCATGGGCGGCAAAACGGGCTACACCGACGAGGCGGGCCACTGTCTGGCGAGTATGGCCGAGATCAATGGAAAAGAGTACATCCTCGTGACGGCGGGCTGGGCGCAGACGGACGATACGCAGTATCACATCTCCGATGCGTTCCGTGCGTACAACCAGATCGCGCCGACGGAATAGAACGGAATAAATACAGAAGAGATTGATAAAAGAAGCCCCTGAGGGTCTGGCAGCTGAGCGTTTTTCTCGTCCAGACCGCAGGGGCTTTTTGTGTACCTGAGCGGGTTCTGCCACATTTACAGCGGGATCTGCTCCGCTTTCCTTCCACGAAACACCGTATAATACCGGAATCCGGTCTCTTTCAAAAGCGCTTCCGCCGTCGCAAAATCATACGCGATGTGCTCCGGGGCGTGCGCATCGCTGCCGACGGTGATGAGCTCGCCGCCGAGGTCATGGTAGCGCTTCAGCACTTCCCGGCATGGATTCGGCTCTCCAAGACCGTATTTTAAGCCACCGGTATTCAGTTCCAGACATTTGCCGCGGTCGATGAGACGCAGCAGGATCGGATCGATGTGGTCCGCATAGCGCCGGTACGTGTATTCCCGGTTGCGGTTCGGGCCGTAGCGCACGATATAGTCGAGATGGCCGAGGGTATCAAAGTCCGAGTAGCGGTCCAGATTGTCCCGGATCTCATCAAAATACCGGGCATAGCAGGCTTCTTCCTCCTTTCCCTCAAAAAAAGAAGGATAGTATGGGTCTTTGCCATCCACGAAATGCTGGGAGGCGATGATAAAGTCAAACGGATACTGTGCGGCAAGTGCGGGAAGAAGCTCCGTGCACTGTGGCTGGATGCCGAATTCGAGGCCGATGCAGAGATCGATCTGATTTTGGAAGCGCTCCCGTAAGGCAGAGAGCTTTGCAAAGTAGGCCGGAAGGTCGAGCCGGAAGTCCGGGCCTTCCGGCGGACAGTCGGTATCGAGGTGCTCTGTGAAGCACATTCCGGTAAGCCCGAGGGAGATGGCACGCTGAATCATCTCCTCTGTGGGCGTTTCGCTGTCAGCGGAAAAGGAAGAATGCAGATGGAAGTCATAAGAAATGCTCATAAAATCGCTCCTTTCTGTCTGGAGAATGGTGCAGAGTGCCGGAAAATCCGGCAAAATGTACATTCCGTAAACATAATAGTGGATGACATGCAAAAAGTCCACAAAATTTTACCCGGAATGCAGATTGCTACTTGAATTTTTGGGACAAATTGGGTAAAATAGCAATCAGGTTGGGAAATTTTTCACGATGTAAGAGAAAGCCCAACATACTATCAAATTACATTTTACATTTAGGAGGAATTGTAATCATGGCAGTAAAAGTTGCAATCAATGGTTTTGGTCGTATCGGTCGTCTGGCATTCAGACAGATGTTCGGTGCTGAAGGTTACGAAGTAGTTGCAATCAACGATCTGACAAGCCCGAAGATGCTTGCTCATCTGTTAAAGTACGATTCATCTCAGGGTAAGTATGCTCTGGCTGAGACTGTAAGCGCTGGCGAGGACAGCATCACAGTTGACGGCAAGACCATCAAGATCTACGCTGAGAAGGATGCAAAGGATCTTCCGTGGGGAGAGCTTGGAGTAGATGTAGTTCTGGAGTGCACGGGCTTCTACACCTCCAAGGAGAAGGCTTCTGCTCATATCGCAGCAGGCGCTAAGAAGGTTGTTATTTCCGCTCCGGCTGGAAACGATCTTCCGACCATCGTTTACAATGTAAACCACACCACTCTGACAAAAGAGGATACTGTTATTTCCGCAGCTTCCTGCACAACCAACTGCCTGGCACCGATGGCAAAGGCTCTGAACGACTACATGCCGATCGAGTCCGGTATCATGTGCACAATTCATGCATACACTGGTGATCAGATGATCCTTGACGGACCGCAGAGAAAGGGTGACCTCAGAAGATCCCGTGCAGGCGCAATCAACATCGTTCCGAACTCCACCGGAGCAGCTAAGGCAATCGGCCTTGTTATTCCGGAGCTGAACGGCAAGCTCATCGGCGCTGCACAGCGTGTTCCGACCCCGACAGGTTCTACCACCATCCTGAACGCAGTTGTTAAGGGTGAGGCTACTGTTGATGGTATCAACGCAGCTATGAAGGCAGCAGCTACTGAGTCCTTCGGATACAACACAGACGAGATCGTATCTTCCGATATCGTTGGTATGAGATTTGGTTCTCTGTTCGATGCTACTCAGACCATGGTTGTTAACCTTGGCAATGGCACTTCTCAGGTACAGGTTGTTTCCTGGTACGACAACGAGAACTCCTATGTAAGCCAGATGGTTCGTACAATCAAGTACTTCGCAGAGCTTGCATAATTCCGTTTTAAGTAAGACCTGAATAGAGGTCCGGTCGATTAGGACCGGGCCTCTTTTAATGATAAGGAGGAAATTCCAATGCTGAATAAAAAGACAGTGGACGACATCAATGCAAAGGGCAAGCACGTCCTTGTAAGATGCGACTTTAATGTTCCGCTTAAAGATGGCGTCATCACAGATGAGACCCGTATCGTGGCTGCACTTCCGACCATCAAGAAGCTGATCGCTGACGGTGGAAAGGTAATTCTCTGCTCCCACCTTGGAAAAGTAAAGAACGGACCGAACGAGGGCGAGTCCCTTGCACCGGTAGCAAAGCGTCTCTCCGAGAAGCTTGGTCAGGAAGTAAAATTCATCCCGGACTATCATGTGACCGGTGAGGCAGCTACCAAGGCAGCTGCTGAGATGAAAGATGGCGATGTCATTCTTCTGCAGAACACCCGTTTCCGTGGCGCAGAAGAGACCAAGAACGGCGAAGAGTTCAGCAAAGAGCTTGCTGATCTGGCTGACATCTATGTATGCGACGCATTCGGTTCCTCTCACAGAGCACATGCATCGGTAGCAGGCGTGACCAAGTTCATCACCGCAAAGGGCGGACAGAATGTAGTTGGATATCTGATGCAGAAGGAGATCGATTTCCTTGGCAATGCAGTCAACAATCCGGTAAGACCGTTTGTTGCAATCCTTGGCGGCGCAAAGGTAGCAGACAAGCTGAACGTAATCTCCAACCTGCTTGAGAAGTGCGACACCCTGATCATCGGTGGCGGCATGGCTTACACCTTCCTGAAGGCAAAGGGCTATGAAGTAGGTACTTCCCTCGTAGACGATACGAAGCTTGACTACTGCAAGGAAATGATCGAGAAGGCTGAGAAGCTCGGCAAGAAGCTGCTTCTTCCGGTAGATACCACGATCGCAGCAGAGTTCCCGAACCCGATCGATGCGAAGATCGAAGTTTCTGTTGTAAAGTCTACCGAGATCCCGGCTGACAAGATGGGCCTGGATATCGGAACTGAGACGGCTGCTCTGTATGCAGATGCAGTGAAGACCGCAAAGACCGTTGTATGGAACGGACCGATGGGCGTATTCGAGAACCCGATCCTTGCAAAAGGCACAATCGCTGTTGCAAAGGCACTCGCAGAGACCGACGCGACGACGATCATCGGTGGCGGCGATTCCGCAGCAGCTGTCAACCAGCTCGGCTTCGGTGATAAGATGAGCCACATCTCCACCGGCGGCGGCGCTTCCCTTGAGTTCCTTGAGGGCAAGGACCTTCCGGGCGTAGTTGCAGCAGATGATAAATAAAGAAGAGGCTTTCTCACGTAAATTACAGAAAGCAAATGAGGTGCTGGACGAGCTGGAGGCTTATCTGAATTCTGCAAAATATGCGCTTTTTTCCAATACGCAGGTCACGGTTGATCGGATCCGCATGGAGGAGTACGTGCAGCAGCTCCGCCAGCATCTAAAAGAAAATTAGAAAAAAAGAGGAAACGAACATGGCAAGAAAGAAAATTATCGCTGGCAACTGGAAAATGAACATGACTCCGAGCCAGGCAGTAGAATTAGTAAATACGCTGAAGGATCTCGTAGTAAATCCGGATGTAGACGTTGTATATTGCGTACCGGCAATCGACATCGTACCGGTCGTAGAGGCAGTCAAGGGTTCTGACGTAGCAGTTGGCGCTGAGAACTTCTACATTGAGGACAAGGGAGCATACACCGGAGAGATCTCTGCTCCGATGCTTCTGGATGCAGGCGTTAAGTATGTCATCATCGGACATTCCGAGCGTCGTGACTACTTCAAAGAGGATGATGCACTTCTGAACAAGAAAGTGCTCAAAGCATTCGCTTCCGGCCTGACCCCGATCCTTTGCTGTGGCGAGTCTCTGGAGCTTCGTGAGAGAAACGCATACAAAGACTGGATCAACCTTCAGATCAAGGCAGACCTGGAAGGTGTAACCGCTGATCAGGTAAAGACCATGGTTATCGCTTACGAGCCGATCTGGGCAATCGGAACCGGCAAGACCGCAACCGCTGACCAGGCACAGGAAGTTTGCGCAATGATCCGTCACACCATCGCTGAGATGTACGATGAGGCAACTGCAGAGGCAGTTCGCATCCAGTACGGCGGATCCATGAACGCAGGCAACGCAGCTGAACTCCTTTCCAAGCCGGACATCGACGGTGGTCTGATCGGCGGCGCAGCTCTGAAGCCGGACTTCGGTAAGATCGTAAACTATAATAAATAAATCTATACGAAATAGATATTGTATCCACGCGGGGCAGATTCGTCAGAAGCCTGCCCAAGACGCCATCGGAGAGTGCAGACTGCAGCCTCCGGTGGCGTTTTAAATTACGAGACTTGCTTTCCAGATGAAATTAGGCTACAATAATGACCAAAAGTCATGTGGATGGATTCAGAAACGGGCATGGCATCCTGCAAGATGGGGCAGGGGAAGGACTGTGATGAAGAGCAAGGGAAAAAAACGGACGTATCTGATACGGGGCGGTATGTCGGCGTTGACCATTGTGCTGATTGTACTGTTTTTTGTTATCATGTCATTGGTTGGAAAGATTCAGGGGACGGCCAGGGTCGTCAACTATGCCGGATTGGTGCGCGGTGGTACTCAGCGGATGGTGAAGCTGGAGATTGCCGGAAAGCCACAGGATAAAATGCAGGAGACGATTCGTTCTTATATAGAAGGTTTGCGAAACGGAAGCAGTGAGCTGAATTTTGTCCGGCTAGATGACCGGGCTTTTCAGAACAAGATGGATGAGTTGGCAGACTATTTTGAGACGCTGACCGAAGCGATTCGGCTCGTGCGCGAAAAAGGCTATACAAATACGGATATCATCGAGAAGAGTGAGCATTTCTTCGGCATCTGTGATGAGGCAGTCGGGCTGGCGGAGGACTATTCCCAGCACAAGGCGACGGCACTGGATCATCTGGAAAAGGTTGTGTTCTGGGACATTGCAGGGCTGATTCTTCTGATCGGAGCCGAACTGGTCAAGGCATTTCGCTTTGCGGCGCAGAACCGGGTGCTTCAGAAAAAAGTATATCTGGACGAGGCGACGAATCTTCCGAATAAAAATAAGTGTGAGGAGATTTTAAATGCGCCGGAGGCGGTGGCTTCCGGGGATGTGACAGCGGTGTGCGTGTTTGACCTCAACAATCTGCGCACAATCAACAACCGCTATGGACATGACAGGGGCGATGCGTACATCCGGATCTTTGCAACGCTTTTACGGGAAGCGGTTCCGGAGACCTATTTTGTCGGACGCGACGGCGGAGATGAATTTCTGGTTGTGTTTTCCGGTCTGGGCCATGAAGCGGTGCAGGAGCGCCTCGCGGCAGTGAAGACACATACCGATGCCTATTCTGCACAGCATCCGGAGATGCCGGTCAGCTATGCGGTGGGCTATGCGCTGTCCACGGATTTTGAAGGCAGCACGATGCGGGAACTGTTTCGCATTGCAGATAAAAATATGTATATTGACAAGAGCCAGGCGAAATTGGAGGAGGCCGAGTCTGAGAGCCGTGCAAAGACGGAATTTATGAACCGGATGAGCCACGATATCCGCACGCCGATCAATGGTATTCTCGGGATGCTGGAGATTATCCGGAAGAACCGTACAGATGAAGGCAAGGTAGATGAGTGCCTGAAAAAAATCCGTCTTTCGACCAGCCATTTGCTCGCACTGGTGAATGATGTGCTCGATATGAGCCGGCTGCAGTCCGGACGGATGCAGATGGAGACAGAGGTGTTTGATCTGCAGGAACTCATGGAAGAGGTGTCAGCCCTTGTCGATGCGCAGGTGACTCAGAGTGGATTGATTCATTACCGGAAGCGTGGAACGATCGAGCATACGATTTTGTGCGGAAGCCCATTGCAGCTGCGCCGGGTCATGGTAAATCTGCTCAGTAATGCGATCAAATATAATAAGCCGGGTGGAAGCATTACGACGTGGGCGGGAGAAATCTCCGCAAAGGATGGCGTGGCCTGGTATGAATTTGTGATCGAGGATACCGGAATTGGCATGAGCGAGGAGTTTGTCGCATATCAGCTGTTTGAACCGTTCACGCAGGAAGAAAACGATGCACGGACGCAGTACCGCGGCACGGGGCTTGGCATGTCAATTGTAAAAGGGACGCTGGAGGCGATGGGCGGCACGATTCAGGTGACGAGTAAACTCGGAGAAGGGACCCGCATGGCATTCCGTCTGCCGTTTGATATTGTGGATACGGCTGTGGCAAAACCAAAGGAGCCGGAGAAGCCGACGGCCGGGGAAGCAGAAAAGGAACTGGCAGGCAAGCGGATCCTTCTGGCAGAGGACAATGAGATCAATATGGAGATCGCAGAATTTTATGCAGTGGATCATGGCGCTGTGGTAGAAAAGGCGCGAAACGGGAAAGAAGCGCTGAAGATGTTTGCCAGATCTTCGCCGGAACGTTTTGATGTGATCTTGATGGATGTTATGATGCCGGTCATGGACGGACTCGAGGCGACACGGCAGATCCGTGCGCTGCCCAGGGATGATGCGAAGACCGTCTGCATTGTAGCGATGACGGCGCAGACGGCAAATGAGAGCATCGAAAAATGCCTGCAGGCCGGGATGAACGGGCACATCGCAAAGCCGGTCGAGGCAGGACAGATGGTGAAGGAGGTGCTGGCAGCGATGCAGGAGGCGAAGACCTCTGCCCGTGCGGAATGTTCCATATAACAGAGGTAAGCGAAAGACCCAGGCATCGGAAGATTGCGGGGTCTTTTTAAATCAGGGTTGTATTTTAGGGCGCTTTCCAGTATACTGTTAGACGAATCCGACATATAGACAGAAGATACACAGGATCAGAGCATGCGTAAAAGACTGGATGCGGATAAAGCGAAAGATGGCGCAACGGGAGGAAAAAGCGATGGAGAACAGAACGGTTGGTGTGGCGATTCTTGGACTTGGTACAGTAGGGCTTGGTACCTGGAAGGTACTGAATGCGCAGAAGGATGAGATGGTATATAAGCTTGGCGCGACGGCGGAGGTGAAGAAGATTCTCGTCCGCAATGTGGCAAAGGCAGCGGAGCGGACCGGACATCCGGAGCTGATCACGAACGACTGGCAGGAGATCCTGCATGATCCGTCGATCGAGATCGTGATTGAGCTGATGGGTGGCATCGAGCCTGCACGGACCTACATCGAGGAGGCGCTCACAGCCGGGAAGCATGTCGTGACGGCAAATAAGGATCTGATCGCTTCGGATCACGGCCATCTGATGGATGTTGCAAAGCAGCATGGCTGCGATCTGATGTTTGAGGCGGCGGTGGCAGGCGCGATCCCGGTTATCACACCGCTGAAGCAGTCTCTGGCAGCGAACCATCTGACGGAAGTCATGGGGATCGTGAACGGTACGACGAATTTTATCCTGACGAAGATGGCACAGGAAGGAATGGAGTTCTCAGAGGCGCTGGCACTCGCAACGGAGCTCGGATATGCGGAAGCGGACCCGACGGCAGATGTGGAAGGACTCGACGCGGCCCGCAAGGTAGCGATTCTGGCATCGATCGCATTTAATTCCCGTGTAAGTTTTGAGGATGTATCGACCGAAGGTATCACAGGCATTACCGCCAACGATATCCGTTATGCAAAAGAGATGGGCTGCTGTATCAAGCTGATCGGCATGGCGCACAGCGAGGGAGAGGGGATCGAGGCGTATGTGGCACCGATGCTCATTCCGCTCGGACATCCGCTCTCGACGGTCAATGATTCCTATAATGCCGTGTTTGTGCGCGGCGATGCCGTCGATAATGCGATGTTTCTCGGGCGCGGAGCCGGAGAACTTCCGACGGCGAGCGCGGTGGCCGGTGATGTCTTTGAGGTCATCCGGAATCTTGTACACGGCTGCTGCGGACGTATTTCTTGCACCTGCTATAAGCAGCTTCCGATCGTGCCGATGGAAGAAGTGCGCAGCCGGTATTTCCTGCGCGTGCTCGTTGAGGACAAGATCGGCGTGCTTGCGATGATTGCAAATGAATTTGCCGGGCACCGGGTGAGTGTACAGCAGATGATCCAGAAGGAGCGGATCCATGACTGTGCGGAGATCGTCGTGATCACGGACCGGGTGTGCGAGGGCGATTTCAAAAAAGCGGTACACTGCATCGCAGAAAAGCCGAATACCCGCAAGGTCGAAGCTGTGATCCGGGTATATGGAGAGTGAGGCGGCAGTCCGTTTCTTGACAGCAGATAGAATTCAGTATACAATAAAGCGTTGAGGTCAAAATGCGAGAAATCCGGTGTAAATCCGGAACAGTCACCACTACTGTGAGGCGGACGACGGGGTATGACCACTGGGATGCAGGAGCTGCTGCAGTCTGGGAAGGGCCACTGGAGGACGATGCCGAGTCAGGATATTCGCAGGATCCGATGCCGTTCATTTCTGGGCTGGGGGAATGAGGCAGAATGCAGAGTATAAAAGCATCCCATGGCCGGGGTGCTTTTTCTTTCCGGAGACTCCAGCCGGAAAATTGGAGGATACGATACATGACAGATAAAACGAAAGCGATCCTGGTAGTCAGCTTTGGAACGAGCTACGAGGAGACGAGAAAAAAGACGATTGATCAGATCGAGCAGGATATGGCAGAGGCATTTCCGGACTATGAGATTTACCGGGCATGGACGAGCGGCATGATCCGTGCGAAGCTCTTAAAGCGTGATGGCATCCGTATTTACGATGTCCGGGAAGCACTTGAGGCGATGGCGGCAGACGGGATCAAAGAAGTCGTCGTACAGCCGACGCATGTCATTAATGGCATTGAGAACGACCAGATGAAGGCAGATGTCGCAGCCTATGCGGATCGTTTTACACGGATCGGCATCGGGACACCGGTGCTGACGACGGCAGAAGACAGTAAATGCGTCATCGATGCGATTGTAAAAGAGCTGCATCCGGCAGCGGATGAGGCGCTCGTGCTGATGGGACATGGCACCGAGCACTATGCGGATGCGGTGTATGCGGCGCTGGATTATCAGTTCAAGGATCTGGACCATTCCAACATCTTCATGGGAACGGTCGAGGGCTATCCGACCCTGGAATCCGTGATGCGTCTGGTGAAAAAGGCGGGGTATCAGAAGGTGGTGCTGGCGCCGTTTATGATTGTAGCCGGGGATCATGCGAACAATGATCTGGCCGGGGATGAGGCGGATTCGTGGAAATCCGTATTTGAGGCAGCCGGATTTTCGGTGCGTTGTGTGCTGAAGGGGCTGGGAGAATACACGGACATCCGGAAGCTGCTGCTTTCGCATGCCGCAAAAGCAATGGAACAGGTGTGAGATATGAGTATACAAATGATTGGCATCGACCATACCCGTGCGGGGATCGATGTGAGAACGGTGTTTTCCTTTACAAAAAAGAAGATGGCGGAGGCGCTGGAAGTGCTGCGCAAGGTGCCGGGGATCGAGGGCTGTGTGCTGATTTCGACGTGCAACCGGATGGAGCTGTGGGCAAGTGTCGACGACGAGTTTCCAAAGGAAGGGCTCTATGAGCAGCTCTGCAAATTAAAAGAAGCAGATCCGGAGACGTATCGCCCGTATTTTGTGTCCCGGGCGGAGCAGGAGGCAGTACAGCATCTTTTCTGGCTGGCCGGAGGACTGAAGTCGCGGATCTTAGGCGAAGATCAGATCGTGACGCAGGTCGGCGAGGCATTGAGCTTTGCCAGAGAGCAGTATGCGACGGACAGCGTGATGGAGACGCTGTTCCGCATGGCTGTGACGGCGGCGAAAAAGGTTAAGACAGAGGTGGAGATCTCCCACACGGACAATTCCGTCGTGCGCACAGCGATTGAGACGTTAAAAGAGCAAGGTCTGACATTTGCCGGAAAGAAATGCATGGTCATCGGTAACGGCGTCATGGGAAAGCTGACGGCGACGACGCTTTTGGCAGAGGGCGCGGATGTCACGGTGACGGTGCGTCAGTACCGGAGTGGTATCGTGGAGATTCCGCTTGGCTGCAAGCGAATCGATTATGGAGCACGGATGGAGCTGTTTCCAAAGTGCGACTATGTCGTGAGCGCGACGGTCAGTCCGAACTACACGGTGACGAAGGAGCTTGTGGCACAGGCGTATGTAAAGCCGGTCGTACTGATCGACCTTGCGGTACCGCGGGATATCGAACCGACGGTCACAGAGATTCCGGGCGTGCAGCTGTACGATATTGACTGCTTCCGGGCGGAGGCGCGAAGCGAAGCGCAGAAGGAAGCGATCGCACAGGCAGAGCGCTGTATGGAAGAGCAGATCGAGGAATTTTTCAACTGGTATGAGGGCCGTGATATTGTACCACGGATCCAGAGCATCAAAGAGGAAGCCGCGGCCGACGTGGAGGCACGTCTGACGAAGAAGCTGCAGCATCTGCCGATGGAGGCAAAGGAGCTTGAGGAGCTGAAAAAAGAGATCGTGCAGGCATCCATGCGCGCGATGAATCATATGCTGTTCGGACTGCGTGATGAGGTCAGTGGCCGGACGTTTCGGGAATGCCTGGATGGACTGGAGAAGGTCTACGGAGAGGGCTGAATAAGCCACGGTTATCCTTCTGGCAATTTGCACGCGACACCTTTCTTAACCGAATCGAGTTGTTTATGGATTCGATTGTGGAGAAATAAGCAATGGGTGGAGAAGGGTGCAGAACAATCAGTAAGGATGTAAGATCCGAAAGAATGAAATAGATGGAGATTAGGTTATGAACAAAGAAATCACGATTGGAAGCAGGGAGAGCCGGCTTGCGGTGATCCAGTCGGAGCAGGTGCGGGACTATATACAGGAAGCGCATCCGGAGCTTTCGGTGCAGATTCTGACGATGAAGACGACTGGCGATATCATTTTGAATCAGGCGCTGGAAAAGGTCGGCGGCAAGGGACTGTTTGTAAAAGAGCTGGATCGTGCGTTGATGGATGGACGTTCCGATCTGTCGGTGCACAGTTTAAAGGATGTGCCGATGGAGCTTCCAAAGGAGCTGCCACTTCTGGCATTTTCCCATCGGGAGGATCCGCGGGACGTGCTGGTGTTGCCGGAAGGGGCGACTTCTATCGATTTTTCGAAGCCGATCGGCTGCTCCAGCAAGCGTCGGATGCTGCAGTTTGCCAGACTGTATCCGCAGGCGACCTTTGCGACGATCCGTGGCAATGTACAGACGCGGCTGCGCAGGCTCGATGAGGGCGAATTTTCGGCGACCCTGCTGGCGGCGGCCGGATTAAAACGACTGGGGCTTGAGAGGCGGATCAGCCGGTATTTTTCCGAGGAGGAGATGATACCGGCAGCCGGGCAGGGCATTCTGGCGGTACAGGGACGCGCCGGAGAGGATGCGGGATTCCTTGCGGATTTCAATGATCCGGTATCAGAGGCATGCGCCTGTGCAGAGCGCTCTTTTGTCCGGCATCTGGACGGCGGATGCAGCGACCCGATCGCGGCGCATGCGATCCCGGATGTGGAGCATGGCACGTTGCGGCTGCTTGGATTTTTCCACGATGAGAAAAGCGGCCGGACCTTCCGCGAGGAAGAGACGGGCAGTATGGAGCAGGCAGAGCAGCTCGGTGCAGTGGTAGCAGAGCGGGTGCTTGCGGCGTGCAGGAGATAATATAAATAAGGAAGAACATTATGGCAGAAGAAAAGAAGAAAACAAATGGGACCGGAAAGGTGTGGCTCGTCGGTGCGGGTCCGTCGGATGCGGGACTGTTCACTTTAAAGGGGCGTCAGGTACTCGCTGATGCAGAAGTCGTCGTATACGATGCACTCGTCGGTCCGGCGATCCTTGCGATGATCCCGGAGACGGCAGAGGCGATCAATGTCGGAAAGCGGTCCAGCAATCATACGATGCGACAGGAGCAGATCAGTGAGCTGCTCGCTGAAAAGGCAAAGGAAGGAAAGCGGGTCGTGCGCTTAAAAGGCGGAGATCCGTTCCTGTTCGGGCGCGGCGGCGAGGAGCTGGAAGTACTGATCCGGGAAGGGATTGCATATGAGGTCGTGCCGGGCGTGACGAGTGCGATCTCGGTTCCGGCTTATCAGGGCATTCCGGTGACACACCGGGACTACTGCTCCTCGGTACACATTATCACCGGACATAAGCGGGAAGGCGAGGCGTGTAACATTGACTTTGAGGCGCTCGTGCGCACGAAGGGGACACTCGTATTTCTGATGGGCGTCTCGGCGCTGCAGATGATCTGCGAGGGACTGCTCGCAGCCGGAATGAAAGCGGATATGCCGGCAGCACTGCTCGCAAAGGGGACGACGGCAGCACAGAAGCGGATCGTGGCGACGGTATCGACACTGCCGCAGGAAGTCGCACGTCAGGGTGCGGTTACTCCGGCGATCATCGTAGTAGGAGAAGTATGTGCACTTGCAGATACCTTTTCGTGGGTGGATCGCCTTCCGCTTGGCGGTGTGCGTGTGCTGCTGACCAGACCGCGCGAACTTGCAAGTAAAACGGCACTGAAGCTGCGAAAACGCGGGGCAGAGGTGATCGAGCTCCCGGCGATCCGGACCGAGGCACGCAAAGATAACGCGGAGCTGAAACGGGCGCTGGAAGAGATCGCTGCTTACGAATGGATCGTATTTACGAGTCCGACCGGCGTGCGCGTCTTTTTTGAGGAGCTGCAGCGCCAGCGGTTTGATGTCCGGAGACTCTCCGGAGCCAAATTTGCCGTGATCGGTACCGGGACGGCAAAGGAGCTGGAAAAACGCGGATTTTATGCGGATCTGATGCCGGAGGTATTTGATGCGGCGCATCTTGGCGCAGCGCTGGCAGCGGTGTGTGAGAACACGCGAGTGCTGATCCCACGTGCAGCCATCGGCAGCCCGGAGCTGCTTTTGGAGCTTCAGAAGGCAGCGGGCGTACAGGTAGATGACATCGCGATCTACGATACCGTGTATGGTTCGGAGGCGGATCCGGAGACGGCACCGGTTCAGGTAAAGCGGGAGCTGGAGCAAGGCGCCGAGACATATGTGCTGTTTACGAGTGCATCGACCGTAAAAGGATTCGCGGCAGCAGCCGGGGACATCGACTATCCCGCAGTGCAGGCGATCTGTATCGGGGCACAGACAAAGGCGGCAGCAGATGCATACGGCATGCAGACCTATATGGCAGAGCGTGCGACGATCGACAGCCTCATTGAGAAGCTGGAAGAAGTACATCGACAGAATAGATAATAAATATAAGAGATAAGTTACAAGTTACAGAAAAGAGGAAGCATCATGGATATGACAATCAGACCAAGAAGATTAAGAAACGGAGCACGGCTTCGGAAGATGGTGCGGGAGACGCGGATGGATCCGTCCTCCCTCATTTATCCGATGTTCGTAAAGGAAGGAAATGTGGAGGCAGAGGAGATTCCGACAATGCCGGGACAGTATCGCTACAGCCTCGACGGCATGGAGCGTCAGCTCGATGCGCTGCTTGCTGCAGGTGTGAACAGCGTCATGCTGTTCGGCATTCCGGATCACAAGGATGAGATGGGAAGCGGAGCCTGGGATGAGAACGGCATCATCCAGAAGGCACTGCGCAAGATCAAGGAAGAATATAAGGACGAGCTGTATGTCATCACGGATGTCTGCATGTGTGAGTATACGTCCCACGGTCACTGCGGCATGCTCTGCGGCCATGAGGTTGACAACGACCGTACGCTGGATCTGCTCTCAAAGACCGCGCTGTCCCACATTCAGGCAGGCGCTGATATGGTCGCTCCGTCTGATATGATGGATGGCCGGGTGCGCGCGATCCGCGAGACCCTCGATGAGAATGGATTTCAGACCGCTCCGATCATGTCCTATGCGGTAAAATATGCGTCCGCCTTTTATGGTCCGTTCCGCGATGCGGCAGGCTCCGCGCCGTCTTTTGGTGACCGCAAGGGCTACCAGATGGACTACCACAACAGCCGCGAGGGCATCAAGGAGGCGCTGCTCGATGTCGAAGAGGGCGCAGATATCATTATGGTAAAACCGGCAATGTCGTATCTGGATATTGTGACGAAGGTACGCGACGTCGTAAATGTTCCGGTGGCAGCGTACAGCGTCAGCGGTGAATACGCGATGATCAAGGCAGGTGCGGCGATGGGCTATATCGACGAGGACAAGATCATCTGCGAGTCTGCAGTGGCAGCGTACCGGGCAGGCTGCGATATGTACCTGACCTACTATGCGCCGGAGATTGCAAAATTCATGAAGGAAGGCCGCATCGGCTGATTGATAGAGAAGAGAGGGAAATACAATGACAAGATCAGAAGCATTATTTGACCGTGCCGTTCGCGTGATTCCGGGTGGTGTCAACAGCCCGGTCCGCGCATTTGGATCGGTAGGAGAGACGCCGCGATTCATCGCGGCGGCAGATGGCGCCTATATGACAGATGCAGACGGCGTAAAATATCTGGATTTTATCAGTTCCTGGGGACCGATGATCCTCGGTCACAACCATCCGGCGGTGCGCGAGGCGGTAATAAAGGCATGTGAAAAAGGATTGAGCTACGGTGCGGCGACCGAGTGTGAGGTCGATATCGCGGAGCTGATCTGTGACAGCGTGCGCAACATCGAGATGGTGCGTATGGTAAATTCCGGTACGGAGGCTGTGATGAGTGCGATCCGTACCGCAAGAGGCTACACCGGACGTGCCAAGATCGTAAAATTCATGGGCTGCTATCACGGACATTCCGATGCACTGCTCGTACAGGCAGGCTCCGGCGTCATGACGGCAGGCATTCCGGACAGCGCAGGTGTCCCGGCAGGATGCACGAAGGATACCCTCTCTGCGGTTTATAACGACCTCTCCTCTGTGGAGACATTATTTGAGCAGTTTCCGGAGGAGATCGCGGCAGTGATCGTCGAGCCGGTCGCAGCGAATATGGGTGTCGTACCGCCGAAGGCAGGATTTTTAGAGGGACTGCGCAGTCTTTGTACGAAATATGGCGCACTGCTCATTTTTGATGAGGTCATCACTGGCTTCCGCCTCGGATTCGAGGGTGCGCAGGGGTATTTTAACGTCGATGCAGATCTCGTGACTTATGGAAAGATCATCGGAGCAGGAATGCCGGTCGGCGCTTACGGCGGCAGACGTGACATTATGTCGATGGTATCCCCGGTCGGCCCGGTCTACCAGGCGGGAACTTTAAGCGGCAACCCGGTAGCGATGCAGGCGGGTATTACGCAGCTGAAGATTTTAAAGGAGCATCCGGAGATCTATACCGAGCTGAATGCGAAGGGTGACTGGTTCTACGAAGGGCTTGATGAGATTGCGAAGGCTTCCGGTACCGGCTGGCATATGAACCACATCGGTTCCCTTGGCTGCATGTACTTTACGGAGCAGCCGGTTGTAGACTATGCATCTGCAAAACAGGCAGATACAAAGGACTTTGCAAAATGGTTCCGCTACATGCTGCAGAGGGGCTATTATTTCGGGCCGTCTCAGTTCGAGGCAATGTTCCTCTCAGCAGCACATACGAAGGAAGAACTTCAGGGCGTACTGGATGCTGCAAAGTCATACTTTGCAGAATGGGCATGATGCACCTTGTGACCGGAGGCAGCGGCAGCGGCAAATCGGCATATGCAGAGCAGCAGGTGCTCGAGGCGGGCGATGCCCCGCGCTATTACATCGCAACGATGATGCCATATGGCGAGGAGGGCCGCCGCCGGGTGGAGAAGCACCGCAGGATGCGCAAGGAGAAGCAGTTCGAGACGATCGAATGCTATATGGATCTGAAGCAGGTGCAGGTGCCGCAGGGCAGCACCGTGCTGCTCGAGTGCCTCTCGAACCTGACGGCGAATGAGCTGTATGATCCGTCCGGGGCAGGAGAAGGGACGGTGCAGGCGGTGCTGGATGGCATCCGCAGCCTGCGTGCGCAGGCCGGGACGCTGATTCTGGTCAGCAATGAGATTTTTTCCGACGGGGTGCCCTATGATGCGTCCATGCTGCAGTACCTTTCGTACCTTGGACAGATCAATCAGGAGGCGGCTGCGCTTGCTGACCGGGTGACGGAGGTCGTGTACGGCATTCCCGTTCCGATAAAAAGAGAAGCGGAAGCAGCTGGAAAGGGCGGGACAATATGATAAAAAGACTTATGAACAGCTGTGGCATTGCGTTTTCCATGTATTCCAAAATCCCGATGCCGCAGTGTGACTGGACCGATGACAATATGAAGTATGTCATGTGCTTCTTTCCATGGATCGGTGCGGTGATCGGCGCGCTCTGCCTTGGCTGGCAACAGTTGGCGGTGTGGCTGGGCGTCGGCACGCCACTGCGGGTTGTCGTGCTCATGCTGATCCCGTTTTTTGTGACGGGCGGCATTCATTTAGACGGCATGCTCGACACCGCGGATGCCTTAAGCTCGTGGCGTCCGATGGAACGCCGGATCGAGATCCTGAAGGATTCTCATGCGGGCGCATTTGCGATCCTGATCTGTGTGGTTTACTTTTTTCTGCTCTATGCAGTGACGGACATGGTGACACCGGAGATGCTTCCGGTCTATGCGCTGCTGTTTGTCGTATCGCGGTCGTTGAGCGGACTGTCTGTCGTGAGCTTTCCGAAGATGAAAAAAGAGGGGACCGTGGCAGACTTCTCAAAAAAGGCCGAAACTGGCCGGATCCGTGTGACCTTAATCTGCTATCTGGTGCTCGCAGCTCTTGGCATGCTCATTTTGAACCCGCTGTATGGAGCGGCTGCCATGATCGGCGCGCTTCTGACCTTCGGCTGGTATTACCGGATGGCGATGAAAAATTTTGGCGGGATTAACGGCGATCTGGCAGGCTGGTTTCTGAGCAACTGTGAGCTCATCATGCCGCTATGCATAGTGGTGGCGCAGCTCATTGCCACAAAGATCGGATGAGATGGGAGAGACTATGAAACTGATAATCGGAGGCGCGTTTCAGGGAAAACTGGAATACGCGAAGACAGAATATGGACTTGCAGATGGCTGGATCGACGGCGCCGATTGCGTGCTGGAGGAGATCGGGACATGCCGCGGGATCTTTCATTTCGAGGCGTATGTCCGCCGACTTTTACAGGAACGATCCGGGCAGGAACAGGCGTGGGAGCTGACGGTGGAAGCGTTCGCAAAGACGGTGGCAGACCATTTGTATGAGAAAAATCCAGAGCTGATCGTCGTGACCAGAGAGCTGGGCTGCGGCATCGTCCCGATCGATCCGGATGACCGGAAGTACCGGGAGACGCACGGACGGATCTGCACGGAGCTGGCCAGACATGCCGATGAAGTTGTGCGGGTCATTTGCGGTGTAGGGATGAGACTGAAGTAAATAGTCAGCTGAAAGATCAGAAAAGGAGCGCACGTATGATAAAAACGGTAATTTTCGATATCGACGGGACGTTGTACGACTACAACGCGGGCAACCGCATCGGCATGGCGGCGCTTGGCGCCTACTGTCAGGAACAGTTTGGACTGGATGAGAATACGTTTCGCGAGACATTTTCATGGGCGAATCAGGAGATGGGAAGGCGGATCGGGATGCCGTGTGCGGCGATCCACAACCGTCTGATCCGCTATCAGCTCATGCTGGAGAAACTGGGAGCGCCCCTGTTTCCGCATGCGCGCACGATGTACCACGTCTACTGGGATACACTGGTCGGGAATATGCAGCCGTTTGACGGACTGCTCGCGTGGATGCGTCAGCTCAAAAGAGACGGAATCCAGATCGGGATCGGATCGAACATGACTGCCTACATTCAGTACAAAAAGCTGGAAAAGCTCGGCGTGACGCCGTATATCGACTGGATCGTCACGAGTGAGGAGGCGGGCTGCGAGAAGCCGGAGCGCCGCTTTTTTGAGCTTTGTATTGCGAAGAGCGGCGTGCAGCCGGAGGAATGCCTCTTTGTCGGAGACAGTCTGGAAGGCGATATCAAAGGCGCGGCGGCAGCCGGGATGCAGACATTACAGTTTGTACCGGATGCGACAGAGCCGGGGATAGGAAAGCAGATCCGTTCCTACCGGGAATGTCTGAGGGAGGAAGTATAGCCATGTATTTCCCGATTTTTATAGACCTGAGTGACAAAGAGATTCTGATGGTCGGCGGTGGGACGATCGCGGCGCGCAGGGTGAAGAGCCTGTGTGGGTTTGCCGGACAGATCACGGTCGTAGCGCCGGCCATCTGCGACGCGATCCGGGCGCTGCAGACAGCGTATCCGGTGAAGCTTTTGCAGGAACCGTTTTCGGAGGTGTTGCTGGACGATGCGGCCCGCTTTGAGATGGTGCTCGCTGCGACGGACGATGTGGCTTTAAATGAGCGGATCGCGCAGGTGTGCCATGCACGCGGGATTCTGGTCAACATCGCGAGCCGCAAGGAAGCGTGCGATTTTTATTTTCCGTCGATCATCCGGCGGGATCCGGTCGTGATCGGGATCAACGCTTCCGGACTGGATCACGGGCTGGTAAAAAGGACGAGAGAAGAGCTGGAGGCAGCTCTGGATAAGGAGTAGACATGCATTACTGGATGGGATCGCTGCTCGCTGTGGCAGTTGGATTTGTGCTGGATCTTCTGCTGGGAGATCCGAACAGCGCGTATCATCCGATCTGCCTGATCGGTCGGCTGATCGCTTTTACAGAAAAAAAGACACGGGCGCTCTTTCCGAAGACGAAGACGGGAGAGCGGACGGCAGGTGGTGTGACGGCGTTTTTTGTCGTGCTCATCTCGACCGGGATTCCGGCGCTTCTGCTCGTGCTCGCCTATCATCGGTCCTTCGCGGTGGGTGTCATCGTGGAAGCAGTGGTCTGCTACTTCGTGCTCGCGACGAAGAGCCTGAAAAAAGAGAGCATGAATGTGAAAAAAGCGCTGGAGCAGGACGGCCTTGAGGCCGGACGGAAGATGGTGTCCCGCATTGTCGGAAGAGATACGCAGAATCTGACCGAACAGGGTGTCATCAAGGCGGCGGTGGAGACGGTAGCGGAAAATTATTCCGACGGGGTCGCGGCACCGCTTCTGTACATGATTCTTGGCGGAGGAGCGGCAGGCTTCTTCTATAAGAGCATCAACACGATGGATTCGATGCTCGGCTATAAAAATGAGAAGTATTTGAATTTTGGCTTCATTCCGGCGCATCTGGACGATGCGGCGAATTATCTCCCGGCGCGGCTGGCGGCGCTGCTGCTCATCGCAGCCGCAGGCATTTGCGGACAGGACCCGAAGCAGGCATGGAAGATCTTCAAACGTGACCGTTACAAGCATGCCAGCCCGAACTCGGCGCAGACCGAGGCGGCAGCGGCAGGTGCACTGCACGTACAGCTCGCAGGGGATGCCTGGTATTTCGGGGAACTGCATAAGAAGCCGTTCATCGGAGACGACCTCCGCCCGATCGAACTGGAAGACATCACGCGGGTGAACCGAATGATGTACGCGGCGGCCGTGCTGGCACTGATCGTGTTTGGAGGACTGAAGCTGGCATTGATGCTTCTTATTTAACTTTTAACTGAGTCAGGCCAGTTCCCTGATTTCATTGTGTAGAGCAATAAGCGGATACTCCTTATGAGATGACGGGATCTGCAAAAAATGCAATGACTGATTTCTGGGAAAGTAGCAGTATGCTCAGAGTTGGTGGAAGAAAAGAAAAAGGAAGAAAAACTATGACCCATATACACGGCGGAAACGTTTACCAATACAAAGAGGCGGCAGATTTTTCTGCAAATATTAACTTTCACGGTATGCCGCAGTCGGTAAAAGAGGCGGCCCATGCCGCGATCGATCAGTCGATCCATTATCCGGAGCCGGACAGCCACGCTTTAAAGTCTGTGCTGGCGAATCGCGAAAGCGTCCCGGAGTCGGCCATCATCTGTGGAAACGGAGCTGCAGAGCTGATGTTTGCCCTTGCGATGGCAAAGCGTCCGAAAAAAGCAGTGCTGGCGCAGCCGTGCTTTTTTGAGTATGAGCAGGCGCTCACGGCGGTCGGCTGTACGCTCGTGCATGTACCGCTGAAAAAAGAGGACGGCTTTCAGGTCGGTATGGCGTTTGTGGAACAGATTCCGGAGGATGCCGACCTTGTCATCCTCGGCAATCCGAACAATCCGACCGGACAGTGCGTGCCGCGCCCGGTGCTGGAGCAGGTGCTCGCGACCTGTCATCGGATCGGGAGCATGCTCATGATGGATGAGAGCTTTTTTGATTTTCTTATCCCGGAAGATCAGGAGCGGACGCTGGAGTGCACGAGGATCGCAGGGGAAGATCCGTCGGTCTTTGTGCTGAAATCCTTTACCAAAATGTATGCGATGCCGGGGCTTCGCTTTGGCTATGCCATCTGCGCAGATACGGAGCTGCTGGAGAAAATGCGAAGCGGGATGCAGCCGTGGAATGTCTCACTTCCGGCACAGGCGGCGGCCCGTGCGGCGGCATCCGAGCTGGCGTTTGCAAAAGAAACGGCAGAGCAGGTCGCCAGGAACCGGCGCTGGATGGTGAAAGAGCTGCGCGAAGCAGGCGTGACAGTGTATGATTCTGTGACGAACTATCTGCTGCTGGAAGGACCGGAGGATCTGCAGGAGCGCTGTCTGGAAAAGGGCTATCTGATCCGTGACTGCAGCAATTTCCGTACTCTTTGTAAGGGATATTACCGGATCTGCATCCGCAGTCAGGCAGAAAATGAGGCGCTGCTGGCGGTGTTGCAGGGAATATGGAACGATTTAAATGCTTAGAAATGTTGTGATGAAAAAAGAAAAGTTTATATGAGAAACAGAGAGCCATACGTTTTGTATCAGGGGATTTGATTTAAAACAAACATGTATGGTAACAAGCAGCCATGAATTTTATAGACATGTATGAGAGAATATACAGCGTTTCATTGAAACGAAATCAGATAAGAAAATAGAAAATAATCAGGAAGCAAAAGCAGGAGGATACCAGAAATGGCGAAGGTGATTATGGTGCAGGGGACGATGTCCAATGCAGGAAAAAGTGTGATGGCGGCGGGCCTGTGCCGGATCTTTCATCAGGACGGCTATCGCGTCGCGCCGTTTAAATCACAGAATATGGCTCTGAATTCCTTTATCACAAAGGAAGGACTGGAGATGGGGCGCGCACAGGTCATGCAGGCGGAGGCGGCAGGCGTCGAGCCGGAGGTCGCGATGAATCCGATCCTGCTCAAGCCGACGAATGACATCGGCTCGCAGGTCATCGTGAACGGCGAAGTGCTCGGCACGATGAACGCCCGCGATTATTTTAAGATGAAGCAGTCCCTGATTCCGGATATTTTGAAGGCGTACCATCATCTGGAAGAAAACTATGACATTATCGTCATCGAGGGCGCGGGCAGTCCGGCAGAGATCAATTTAAAGCAGGATGATATCGTAAATATGGGAATGGCGAAGCTCGTAGATGCTCCGGTGCTGCTCGTCGGGGACATCGACCGCGGAGGCGTGTTTGCACAGCTCTACGGCACGGTCGAGCTCTTAGAGCCGGATGAGAAGGCGCGTATCCGCGGACTCATTATCAACAAATTCCGCGGAGACAAGACGATCCTCGATCCGGGTGTGGAGATGCTCGAAAAGCTGACCGGCATTCCGGTCGTCGGCGTCGCTCCGTACCTGAAGGTAAGTCTGGAGGATGAGGACAGCTTAAGCGAGCGGTTGGACGGAGACCAGAAGGTCGGACAGATCGACATTGCCGTCATCCGGGTACCTCGTATTTCGAATTTTACAGATTTTAATGTGTTCGAGGGAGTCGAGGGCGTGACGGTGCGCTACGTCAAGGAAGCGCGTGAGCTCGGCCATCCGGATCTGATCATTCTTCCGGGAACGAAAAATACGATGCGGGATCTGCTCTGGATGCGCCAGAACGGGCTGGAAGCGCAGATCTTAAAGGCACAGAAGGCAGGCACCGCGATCTTCGGTGTGTGTGGCGGCTACCAGATGCTCGGCATGGAGATTTCCGATCCGGACGGTGTCGAGGAAGGCGGCGTGATCCGCGGGATGGGGCTGCTCGATACGACGACCGTATTCGAGGCAGAGAAGGCGCGGACCAGAGTTTCCGGTGTTATTTTGCCGGTAAAAGAGGGTGCGGACGGCCTTGCCGGAGCGCTTTCCGGCTGTGCCTTAGAGGGATATGAGATCCACATGGGCCAGACGACGCTTGGAAGTGGCGCACAGCCATTTACCGAGATCACAGATTCGATCACCGGCGTGACGAAGCAGGAGGGCGCATGGCAGGGCAATGTGTGCGGCTCCTATGTGCATGGGATTTTTGACAGCGAAGCCGTCGTGAATGCCGTCGTGCGGGCGCTGGCAAGAGCCAAGGGGATCACGGAGGAGATGACGCTCTCGATGGATTTTGCCGCATTTAAGGAGCAGCAGTACGATATTCTGGCGGACGGGCTGCGCAAACACCTGGATATGAAGAAAATTTATGAGATCATGGGGATCGAGCGGTAGAGCAGGACAGAGACAGAAGAGACAGGAGGAAAACATATGGACATCGATCAGATTGAACGGCTGAAGCCGATGGAGATTGAGCGGAGAAGCTTTGAGATTATTTCACAGGAGGCGGGAGACGCGATCCCGGACGATGAGCGGGCGATGATCATCAAGCGCGTGATCCATACTTCTGCGGATTTTGATTACATCCAGAATCTCTGCTTTTCCGAGAATGCGGTGCAGATCGCACAGCAGGCACTGAAAAACGGCGCGTGGATTGTGACGGATACGAAGATGGCGCTCTCCGGTATCAATAAAAAGAGCCTGCAGCTGGCAGGCGGGGAGGCACACTGCTTTATCTCCGACGAGGATGTCGCGCAGGCGGCAAAGGAGCAGGGGACGACACGGGCATCCGTCTGCGTGGATAAGGCGGCACGGCTTGGACGCCCGCTGATCTATGCGGTGGGAAATGCACCGACCGCGCTGATCCGTTTATATGAGCTGATCCAGCAGGGGACGTTCCGTCCGGAGCTGATCATCGGCGTGCCGGTCGGATTTGTCAATGTCGTACAGTCAAAGGAGCTGATCATGCAGACCGATGTGCCGTATATCGTGGCAAAGGGACGCAAGGGTGGCAGCAACGTGGCAGCGGCGATCTGCAACGCACTGCTGTATCAGCTGGACGGGAGCAGAAAATAAGCGATGAAGATATATCTGATACGCCACGGCGCGACGCCGGGCAATCTGGAAAAACGATATGTGGGAACGACCGATGAGCCGCTGACGAAAGAGGCGGTCACGACCTTAAAAAAGCTGCGCGTGAGGTATCCGATTCCGATGCGGGTCGTGACGAGTCCGCTGAAGCGCTGCATGCAGACGGCTTCCCTGCTGTTTCCGGGGATTCCGTCCGAATGCTGCGAGGGACTCAAGGAGTGCGATTTTGGCCGGTTTGAGTACCGCAATTATATGGAACTGAGCGGGGATGCGGAGTACCAGCGCTGGATCGACAGCAACGGGACGCTGCCATTTCCGGGCGGCGAGAGCCAGAGGAGTTTTCAGGAGCGCTGCTGTCAGGCATTTTTAGAGAGCGTGGCGGCACTGCGGCAGGCAGGCTGTGCATCGGTCGCCTATGTGGTACATGGCGGGACGATTATGGCGTTGATGGAGCGTTTTTGTACCGAAGAAAAGTCCTATTTTGACTGGCAGGTGAAAAATCAGGAAGGCTTTGCCTGCGAACTGCCGGAGACGGCGCAGATTGCGGCAGATACACGTTTTATGCAGCTGGAAGGGCGGCTGCCTGTGCCAGAAGAGCAGCTGCATAAAAGCGGGATCGAAGAGGTCTTTGTGGTGCAGAAAAATGAACGCCTGCAGTGCGGCTACACGACGGGAAGTTGCGCGACTGCGGCGTCTCTGGCGGCGACGCGGATGCTGTTTACCGGAAAGATCTGCCGGGACGTGCGGCTCACGACGCCCAAAGGGGTCTCCCTGGATCTGGAGATTGTACAGCCGGTGAT
>JAQXGF010000052.1 GCA_029006155.1 Lachnospiraceae bacterium
ATCCGCTTCAGCCCGGAGAATGCAGCTGAGAATGCAAAAGCTATCGTAAAGATGGCAATCGAGAACTTCAAGAACAGAAAGCCGGAGCTGGTACATATTCCGACAAACAAGCAGAAGGCAACCGTTGGTTACTCCTTCGAGGCAATTGTAAAGCAGCTGGATACCGTAGCAAACTCTCAGGTAGACGAGTTCGGTACCACCAAGCCGCTCATCGAGTGTATTACTTCCGGCGTTCTCCGTGGAGCAGTTGCTATGGTAGGATGTAACAACCCGAAGGTAAGACCGGACAGCGCACACATTGAGCTGATGAAGAAGCTGATCGCAAACGACATCATCATCGTAGCATCCGGATGTTCCGCTCAGGCAGCTGCAAGGGCTGGTCTGATGGATAAGAGAGCAAAGGATCTCTGCGGCGCAGGTCTGAAGAGAGTCTGCGAGCTGGCTGACATTCCGCCGGTACTTCATATGGGCTCCTGTGTAGACATCAGCCGTATGATGGTTCTGGTTGCAGAGCTGGCAAAGGATTCCGGACTGAACATTTCTCAGCTTCCGGTAGTAGGCTGTGCACCGGAGTGGATGTCTGAGAAGGCAGTTTCCATCGGTAACTACGTTGTAGCGACAGGTCTCGATACCTTCCTTGGTGTTGACCCGTATGTAAGCGGATCTGACAAGGTGGCAGAGCTTCTGACCAGCGGCATCAGAGACTGGGTTGAAGCAGCATACACCGTTGAGAAGGATATCGATAAGCTCGGCGATAAGATGATCGAGAGAATTGAAGAGAAGAGAGCAGCAATCGGCATCTGATTGAATGGTCTGAGTGATAGATTGCAGGATCTTCTATGAGCATCTGCGGCGCTGCAGTCCGGTAAAAGGCTGTGGCGCTGCAGAAAAAGAAATTATACAGTAACATGAGGTGACTGAATTTATGAAGATTGCGGTAACCGGAAAGGGCGGCGTTGGTAAGACAACGTTTGCCGCGACACTTGCAAGACTCTATGCAGATGAGGGACATCCTGTTCTGGCTGCAGACGCGGACCCGGATGCGAATCTCGGGCTTGCACTTGGCTTTTCCGAGGAAGAGCTCGATGAGATCGTTCCGATCTCCAAGATGAGAAAGCTTGTCGAGGAGCGGACGGGAGCAGATGAATTTAATAAGATTTTCAGACTGAATCCGAAGGTAGATGATATTCCGGATAAATACGCGAAGAGCTGCAACGGCGTGAAGCTTCTTGTTCTCGGCACGATCGAGACAGGTGGCAGCGGCTGTGTCTGCCCGGAGCACGTTATGCTGAAACGCATAATTAATCACCTGATGCTGCACTCAGGCGATGTCGTCATTCTGGATATGGAGGCAGGACTGGAGCATTTGGGTCGTGGTACGACGAGCGGCATGGATGCCTTTGTCGTAGTCATTGAGCCGGGTGCGCGCAGTGTACAGACTTACAAGAATGTCAAGCGTCTGGCGAAGGACCTTGGCGTATCACAGGTAATGGTGGTAGCCAATAAGGTACGAAGTGCAGAGGACGAAGAGTTTATCCGTTCGAAGATTCCTGCAGAGGATCTTCTTGGATTTATTCATTACAATTCTGAAGTAATCGACGCAGACCGTCAGGGCGAGTCGCCGTATGACTTCAGCGAGAAACTGATTCAGGAAGTACGCAACATTAAAGACAAAATAGATCATTCAAAGAATTGATTGGAGGTAATGAAGACATGACTTTATTTGATGTTGTATTTAGTGGAAATGATACCGTTTACGGCCTGACCGAAAACGCGATCAATGAAGCGATTGCAAAGTATGGTGAGGACAAGGCAGTAGCTTTCCCGGATACCGCTTACAGCCTTCCGTGCTACTATGGCGTAACCGGAACAAAGGTTGGTAACCTTGGTGAGTTAAAGGCTGCACTTGGCGTAGTAAAGACCCTTATGACAAGAGAGCAGAAGCTGAACGACGCATTTATGTCCGGTGTTGCTACCGCACTTTGCGCAGAGTTCATCGAAGTTCTGAAATACATTGACGGCGCTACTCCGTATGAGGCTCCGTGCTACGGCCATCTGGCAGACGCAGTCATCCGTGAGCTGGGTGTTCCGCTTGTTACCGGTGATATCCCGGGCGTTGCAGTTATCCTTGGCGCAGCTCCGACGGCTGAAGAAGGTGTTGCACTCGTAAAGAGCTATCAGGCACAGGGTATTCTCGTTACTCTGGTTGGCGGCATCGTTGATCAGTGCGAGCAGATGGGCTACAAGACCGGTGCAAACGTTCGTGTCATCCCGCTTGGTAAGGATGTGACATCCGTTATCCACGTTGTATCTGTTGCAATCCGTGCAGCTCTGATCTTCGGTAACGTAACAGCTGGTGATGCAGGCGCACTGATGGAGTACACCATGAAGCGTGTACCGGCATTCGTAAACGCATTTGCTCCGCTGGATCCGGTCATCGTAGCTTGCGGTGCAGGCGCAATCGCACTTGGCTTCCCGGTAATCACAAACGAGGATACCTTCAAGGTTCCGAAGAGCCTGATCGTACAGCCGGATGTTTCCAAGTTCAACGCTACCTCTCTTGAGGCAAGAGACATCAAGATCAAGATCACAAATATTGATATCCCGGTTGCTTATGCATCTGCATTCGAGGGTGAGATCATCCGTCGTAAAGATATGCAGGTAGAGTTCGACGGTTCCCGTGTGGACTGCTTCGAGCTGGTACAGACCAAGGATATGAGCGAAGTAGAGGATCACAAGATCGAAGTGATCGGACCGGATTTCGATGCATTCGAAGTTGGTTCCAAGCATTCTCTGGCTTACATCGTAGAAGTTGCAGGCAAGAGCATGCAGCCGGATTTCGAGCCGGTTATCGAGCGTAAGTTCCATTCTTACCTGAACTGTGTAGAGGGCGCATATCATACCGGTCAGCGTGACATGTTCCGTATCCGTATCGGTAAAGAGTGCTTCAACGCAGGCTTCCGTGCAAAGCACATCGGTGAGATCCTTTACGCAAAGGTAAAGAGTGAGTTCGCAGCCGTTGTTGACCGTTGCCAGGTAAAGGTTATCACAGATGCAGATCTGTGTACCAAGCTTCGTCATGAGCTGGCAATCCCGGTATTTGACAAGCGTGATGAGCGTCTGAATACCCTGACCGATGAGAGCGTAGATGTATACTACAGCTGCATCATGTGCCAGGCATTCTCCCCGAGCCACGTATGTGTCGTTACTCCGGAGAGACTTGGACTTTGCGGTGCCGTTTCATGGCTGGATGCAAAGGCTACCAACGAGCTCGATCCGCAGGGACCGTGCCAGGTAATCACCAAGGAAAGACCGATTGATGAGAGAATCGGTGAGTACGAGGATGTAAATGAAGCTGTTAATAAGTTCTCTCAGGGTGCACTGGATGATGTATCCCTGTATTCGATCATTGAGAAGCCGATGACATCCTGTGGATGCTTCGAGTGTATCTGTGGTATCGAGCCGCTGTCCAACGGTGTCTGCATCGCAAACCGTGAGTACGCAGGCATGACCCCGATCGGAATGACCTTCTCCGAGCTGGCATCTATGACCGGTGGTGGAGTTCAGACCCCGGGCTTCATGGGACATGGTAAGCATTTCATCGCTTCCAAGAAGTTCATGAAGGCAGAGGGCGGCGTAGCACGTATCGTGTGGATGCCGAAGGAGCTGAAGGATCAGGTAGCAGAGAGACTGAACCAGACAGCAAAAGAGCTGTATGGTATCGACAACTTCTGCGATATGATCGGTGATGAGACTGTAGCCGAGGATCCGGAGACACTGCTCGCATTCCTTGAGGAAAAGGGCCATCCGGCATTAACGATGGATCCGATGATGTAGCCGATGATGTAAAAAACTGGTCACGCGGCAAATGCCGCGTGACCGGATGATGAGCGGTAGCGAGTCATCCAGTGGATGCGTCAGCAGACACAGTTTTTTAACGAGGAAAAATGCGCAGCGTTTTTTTCGAGTCTACCATGGTAGCGAGTCATCCAGTGGATGCGTCAGCAGACTACCTATTTCCCGCCTGACCACGCCACCCGCGTCCTCAGGCACCCTACATACATTTTATTTAGGCGGATATCGGACTAACCCTCCGATATAAAATAAATTTTATCTAACCAATGAAAGCCGACAGAGTACAATTTGTGCTCTGCTTTGGCATGCAAAATCAAGGAGGTAACGAAACAATGCCGTTTACTGCAAAATCAGGAAAATTCAGTGCCAATATCAATACACTGACCATGGGCACTGGCGACAAAGCAATCGTTCTTGGCGGAGAGAATGTATTACCATTTTATACATTCGATGCTCCGATCGAGAATGCACCGAAGGTAGGCATCGAGATCACCGATGGTGGTATGGATGCAGAGCCGGAGTGCGTAAAGAAATATTATGAGGGATGTTCAACCGTTGTTGACATGGCTAAGAAGGCTGCAACCTTCGAAGGCGTTGATTTCTTAAGCATCCATTTGGAAGGCGGAGATCCGAATGGCGAAAACAAACCGACCGAGGAACTGATCAATATCGTAAAAGAAATTGCGGATGCGGTAGATCTTCCGATCGTGGTTTGCGGATGTAAGAACGTTGAGAAAGATGCAGAGATTTTTGCAAAAGCATCAGAAGTACTCAGCGGAAAGAATGCTGTTATGCTTGCAGCAAAAGAAGAGAACTATAAGAATGTCGGAGCATCAGCTGGTCTTGCTTACAAGCAGATCGTAGGTGCTGAGTCCGCCGATGATATCAACCTTGCAAAGCAGTTAAACGTACTGCTGACACAGCTTGGCGTTGATGCAAAGTCCATCGTTATGAACGTAGGTACTGCAGCAGCTGGTTACGGCTACGAGTACGTTGTTTCCACTATGGACCGTATCAAGGCAGCAGCTCTTCAGCAGGGCGACGCGACACTGCAGATGCCGATCATCACTCCGGTTGCGTCTGAGACATGGGGCGTGAAGGAGTCTGTAGCTACCGAAGAAGATATGCCGGAGTGGGGCGATCAGGAAGCCCGCGGAATCGATATGGAAGTAGAGACTGCTGCAGCAGACCTTGCTTCTGGTTCCAACGCAGTTATTCTGAAGCACCCGGTATCTGTTGCTACGATCTCCAAGATGATCAAAGCTCTGGTTTAATAACAATACTTAGGAGGATATAAAACAATGGCATTAAAAGGTCTTGATATCTTTAAATTATCACCGAAGAAGAACTGTAAGGAATGCGGTTCTCCGACATGTATGGCCTTCTCCATGAAGGTTGCTCAGGGCGCGGTCAGCATTGACGCCTGCCCGTATTTCTCAGAGGACGCTAAGGCAGCTATGAGCGAGGCAACTGCTCCGCCAATGAAGACGATCAAAATCGGCGCTGGCGATCAGGAGATCACACTCGGCGGCGAGACCGTTCTGTTCCGTCATGAGAAGACATTTGTAAACAAGACAAGATATGCAGTAGATCTTTGCAGCTCCATGGATGATGCAACGATTGATGCAAGAATCGCTGAGCTGAAGCATGTAGACTACGACCGTATCGGTGAGCGTATGTACGTGGAGATTATCGACGTAGAGTACGATTCGGCAAGCGGCGCAGACCGTTATGTAGAGCTCGTGAAGAAGGCAGCTGGAGAGGGCAGAGTCCTGATCCTCGACTGTCAGGATGTTGAGGTTGCAAAGGCAGCTCTCGATGTCTGCAAGGATTCCAAGCCGGTATTAAACGGTGCAAATCCGACCAACTATGAGGAAATGAGCAAGGTAGCTACCGAGGCTGGCGTAGCACTTGGTGTGCGCGGCGCAAACGAGGATGAGCTGTACGATACACTGGCAGCTCTGGAGAAGCTTGGCAACAAGAACCTTCTGTTCAATGCATGTACTGATTCAGTGAAGGCAGCATTCGCTACAGCAGTACAGTTCCGTAAGGCAGCGATCAAAGACAACAACCGTACCTGCGGTTATCCGTCTATCGTAAATGTATCCAAGATCGCAAAGGGTGATTCTCACATGCAGGCAGCACTGCTGTCCCTCTTCACTGTAAAGTACGGTTCGATCGTCATTGCAGAGAAGATTGGTTATGCAGAGGCACTTCCGCTTTACGGCTTAAGACAGAACGTCTTCACCGACCCGCAGAAGCCGATGAAGGTAGCACCGGGTGTTTACCCGATCAACGGTGGCGATGAGAATTCCATCTGCCTGACGACCGTTGACTTCGCTCTGACCTACTTCGTAGTATCCGGTGAGCTGGAGCGCTCCGGTGTTCCGTGCAACCTGATCATCAACGATGCAGGCGGACTTTCCGTACTGACCTCCTGGGCAGCTGGTAAGTTCTCCTCCACCTCGATCGCAAACTTCTTCAAGGAGCAGGATATCGAGGGCAAGATCAAGTGCCGCAAGCTCTGCATTCCGGGTAAAGTAGCAGTCCTGAAGGGCGAGCTGGAAGCAAAGATGCCGGGCTGGGAGATCATCGTAGCTCCGAGAGAGGCTGTTCAGCTTGTAAAATTCCTGAAGGATATGCAGTAATTCCTGTTTATTCAGAAATGACCGATGGCCGGGTGACCGGCTGTCGGAAAATAATAATTTTAAAGGAGAAAAACAATGGCAAAATTTGTAGCAATTGGCGAGAGACTTTCCACTACCGCTCCGATCATCAACAAGGCTTTCACAGAGAGAGATCCGGAGCCGATCTTAAAGAGAGCAGAGCAGCAGCTGAAGGCTGGCGCTACTTACCTGGATGTCAATATCGGACCGGCAGAGAGCGATGGCGAGGATCTGATGAAGTGGGCAGTAGAGCTCCTTCAGGGCAATTTTGACAACGTTCCGCTTGCACTGGATACTTCCAACAAGAAGGCAATCGAGGCTGGTATCTCCGTATACAACCGTGCAAAAGGAAAACCGATCGTAAACTCTGCAGACGCTGCAGGACGTATCGAGTACCTGGATCTGGCTGCTGCAAACGATGCAATCTGTATCGCACTTTGCAACGGCGAGGGAATCGCAAAAGACAACGACGAGCGTATGGGCTACTGCCAGCTGCTACTTGAGAGAGGTCTGGAGCATGGTATGGAAGCAGAGGATATCTGGTTCGATCCGTTATTCCTCGTTGTAAAGGGCATGCAGGACAAGCAGATGCAGGTTCTGGAGTGCATCAAGATGTTCAGCGATATGGGCCTGAACTCCACCGGCGGACTTTCCAACAACTCCAACGGTATGCCGAAGGCAATCCGTCCGATCATGGATTCCGCTCTGGTAGCAATGGCTATGATGCAGGGTCTGACCTCTGCTATCGTAAACCCGAACGATCTGCGTCTGATGGAGACCATCAAGTCCTGTGACGTATTCAAGGGCAACACCCTGTATGCAGATTCCTATCTGGAGATCTAATTCGGACATTATTTTTGACATATGAAATAGAGAGGGCTGCTGCGGACATGTGAATCATCAGAATTGTTTTCTGAACTTACGGTCTGTAGCAGCCCTTTACAGCAGTAGAAAGGACTGCAGAATATCAGAAGGGCGGCGGAACATGACTGGTAGCTGTCCGTACCGGCATATTGCGTGCAGAAAGGATTGACTATGTTTAAAGTTACATTTAGATTTGAAAATGGCAGTGCAGTAGAAGCGTTTGCCGCAGAAGGAGAGAACCTTCTTGAGGTGGCACGGAAGACGAATGTTGCCATCGATGCACCATGCTCTGGAAATGCAGCCTGCGGAAAGTGTCGAGTAAAGCTTTTAAAGGGAGAGCTGGATTCCCAGCAGACACTTCATATTACGGATGAAGAATACGCACAGGGCTGGAGGTTGTCCTGTGTCAGCAAAGTAATCGCAGATGTGGAAGTAGAAGTGCCGGATATCGCATCTGCGTATAAGAGCAGAATGAAGGTGGCGGACCTCGATTCTGCAAAAGAGATCGAGATTTTTGAGCGGACAAAAGCGGATGTCGAAGAGGCAGGTATCGTGTTTAAAAACGATATGGATGTCATCCGTGTGACCATGAAGGAGCCGACACTGGACGATACGATGCCGGATCTGGAGCGCCTGACCTGGGCGGTGGAAGATGTCTGCGGCACGGAACATGTAAAGGTTCCGTTTACAGTGATGAAAAATATGGCGGAAACGCTGAGAAAATATAAATTTGATGTGCAGTGCGTCATTCGAAGAAATGGAGACAAAGTAGAAGTGCTGGACATTCTCGGACCGGAAGAAGAGGTAAAAGTCTGTGGCCTTGCAGTGGATATCGGAACGACTTCTGTAGCGGCGCTGATTATTGATATGCAGACCGGAACCATTCTGGCAAAGGCATCCACCGGAAACGGACAGATCCGTTACGGGGCAGATGTCATCAACCGTATCATCGAGGCAGTAAAGCCGGGCGGAAGAAAGAAATTGCAGGATGCGATTGTGAAAGAGACCTTAAATCCGCTGATTGCAGAAATGTGTGCAGCGTCAAAGATCAAGGCGACCCACATTTACCGGATGTGTGTAGCCGGCAATACGACGATGAACCATCTTCTGGTCGGCGTATTTTCGGATCCGATCCGCATGGAACCGTATATCCCGACGTTCTATGAGACGACAAATGTGCATGCGCAGGATCTCGACATTCATATCTTTCCACATGCGCGTGTGATTATGGCACCGAATATCGGCAGCTATGTCGGCGGCGATATTACAGCCGGTACCTTTGCCAGCTGTATCTGGAACCGTCCGACGATGTCACTCTTTATCGACCTTGGTACGAACGGCGAGCTTGTATTTGGAAATGAAGAATTTATGATGAGTTGTGCCTGCTCGGCCGGACCGGCTTTCGAAGGCGGCGATATCAGCTGTGGTATGCGTGCGACGGACGGCGCGATCGAGGCATGTACGATTGACAAAGAGACGATGGAACCGACCTTATCGATCATTGGAGATCCGGGGCAAAAGGCCGTAGGAGTCTGCGGATCCGGCATCATCGACCTGATCAGTGAACTGTTCCGCTGCGGTATCATCAATCCGAAGGGAAAATTTGTCCGGGAAGGAAAACGTGTCCGTTTTGACAAATATGGAATGGGCAGCTATGTCATCGTATTTCAGGAGGATGCGGCATCCGTCAAGGACGTCGAGATCAATGAAGTGGATATCGACAATTTCATCCGCGCGAAGGGAGCCATCTTCTCTGCCATCCGTGTGATGCTGAATTCGCTTGATTTTACGGTAGATATGATTGATGACGTATATGTAGCAGGCGGAATCGGCAGCGGTATTAATATGCAGAACGCGGTGAATATCGGCATGTTCCCGGATATTCCAATTGAGAAGTTCCATTATATCGGAAATTCTTCGCTGTCTGGCTCTTATATCATGCTGCTGTCCAATCAGGCGGAGGAGAAGGTGACGGAGATCGCGCACAACATGACGTATCTGGAGCTCTCGAATGAGCCGACCTATATGGATGAGTTTGTGGCATCCTGTTTCCTGCCACATACGGATGCATCACTGTTTCCACGCCTGACTTTTAAGTAACGAAAGGATAGACAAAGAATGGAAATCGAAAAGAACAACAACAAAGAGCTGGTGCCGCTGGAGCATTATCTGGAGGAGTATGCGAAGGCGGATCCGGCAGAGATCAGCAGCCGGACGGGCATGCCGTACGATGCCGAAAAGCAGCAGTTTACCGTGCGGTTTTTCGGACGCAGCTATGCGATAGGGTATCCGGAATTTACGGTACAGCCGCTGGATGAAGCATATGCATTTGATGCGCTCTCGACGATGAATCCGGCGAAGATTCTGGTCGTGCGTTTTCTGCTTGAGAGTGCGGCGACACAGGGGACCGGAAAATTTCTCACTTATCGCGAAGTGCCGTGGGGCGAGGTATATTACCGCCAGTTTAACGGTCGCTGTATGATGCGGCTGGCCTATGGATTTGGAAATAAGCTGGATGCGTTCAGAAAAGCGATGGAGGCCATGCATGCGGAGCCGGTAAAGGCAGCAGATGCGGCGTATCAGGCAGAGGTATTTCCGGGTTACTTTGTACAGTTTCTTCTGTGGGAAGGGGATGAAGAGTTCGCCCCGTCCTCCCAGATCTTGTTCAGCGACAATTTTCCGGCCGGATTTCATGCAGAGGATCTCGTTGTTGTCTGCGATGTCCTGATTACGATCCTGAAGAATCTGCAATAGATGGTCAATCAAAGCGGAAAATGTTTTGCTGTTGAGGGAACAGCAACAAAATTTACAAAAAATTGTGTGAGAAAACAGAATTAAGTATTGAAATTGGACAGTTTTTATCATATGATAGAAGCAAAAGGGGCAAAGACTGCCCATTCGCAAAAGGAAGGGATTCCGCTGCGGGAAAGGAGAATTTTCAATGGGATTCAAGACAGATATTGAAATCGCACAGGAAACGACGATGTCTCCGATTACGGAGATCGCTGCAAAGGCAGGTATTGATGCAAAATACCTCGAGCAGTACGGCAATTACAAGGCAAAGATCGACTACAATCTTTTAAGAGAGACCGACAAGAAGGATGGTAAGCTGATCCTCGTAACGGCGATCAACCCGACACCGGCAGGAGAAGGAAAGACGACAACGACCGTAGGTCTGGCAGACGGTATGCAGAAGCTCGGCAAAAAGGCGATGGTAGCACTCCGTGAGCCGTCCCTCGGACCGGTATTCGGCGTAAAGGGCGGAGCAGCAGGAGGCGGATATGCACAGGTCGTTCCGATGGAGGATATCAACCTTCACTTTACCGGCGACTTCCATGCGATCGGCGCAGCAAATAACCTGCTCGCAGCAATGATCGACAACCACATCTATCAGGGCAACGAGCTGAACATCGATCCGAGAAAGATCACCTGGAGAAGATGTGTGGATATGAATGACCGCCAGCTTCGTTTTGTTGTAGACGGACTTGGTGGAAAGACAAACGGTATGCCGAGAGAAGATGGCTATGATATCACGGTTGCATCCGAGATCATGGCGGTGCTTTGCCTGGCAAACGATATCACAGACCTGAAGAACCGTCTGGCAAAGATGGTCATCGGATATACATATGGCAAGGTGGCAGAGCAGAAGCCGGTAACGGCAGGCGATCTCCACGCAGAGGGTGCAATGTGCGCACTTCTGAAGGATGCCCTGAAGCCGAACCTCGTACAGACACTGGAGCATGTTCCGGCGATCGTACACGGCGGACCGTTCGCAAATATCGCACATGGATGTAACTCCGTTATCGCAACGAAGATGGCTCTGAAGCTCGCAGACTATGCGATCACAGAGGCAGGCTTTGGTGCAGACCTTGGTGCAGAGAAGTTCCTCGACATCAAGTGCCGTATGGCAGACCTGCATCCGAGCGCTGTTGTCATCGTAGCGACTGTCCGTGCCCTGAAGTACAATGGCGGCGTGGCAAAGGCTGACCTGAACAATGAGAATCTGGAAGCACTCGAGAAGGGTATTCCGAACCTCCTGAAGCATGTTTCCAATATCAAGAATGTATACAAGCTTCCGTGCGTGGTAGCGATCAATGCATTCCCGACCGATACAAAGGCAGAGCTTGACTTTGTAGAGTCCAAGTGCAGAGAGCTTGGCGTAAATGTAGCACTGTCTGAAGTATGGGCAAAGGGCGGCGAAGGCGGCATCAAGCTGGCTGAGGAAGTTATCCGTCTGTGCGAGGAGCCGAACGACTTTACTTACAGCTATGAGCTGGAAGGAACGATCGAAGAGAAGATCAATCAGATCGTTCAGAAGATCTACGGCGGCAAGAAGGCAGTCCTGACGGCAAATGCGCAGAAGCAGGCAAAGCAGCTCGAGGCGATGGGCTATGGCAACTGCCCGATTTGCATGGCAAAGACGCAGTACTCCCTGACCGATGATCAGACGAAGCTCGGCGCACCGACCGATTTTGAGATCACCGTCCGCAATCTGAAGATTTCCGCAGGTGCAGGCTTCATCGTAGCACTGACCGGTGAGATCATGACGATGCCGGGTCTGCCGAAGCGTCCGGCTGCAGAGCGGATCGACGTAGACGAGACCGGTAAGATTTCCGGACTGTTCTAAATAAATGGTGTGAAAAAGATCAAGGAGGAAATGATATGGGTTTTTCAACCGTACCATGCAATGAATTTGTAGAAGTACTGGCTTCTAAGGCTCCGGTTCCGGGAGGCGGAGGCGCGTCTGCACTCGTAGGCGCGATCGGTACCGCACTTGGAAATATGGTAGGCAGCCTGACGGTCGGCAAGAAGAAATATGCAGATGTGGAAGCGGAGATGTACGAGCTCAAGGCAAAATGCGATAAGCTGCAGGCGGAGCTGCTGCATCTCATTGAGCGCGATGCGGAGGTATTTGAGCCGCTTTCCAAGGCATATGGCATGCCGCGTGCGACAGAAGAAGAGAAGGCTGAGAAGGCCCGCGTGATGGAGATCGTCCTGAAGGATGCCTGCGCGGTTCCGATGGAGATCATGGAGAAGTGCTGTGAGGCCATTGATGTAATCAAAGAATTTGCGGCAAAGGGTTCTGCACTGGCGATCAGTGATGCCGGCGTTGGCGCAGCGTTCTGCAAGGCAGCTCTTCAGGGAGCCAGCCTGAATGTATATATCAATACAAAGTCTATGGCGAATAAGGAATACGCAGCAGAGCTGAATGCAAAGGCCGATGCAATGCTGGAGAAGTATGTGCCGATGGCAGAAGAGATCTTCCAGAGTGTACTCGGAAGACTGAAATAATCAGGAAGCAAAAGGAGAAGAATCATGGCAAAACAGTTACTTGGAAAAGAAGTTACCGCTGCTTTAAATGAGCGGATCAAGGCAAAGGTCGCTGAGCTGGAAGCAAAGGGCGTAAAGCCGACCCTTGGCATCATTCGCGTCGGTGAGAACGAGAGCGATATCTCCTATGAGAGAGGCGCAACAAAGCGTTGTGAGACCCTTGGCGTTGCATGTGAGAAGATTCTGCTTCCGGCAGATGTATCACAGGAAGAGCTGCTGAAGGTCATCGACGATGTAAATAAGAACGATGCGATCCATGGCGTACTGCTGTTCCGTCCGCTTCCGAAGCATCTGAATCAGAGTGTGATCGAGAATGCACTGGATCCGGCCAAGGACGTAGACTGCATGACCGACGGTTCCATGTCCGGCGTATTTACCGGAAAGCCGATCGGATTCCCGCCGTGCACCCCGCAGGCATGCATGGAGATTCTGGATCACTACGGAATCGACTGCACCGGTAAGAAAGCGGTTGTCATCGGCAGAAGCCTTGTTGTCGGCAAGCCGGCGGCAATGATGCTGATCAAGAAAAATGCGACCGTTACCGTTTGCCATACGAAGACCGTTGATATGCCGTCTGTAGCAAGAGAGGCAGATATCATCATCGTAGCAGCAGGCCGTGCAGGCGTAGTTGGCGCAGAGTATGTAAAGCCGGGCCAGACTGTCATTGATGTCGGAATCAACGTAAACGCAGAGGGCAAGCTTTGCGGTGATGTAGACTACGCAGCAGTAGAGCCGATCGTAGATGCGATCACTCCGGTTCCGGGCGGTGTAGGAAGCGTTACGACTTCCGTACTGGTAAGCCACGTCGTAGACGCAGCTGCCAAGAAAGCAGGACTGTAAGGAATAAGCTATTGGGAATCAATAGCAAAACAGGCAGGTAAAATAGAAAGGGCACAGATTGCACCTTGGGGCCGAGAGGCCGCAGGCGCGATCTGTGTTTTTTTATTTTAACGGATAAGTTGCGAAGCTAGGCCCCGCAGCAGAAGCCCCGCAGCAGCCCCCGCAGCAAAGCTGCGGAGATGAGCTGCAGAGATGAGCTGCAGGCAGGGATAGATTGCGAATATCCGCTTGACACCGGGAAACGGATGTAAAAAATTAAGCGAAATCTAAACATGGAAAAATACCGACAGAAAATGGGCGCGGAATTGTGAAAAATTCATCGAACCTGCACAGAATTCCTGGTAAAAACTAAATAAATGATAAAAAATGCTGAAGAAAATCTAAACTTCACGAATCATTTGTGTAATATCTGGAAGAAACAGAGGAGATTTGTGCGAATCCCGTCGTTCTTGACAAAGTGATCGTTTAATCATAAAATAGCCCGGTGCTTTAACTATACATAATTATAATAAGGAGGACGGGCATATGGTAGCACAGATTATGGCCGTGACATTGTTCTTGCTGATGTTTATTCTCATCATCATGGATAAGTGGGAACGGCATGTGGTGACGCTTGGCTGTGCGCTGCTGACGCTGATTCTGGTATTTGGTGTTGGGATGCACAGCATGGGCGCAATCACAGAGACTCTGAACCTGGGCAGCTTTTTCACAAAGTCGTTCTGGTACAGCGGCGGTTCATCCGCAGAGACATCCAGTGGTATTAACTGGGAGACGATCGTATTCGTCGCAGGAATGATGATTATGGTAGAGGGAATGGCAAGAGTCGGATTTTTCCGGTGGCTTTGCATGCGGCTTGCCAAGCTTGTAAAATATCAGGTCATTCCGCTGTTTCTTACTTTTATGGTGCTGTCTTTTATACTGGCGATGTTTATCGACAGTATTACCGTCATCCTGTTTCTGGCGGCGGTTACGATTGAGCTGGCACAGCTGCTGAAATTTGACCCGGTGCCGATGATTCTGTCAGAAGTATTCTGCGCGAATCTGGGCGGTTCAGCGACGATGTGCGGAGATCCGCCAAACATCATCATCGGTACGTCACTTGGATTCTCCTTTACAGATTTTGTGACGAATACCGGATTGATTGCGGTCATTTCAATGGTTTTTGTCGTTATTTATTTCTACTTTGTATTTGGAAAAGAACTGAAAAAGGATGCTGCCAAGAACAGCAATGCGAACCAGAACTATCCGGATCCGTCTGAGGCAATTACCGACAAGAAAGGATTTATCGTCAGCACGATCATTTTCCTCTGTGCGGTATGCCTGCTTGTGACACATGCACAGACAGGTCTGACGGTCTCCTGCATCGGTACAGCGATCGCGATCGTGACACTGATTGCGGCAGGAAAAGAGGGACCGGGCCTTTTAAAGAAAATAGATTATAAGACGCTGCTCTTTTTCATCGGACTGTTTGTCGTTGTCGGCGGTCTGGAGCAGACGGGCGTTCTGATCGTTATGGCAAACTTTATCGGAAATGTCAGCAACGGAAATGCAATGCTGATGCTGGCAATTATCGTACTTGTATCTGCGGTGGCAAGTGCATTTGTCGATAACATTCCATTTGCGGCTACGATGATCCCGATCATCAGCTCTCTGTCGGAGACCCAGGGCGTTGCGCTTTCCATTCTGGCGTGGGGCCTTGCAATGGGTACCGATATCGGAGGAAGTGCGACCCCGATTGGCGCATCTGCGAACGTAGTTGGTATTGCAACTGCGGCAAAAGAAGGTTATATTATTAAGTGGGGACGCTATTGCAAGGCAATGGCGCCTGCAACACTGCTGGTAGTAGTTCTTTCTATCGCAATGATCTACGTCAGATATTTCTAAAGGGGGATGGCACATGAGCAAACAACTGATTATATCCATCGGCCGTGAGTACGGAAGTGGTGGACATGAGATCGCGACGAAAATCGCAGAGAAATACGGGCTTCCGTTGTATGACCACAACATTCTGGATCAGATCGCAAAGGACCGCGGACTGGATGTCAAGACACTTGAGGAGTACGATGAGAAGAAGCGGAACCTGTTTCTGACGCGGACCGTACGTGGCATGACAAATTCGCCGGCGAACAGCGTCGCGAATCTGCAGTTTGATTTTCTGAAGGACAAGGCAGCGTCCGGGGAGTCCTTTGTCGTAGTCGGACGGTGTGCGGAGAAGGTGCTGGCAGGGACAGAAGGGCTGATTACCTTTTTCATTCTCGGCGATAAGTCGGCCAAGACCGAACGTATCATGAAGCTTCACCATATGAACCGACATGACGCGGAAGTGTTCATTGAGGAAAAGGATCGCAGAAGAAAGCGTTACCACAACAGCCACTGTGAACTGCACTGGGGCGATTCCCGTGCTTATGAGTTTTCTGTCAACAGCAGCAAGCTTGGCATTGATGAGACGGTACGGATCATGTGCGAGTACATCGATGCGAGAAGAGCATAGAAGTTAAACGGTTATAAATGAAATACGGGGCGACAGACAGAGAAATCTTGTCTGTCGTTCTTTTCTTTCCGCGGGCAGAGAAAGATTGGATTTTACAGAAAATAAGTTTTGTAAGGTGACTTGTAAATAGCGAATCAGACCTTATCGGAACAGAAGAAAAGCCAGTAGAAATGCTTGAAAATGTCAAAATGAAAAGAAGAAAGTACTTGGAAAAATACAAACTGCACAAAAAAGAGGTTGACAGAAGCACAGAAATGTGTTAAATTTACGTTGTGTAAATCATATTTGCCGTACTGAGTGAGAGTGATATGACTCGAGAGGGAATCAGGTTCAAGCCTGAACGGTCCGGCCACTGTAGGCAGGGAGCACGACTTCAAGAATCCCATTGTTTACCCGATGGAACGAGAAGGGGAAGTCAAGCGACGATCTGCAAGTCAGGAAACCTGCTCGGTATGTGAGAAGCGCTTCCGGTAAAGCGAAACACTCCGAATCGGCGGTTCGCCGCTGATGCATCTCGATTATGGGTAGATGAGATGCCAAATTATTTGAGGAATGTTGTCTCGACAGGCAATGAGGATACACGTTTTATACCTCCTTGATGAGTTCAGCTCTGAGGATGTTGCAGCATCCGAAGATTCTGGACCTCGTACAGAACGACATTCCGCAGGCTGATCTGTACGATTATGACACAGCTTTCTGACGGTACTCCGCAATACCGTTGGGGGCTGTGTTTTTTGTTTCTACAAATGTATTCCTACCTCAATTATAGAATCGATGATATAGAATCCCTGCAGTGCTTCGATGGCTGTGGGGATTTTTAACCGAATCAAGCAAGTCCCCTGCTTCAATTGCGCAAAGCAATAAGCAGTGGGTTGGGACTTGCTTGTATCAGGAGTGGTGCAAGCCACTCCTGATAAGCTGCGAAGCAGCATTCGGTTATGAGCAAGTAGCGAAGCTAGGCCCCGCAGCAGAGCTGCAGGGATAGATTGCGAATATCCGCTTGACTTGTTATGCGTGATATGAAAAGGAACAAAAAATTAGTTGTATATAACTTTTGTGTAGTGCAAAATTTTCGTTAAAAAATAAATTATCAAAGAAAGTATTGTGAAAATTTATCAATTAATGTATAATGATAAGCACATAATTGTACGGGAATTACAAATATGAAAAAACGAGAAAAGGAGAATCACACAATGCTTGATGAATCGTATTATCAGGTGGCGGACGAGATCATAGGCCGTTATGGAAAGAAGCCTTCTTCTCTGATCCCGATCATGCAGGATGTGCAGGAAGTGTATCGTTATCTTCCGGGCGAGCTGCTGACTTACATAGCAGGACAGATCGGAGTGAAAGAGGCAAAGGCATACAGCGTAGCGACATTCTATGAGAACTTTTCGTTCGAGCAGAAAGGAAAGTATGTGATTAAGGTCTGTGACGGCACCGCCTGTCACGTGCGGAAGTCCACTCCGATTCTGGAGGCTCTGTTCAAGGAACTGGGGCTCAGCAAGAAGAAGCATACGACGGATGATATGCTCTTTACCGTGGAGACGGTATCCTGTCTCGGCGCATGCGGACTCGCGCCGACGATGATGGTGAATGAAGAGGTACATCCGAAGATGACACCGGAAAAGGCAATTGCATTGATCGAAGAATTGCGAGGTGAAGGCAGATGAGAATAGACAGTAAAGAAAAGCTACTGGAACTGTGTGAGGCCGAGCAGAAAAAGCTCGCAGCCTGCGACTGCCGGATTCTTGTCTGTTCCGGCACCGGCTGTATTGCGACCGGCTCCCAGAAGATTTATGAGAAGTTTCTTGAGGTGGCAAAGGATGCTCCGGGCGTGAGCATTACCTTCGCGCCACATGAGGAAAATGAGAAGCACGTCGGCATCAAGAAGACCGGATGTCAGGGCGTCTGTGAATTAGGACCGCTGGTTCGGATTCAGAAAGGCGACAAGGTCGTCCAGTACACGAAAGTACAGCTGGAAGACTGTGAAGAGATCTTTGAGCGCACCGTGCTTGGCGATGAGGTGCTGGAGCACCTGCTGTATAAGAAGGCAGGGAAGAGCTATGAAGGACCGGATGATATTCCGTTTATCGCAAAGCAGACGCGTATCGTCCTGAAGAACTGTGGCAAATTCGACGCAGAGTCTCTTGGCGAGTACATTGCGAGTGGCGGATTTGCGGCGCTCTCCAAGGCACTTTTCGAGATGACGCCGGCAGATGTCGTAGATCAGGTCGATAAGTCCGGTATTCGCGGACGAGGGGGCGGAGGATTCCCGGCAGGAAAGAAATGGAAGCAGGTAGCGCGTCAGCCGGAAAAGGTGCGTTATGTCGTATGTAATGGTGATGAGGGCGATCCGGGTGCATTTATGGACGGCTCCGTTATGGAGGGCGATCCGTTCCGCCTGATTGAGGGCATGATGCTCGCAGCCTACGCCGTGAGTGCGCAGGATGGATATATTTACGTGCGTGCGGAGTATCCGCAGTCCGTAGCCAGACTGAAGCATGCGATCAAGACACTCGAAGAGGCTGGACTGCTTGGCGATCAGATCCTTGGGACTGATTTCAGTTTCCGGATGCATATCAACCGTGGTGCCGGAGCTTTTGTCTGTGGCGAGGGAAGTGCGCTGACCGCGTCGATCGAGGGCAACCGTGGTATGCCGCGTGTCAAGCCGCCGCGTACGGTAGAGAAGGGACTGTGGGAGAAGCCGACCGTTCTGAACAATGTGGAGACTTTTGCAAATGTACCGGAGATTATCCTGAAGGGATGGGAGTGGTATCGCAGTATCGGTACGGAGGGTTCACCGGGCACGAAGACCTTCTCACTGACCGGAGCGATCGAGAATACCGGACTGATTGAAGTACCGATGGGTACGACCCTCAGGGAGATCATTTTTGATATCGGTGGTGGTCTGAAGGACGGTGCAAAGTTTAAAGCAGTACAGATCGGCGGACCATCGGGCGGATGCCTGACGGAGCAGCATCTGGATGTGCCTTTGGATTTTGATTCAGTAAAGAAATATGGCGCGATCGTCGGTTCCGGCGGACTCGTTGTCATGGATGAGCATACCTGTATGGTAGAGGTAGCCCGCTTCTTCATGAGCTTTACACAGCGGGAGTCGTGCGGAAAATGTGTGCCGTGCCGTGAGGGTACGAAGCGCATGCTGGAGATCCTGGAACGGATTGTCGCCGGCCAGGGTGAGATGAGCGATATCGATGAGCTGCAGGAGCTCGGCAATATGATCAAGAGTATGGCGCTGTGCGGACTTGGCAAGAGTGCGCCGCTTCCGGTACTTTCAACGATCCGGGAGTTCCGTGACGAATACGAAGAGCATATCCGGGATAAGAAATGCCGTGCAAAGGTATGTCAGGCATTGCGCCGCTTCGTCATCAATCCGGAGTTCTGTAAAGGCTGTGGCAAGTGTGCGAAGAACTGTCCGGTCGGTGCGATTACCGGTGTGCGGAAGGAATGCTACCATATTGATCCGAATATTTGTATCAAGTGCGGTGCATGTAAGGACAACTGCGCGTTTGAAGCAGTGTATATAGAGGCATAGGAGGAGGCGAGAACATGGGTATAATGACAATTGACGGTAGAAAGGTAGAATTTACCGACGAACGAAATGTCCTGACTGTCATCCGCAAGGCCGGTATCGATATTCCTACCCTGTGCTATCATTCGGAGCTGTCCACCTTCGGAGCCTGTCGGCTCTGTACGGTAGAGGATGACCGTGGAAAGACCTTTGCGTCCTGCTCAGAAGAGCCAAGGGACGGAATGGTGATCTATACAAATACAGCAAAGCTGAAGCGGTACCGCAAGATGATTATTGAGCTGCTGCTTGCGGCACATTGCAGAGACTGTACGACCTGTATTAAGAGCGGAGACTGCAATCTTCAGGCACTGGCACACCGTTTTGGCGTGACAAAAGTACGCTTCCAGAATTACAAAGAGATGGTTCCGCTGGATACAAGTTCTCCGTCGATCATACGGGATCCGAATAAATGTATCCTCTGCGGCAACTGTGTCCGCGTCTGTGAGGAGCTGCAAGGTGTCGGTGCGCTTGGCTTTGCACACCGTGGCTCGGATGCGATGGTGATGCCGGCGTTTGACCGTCAGATCGCGGCGACAGACTGTGTGAACTGTGGGCAGTGCCGGGTATTCTGTCCGACCGGTGCGATCAGCATCAAGAGCGACGAAGATGCAGTATGGGAGGCACTTGGAGATCCGAATATACGTGTCGTAGCACAGATTGCCCCGGCTGTCCGTGTAGCGGTGGGCGATGCGTTTGGGCTGCAGAAGGGCAGAAGCGTGATGGGTAAGATCGTCAACGTCCTGCACCGGATGGGCTTCGATGAAGTATACGATACGACGTTCAGTGCGGACCTTACGATTATGGAAGAGACCGCAGAGTTTATCGACAGAGTCAAGAATGGCGGAAAGCTGCCGCTTCTGACTTCCTGCTGTCCGGCGTGGGTAAAATTTGTCGGTGATCAGTTCCCGGATTATTCGGAGAACGTATCGACCTGCCGTTCCCCGCAGGGCATGATGTCCGGTGTGGTAAAAGAGTATTACCGTGATCCGGCCCATGCAGAAGGAAAGAAGACCGTGATGGTATCCTTTATGCCGTGTACGGCGAAGAAGATGGAGGCGAACCGTCCGAACAGCTTTACGAAGGGTGAGAAGGATACGGATTATGTCATCACGACGACCGAGCTGATCAAGATGATCCGGATGACCGGTATCGATTTTGCATCGCTGGAGTCGGAGTCTTCTGATATTCCGTTCGGACTTGGTTCCGGCGGCGGTGTGATCTTCGGTGTGACCGGTGGTGTCACGGAGGCCGTGATTCGTCGTCTGGCCCCGGATCACAGCAAGGCTACGATCGAAGAGATCGCAGAGTGCGGTGTGCGGGACGAAGGCTTTATCAAGGAATTCTCGATCCCGTATGAGGGACTGGAAGTAAAGATCTGCGTCGCCAGTGGACTGGCGAATGCACGCAAAGTCATGGAGCAGGTACAAAGCGGCGAGAAGGAATACCACCTGATTGAGATCATGGCCTGCCGCAGAGGCTGTATCATGGGCGGCGGCCAGCCGAGACTGGCAGGAGACCGCACAAAAGCTGCACGTACCGCAGGTATTTACAATGCGGATAAAGTATCCGTCATTAAGAAGTCCGATGAGAACCCAATGGTTACGGCACTCTATGAAGGTCTTTTAAAGGGCAGGGAGCATGAGCTTCTGCACAATGAATTTTTTGCAGGACACTGATTCCTGTGAGCACAAAGGCAAATGGCCGATGATATCAATATCATTTGACGGCTGTGATAAGAGGATATTCTGACATAGCATCAGATCCCCCTGCATATACTGAGAGTAGTATATGCAGGGGGTCTTTTCATGGAAAAATTTGATTTGTACAAAGACATGCAGCTGAGAACGGGAGGAGAAATTTATGCCGGAATTGTCGGGCCGGTGCGCACTGGAAAGTCCACTTTTGCAAGAAAATTTGTGGAATCGCTGGTACTTCCGGAGCTGACAGATGCAGAGCGGGATATGACGCGGGATGCGATGCCGTCGAGCGCGTCCGGTCGGATGGTGACAACCGTTGAACCGAAATTTATTCCGAGAGAAGCCGTTTCACTCGCAGTTGGTGACGGAACGGATATGAAAGTGCGGATTGTGGACTGTGTCGGGTTTCTGGTGCCGGGTGCGGAGGGCGTCGAGGAAAACGGGCATCCAAGGATGGTACAGACTCCGTGGCAGGAACAGCCGGTGCCGTTTCCAGAAGCCGCCCGGATGGGGACACAAAAGGTGATACGGGAACATGCAACGATCGCGCTTGTCGTGACGACAGATGGAAGCTTTGGGGAACTGCCAAGGGCGGCATTTCTCGAAGCGGAGCGGGAGACGATCACGGAGCTGCAGCGGATCGGGAAGCCATTTCTGGTCATCGTAAATTCAGCGAGACCATCTGGAGAGGAGGCGAAAGCGACCGCTGCGTTTTTACAACAGACGTACGGTGTGACTCCTGTAATTCTGAACTGTGAGCAGATGGATAAAAATGATCTGTACCGGGTGTTTGAACAGTTTCTGCTGGAATTTCCGCTGACAAAAGTCGCATTTCAGCTTCCGAAGTGGGTGGAAACGCTGGAGAATGCACATTGGCTGAAAAAGGAGCTGTTCGAGGCTGCGAAGCAGGCCATGCAGAAATGGAATACCGTAAGGGATATCGCGGGTGGAAATCTGGAGCTGTCCTCACAGTACATAAAGCGGGTGAAACTGGAGCAGATGGATCTGTCTGCCGGAAGCGCGGAGGTCGTGGTCTGGATGCAGGAACCGCTGTACTATCAGATTTTGAGTGAGATGACCGGTACCGAAATCCAGAGCGAATATCAGCTGATCTCGATCGTGCGGGAGATGGCAAAACGCAAGAAAGAATATGACACCGTGGCGACTGCGGTAGAAGCGGTGCGACAGACGGGCTACGGTGTGATTGCTCCGCAGAGGGAAGAGATTCGGATGGAAGAACCGCAGGTCATGAAGCAGGGCAGCCGGTACGGGGTGAAGATCCGTGCCACCTCGCCATCCGTACATCTGATCCGGGCGGATATTGAGACCGAGATCGCGCCGATCGTCGGAAGTGAACAGCAGGCGAAAGATCTGATCGCATATATGAAGCAAAACGAAGAGGAAGATGGGATGTGGCACACACTCATTTTCGGAAAATCGGTTGAGCAGATGATCGAGGAGGGGATCCGCTCCAGGCTTTCCTCGATCGGAGAAGAGAGCCAGCAGAAGCTGCAGGATACGATGAAACGGATCGTAAATGAGTCGAAGGGCCGGATTATCTGTATTATTTTATAGGAGTCTGTTTTTGCACTTTGCTACATGCCCTCCCCGTAGCCCTGCTGCGGGGAGGAGGTATTGGATTTCAGGTTGACAGATTACAATATGTGGCTTATAATGTGAATAATTTATTACAAAAACATTAAGAGCTGAGCAACACGTGGATTGCGTGTATTTGCTTGGCAAAATGCAGTGAGGGAGAAGTTGCATGGAAGCATGGAAGAATACGGGACGAAGGAGTGCAGTGTTTTTTGTCCTGGTTCTCATGATGATTCTCATGATGCCGGGACGGGCATCTGCAGCGTGGGAGAAGAATACGGATGGCACGTATTCGTGGTATCAGAATGGGAAATTAAAGAAAAACAGCTGGGTCAGCGGCACCTATTATGTAAATGCAAGAGGGATCCGCAGTACCGGCCTGACTAAGATCGGCAAGCGCTATTATTATTTTGGCAAGAGTGGTGCGGTGATCCGGAACAGCTGGATTCGCGCAGATGGCAAGCTGTATTACGCGACGAAAAACGGGCCGCTTGTGGTGGGATGCCGCCGCCAGATTGACGATGCATGGTATGCGTTTGGCAAGACCGGAGAGCAGCTGAAGGGAAAGCGCACGTTCAGTGGCAGGACGTATTACTTCGGGCTGAAGACCGGAAAGATGCTCACCGATCAGTGGGTAAAAGAAAACAAACAGTATTATTATTACGGGGAGAATGGCGTACTCGCAAAGAATTGCTGGGTCGGATGTTATTACGTCGGGAAGACGGGTACCCGTATGAAAAACACATGGAAGGATAACTGCTACCTGCTTTCGAGTGGAAAGGCAGCGACCGGGCTCGTAAAGGTCGGAAGTTATCTGTACTATTTTGACCCGAAGACCTATAAGAAGCAGACCGGGACGCGTGTTACGGTAAAAGGCGTCACGTACGAGCTGAACCAGAAGGGACAGGCCAGAAAAGTTTCCGGGGGAGATTCTGGAGATTCCGGATCGACGACACCTCCGAAGACCAATATAAAGGTGGAGAGCACATATTATTCGGACAAATATGTCGACGATGAGACATTGCTTGCGGCCCTGATTTACTGCGAGGCAGGGAACCAGAGCTATACCGGAAAGCTCGGCGTCGGGCTTGTGATTATGAACCGGATGAAGAGCTCCCGTTTCCCGTCGAAGCTGCGGGAGGTCGTTTATCAGAACCATCAGTTTGCACCGGCCAGAGATGGCGCACTGACCAGAGCCTTAAATAAACCGTCACTTGTGAATGCGGACTGTAAAAAGGCAGCTGCAGAAGTCATGAACCGCCTGAAGAATTATAAAAAAGGGACGAGCACCAGACTTACCATTGGTGGAAAGCAGGTCGCTTTCAGCTATCTGTATTTTATGACACAAAACGCGTACCGCAGCCTTGGACTTTCCGCGACTTACCGGAAGATCGGCAGCCACGTATTTTTTGCGAGATGGGCGTAAGCATGGCTGCTTACAGTAAGACATCACCGAAAAGGGTAAAATCGAACATATGATTGATTTTATCCTTTTTTTATGTTAAACTGTTGGGCAGGCAAGTGGAATGGAGTAAATACAATGATTGCATATTTAAAAGGAATAATTGTGGAAGTGACGGAGAGCCGGCTGATTCTGGATGTAAATGATGTCGGCTATCTGATTTATATTTCTGGAAGGGATGCGGCGAACATGCCGGGCCGTGGAGAAGAGGTGAAGATCCATACATACCTCAATGTAAAAGAAGATGCCATGCAGCTGTTTGGATTTCTCTCGGAAGATGATCTGGAGATGTACCAGCTGCTTCTGAATGTCAATGGTATTGGGCCGAAGGCAGCGCTTGGTGTATTATCGGTGCTGACGTCGGATGACCTGCGGTTTGCAGTGCTCGCAGACGATGCGAAAGCGATTGCAAAGGCTCCGGGCATCGGGAATAAGACGGCGCAGAAGCTGATCCTGGAGCTGAAGGACAAGCTGAGTCTGGAAGAGGCATTTGAGAAGAAGCTTGGAAAGGCGCAGGATGCGATGCCACTTGTGGCAGACTCAGATGCGAAGACAGAGGCGCTCGAGGCGTTGACTGCGCTTGGATATTCAGCGAGCGATGCGTTAAAGGCCGTGCGAAAGGCCGGGATTACAGAGGATATGGATACCGAGACGATTTTGAAGCTTGCACTGAAGCAGATTTCGTTTCTATAGCGGGATGAATGGTGGATATCCGTTGATGATGGAGTGAAAAATGGCGAAAAGAATGATCAGCACCGATGTGACAGAAGAGGACTACCGGACGGAGCCGGGGCTTCGCCCGCAGAAACTCTCAGATTATATCGGACAGGAAAAAGCAAAAAATACGCTGAAAATATTTATCGAGGCAGCAAGGCAGCGACATGATTCTCTGGATCATGTATTGCTGTATGGCCCGCCTGGACTGGGTAAGACGACACTGGCTGGGATCGTGGCGAATGAGATGGGCGTGAATATCAAGATTACGTCCGGTCCGGCGATTGAGAAGCCAGGTGAGATGGCGGCGATTCTGAACAATTTGCAGGAGGGGGATGTCCTGTTTGTCGATGAGATCCACCGCCTGAACCGTCAGGTGGAGGAAGTCCTGTATCCGGCGATGGAGGACTTTTCGATCGACATCGTGATCGGAAAAGGAGCGGCGGCGCGTTCGATCCGACTGGATCTTCCGCATTTTACCCTGATCGGGGCGACGACACGGGCAGGCATGCTGACAGCACCTCTGCGTGACCGGTTTGGTGTCGTACATCATCTGGAATTTTACACGGAAAAAGAGCTGCAGACGATCGTGATCCGTTCTGCGGCGGTGCTCGGTGTACAGATCGACAACCGCGGTGCACTGGAGATCGCGAAGCGTTCCCGCGGGACGCCACGTCTGGCAAACCGGCTTTTAAAGCGCGTCCGCGATTATGCCCAGGTGCGGTATGAGGGACGGATCACAGCTGAGATCGCATCAGAGGCACTCGATCTGCTGGAAGTGGACCGTCATGGCCTGGATGCGACCGACCGTGCGATTTTGCTTCTGATGATTGAGAAGTTCGGAGGCGGCCCGGTCGGGCTGGATACGCTTTCCGCTGCGATTGGCGAGGACTCCGGCACGATTGAGGATGTCTACGAGCCGTACCTGATCAAGAATGGTTTCATCAATCGCACCCCAAAGGGGCGGGTTGCCACGGACCTGGCCTACACCCATTTAGGCAAAGTCCGCCCACAAACCGAATAAAAAGGTTGTATTTCTCCCAAATTCGACTATAATGTTCAGTATAACAGTTCTGTGCAGCAGCAAAATGCGAAGCAAAAGGGTCTGTAGCCTGCGCACAGAATGTCCGGTATACATTTATATTGAGAAAGGAACAGACACATTCATGTCGGCCAAGAATAATACACAGGTAATTATAGCGGGAAAGATTTATACCTTAAGCGGTTATGAGAGCGAGGAATATTTGCAGAGGGTAGCGTCTTACCTGAATGGAAAGATTTCGGAGTTCCGGAATCTCGATGGATATCACAGGCTTTCACCGGAGATGCGGAGCATTCTGCTGAATCTGAATACGGCGGATGACTATTTTAAGGTAAAGAAAAAGGTGGAAGAGCTGGAGCGGGAGCTTTCCGAAAAAGATCAGGAGATCTATGAGTTCAAGCATGAGATGATCACGGCACAGATCCGGCTCGAAAATGCGGAAAAAGAGGCAAAGGCTCTCGAAGAGCGAAATGCACAGCTGCAAAAGGAGCTTGTCCGGCTGGAAGCACAGAGAAACGCATAAATCACACGGCTGCAATTATTGACATATTCTTTTGCAGAAGAGGGTATGGCATGGCTGCAGCTTTTTCATTATCAGGAGGATAGAATGGTTGAATTACTCGCACCGGCAGGCTCCTATGAGAGCCTGCGCGCGGCTGTAAATGCAGGCGCGGATGCTGTATATATCGGAGGAAGCAGGTTCGGCGCGCGTGCCTATGCGGACAATCCGGATGAGGATGCGCTGCTCGATGGAATTAGATACTGCCATTTGCACGGGAAAAAGCTCTATATGACGGTCAATACACTTCTAAAAGAGGAAGAGCTGGAACAGGAACTGTATTCTTATCTGCTTCCATATTATCAGGCAGGTCTGGATGGAGTGATTGTGCAAGACTTTGGCGTAGTGCAGTATTTCATGGAACGTTTTCCTCAGCTTCCGGTGCATGCCAGCACACAGATGACGATTACCGGGTGTGACAGTGTGCGCATACTGCAACGGCACGGTGTCACAAGGGTCGTCCCGGCGCGGGAGCTGTCGCTGAACGAGGTACGGCAGATCATAGAGGAGACCGGGATCGAGGTCGAGACCTTTGTACATGGAGCGCTCTGCTACTGTTATTCCGGACAGTGTCTGTTCAGCAGCATGATCGGAGGCCGGAGTGGCAACCGGGGACGCTGTGCGCAGCCATGTCGGCTTCCGTTTCGACGGGAAGACGGGGAGCGGAAAGCGCTTGGCAGCCAGAGCTATCTTCTGAGTACGAAAGATCTGTGTACGCTGGAACTGCTTCCGGAGATTGTCGGGGCAGGGATTGCATCTTTGAAGATCGAAGGCCGGATGAAACGGCCGGAGTACACGGCCGGAGTCGTGAGCATTTACCGGAAATACCTGGACCGTCTGGAACAGATGGGTGGGAAGCCAAAACGCTGGAAGGTAGAGCCGGAGGATCTGCGTACCCTTATGGATCTGTACAACCGCGGTGGCTTTACGGACGGCTACTATCATCAGTACAATGGACCGGAGATGATGTCAATGGAGCGTCCGAACCATTTCGGGACAGAGGCAGTCCGGCTGTCCGAGCAGAAAAAGGGTGGATGGCGTGCAGAGGCACTCGAGGCGCTGCATCCGGGGGATGTGCTGGAGAGCCATGACGCCTCGCTGGAGCTGACGGTGAAGGATGAGGTAAAGACGGGAGGCAATCTTGCCCTTCCGAAAAAAAGCATCCGGCTAAATGGAAGAAAGGCTATGGTGCTGTACCGCACAAAGTCAGAGCAGTTGCTGCGCAGCCTTCGGGAAGCATATGTAGAGCAGGATCAGAAGATAAAAATTAATGGAGCCTTAAAGATTTCCGCATGGGAACCTGCTATACTGGAGTTGTATTGCGGCGCTGTGCGGGTGGAAGTCCGTTCGGAAGAGATCGCACAGCCGGCCGAGTCGCGTCCGATGGATGCTGCGGCAGCCAGAAAGCAGATGGAAAAGACCGGGAACACCCTGTATGCATTTGAGCAGCTCACGGTCTCTGTCGAGGATGGACTGTTTTTCCCGTTGCGTGCATTAAACGAACTGCGCAGACAGGGGATTGAGGCGTTGACGGAAAAGCTGCTTGGCCGTTATGCCAGAAACGAGCATCTGCAGCACGAAGAGCTGGACAGGGCGGAACTGCGGGTGGACAAAGAGCACGCATCACACAGATCGGATGGGCCGCAGCTTACCGTATCGGTCCTGACAACGGATCAGCTAGAAGCGGTGGTACAGCAGCCAGAGAAGATTGCCGGTGTGTATGTGGATCTGCTGGTGGCTGGTACTGGGAGATACCAGATAGACGTCGGAACGTTGCGTGCGCTTGTGAAAAAGACAAAAGAAGTAGGTCTTTTTTGCTGGCTGAATTTTCCACCGGTCTTTCGGGAACGGGATCGCAGGCTGCTGGAGCAAGCGGCGATGCAGGAGCTTCTGCCGGAATTTGACGGCTTTTTGCTCCACACATTAGACGAGCTTGGCTATGTGCAGCTGCGAGGCAGAGATGGTCAGATCTGGATTGGAGACGATACTTTTTATGCGTACAATGGGAAAGCATCCGAATTTCTGATACAGGAAGGAATCGGCAGACGAACCCTTCCGGCGGAGCTGAACTTTAAAGAGCTGCTGCAGCTTTGCAGTGCACAGCCGAATGGAGAGACCGAGCTTGTCGTCTATGGGCGGCAGGCGCTGATGCATTCCGCACAATGTGTCACAAAGAATACCTCCGGCTGCACACAGATGCCGGAGTGCAGTTACTTAAAGGACCGGAAGCGTGCAGAGTTCCCGGTTGTGAATCGATGCGTTACCTGCTGCAATACGATCTATAATTCCGTGCCGCTGGATCTGACCGGCTGCCGAAAGGAGATTGAGGCGCTCTCGCCGGACGTTGTGCGTGTGGCGTTTACCGTGGAGTCGGGAGCGGAGACCGCTGAGATACTGAAACGATTAAAGCAGTGGCATACGGACGGACAGGCATTTTTTGCACCGGATGGGCAGGACGGAACACGGGGACATTTCAGAAGAGGGGTCGAATAGGCTATGACGAATCTTATCATACAGGTTTCGAAGTACCTGATTATTATTTTGATGGCGCTGTATACCTTGCAGTGCTATACCGTATTCGGCAAGAAGGATGAAGATGAGCGGGAATATCTGTTCCTGCGGCAGAACATGCTGATGTTTGCCATGCATTTTGTGGCGTTTACGGTACTGTACCTGCAGCGGACGGAGCTGACGCTCCTGCTGTTTTACGGCGCACAGGCGCTGTATCTGGCAGCCGTGCTCGTTCTGTTCCGGAATCTGTATCCGCTGGCTTCCCGTCTGCTGATTAATAACATGTGTATGCTGATCTGTACAGGATTTATTATGATCACCCGTCTGGATTATGACAAGAGCATCAAGCAGTTTAAGATCGCGGTGATCTCGACGGTCGTGGCGCTGCTCATTCCGATCATCATCCGGAAGCTGCGGTTTATCACGAAAATGTACTGGTTTTACACGCTGGCGGGCATCGGGCTGCTGGCACTCGTCGCGATTGCGGCGACTTCGACCTATGGTGCAAAGCTGTCCTTTAATTTTGGTGGCATTTCCGTACAGCCGTCCGAATTTGTAAAGATCATCTATGTATTTGCGATTGCCGGGCTTTTGACGAATGCGAAAGATTTTAAAAAGCTTGTGATCGCTACGGCGCTGGCAGCGATCCATGTGCTGATCCTTGTCGTATCGAAAGATCTCGGAAGTGCGATGATCTTCTTCGTCACGTATCTGGTGATGCTGTTCGTATCTACCCGAAATCCGTTCCTTGTGCTGACCGGGATTCTGGCCGGTTCCGGAGCGGCAGTCGGGGCGTATTTCCTGTTTGCCCATATCCGTGTGCGGGTGCAGGCGTGGAAGGATCCGTTTAAGGATTATCAGGGTGGCGGATACCAGATCTGCCAGTCGCTGTTTTCCATCAGTGCGGGAAGCTGGTTCGGGACCGGGCTATGCCAGGGTTCACCGAACGCGATTCCGTTTGTAGAACAGGACTTTATGTTTTCTGCCATTGCGGAGGAGCTTGGCACGATCTTTGGCATCTGCCTGATTCTCATCTGCATGAGCTGTTTCATCATGTTTGTGAATATCGCGATGCAGCTTTCGAACCGCTTTTACCGTCTGGTAGCGGTGGGACTTGGAAGCACTTACGCAGCGCAGATTTTTCTGACGATTGGCGGAGGCATCAAGCTCATTCCGATGACGGGTGTGACACTTCCGTTTGTGAGCTACGGCGGCAGCTCGATGCTGAGCACACTCATTATGTTTGCGGTTGTGCAGGGACTGTACATGCTGCAGCGGGATGAGGAAAAGAAGAGCCGGGAAAAGCAGCTGCAGAAGCAGATGGCAGCCGGAGCGGCTTATGCGAATGGCGGCTATGGATATCCGAATCAGGGCTATGCGGCACCGGGCTATGGAGCAGGCAGATATGACAATGATCCGACAAACGGCGGGTATGGCAACTATGGTGATGGCTATAGCGCACCGCAGAATGGTGGCTATCACGGATATCCGGATGCCTATGGCAATGATCCGCAGGATGGCTACGGGGACGACGGCTATTATGACGAGGACGGTTATCCGCAGGACGGATATGAGGATGGCTATGGCAATGGCCGTCCGCAGAACGGCTACGACGATGGCTATGGTAACGGTCGTCCGGGTGGCTATGACGATGACTACGACGACGGATATTCCTATGAAAATAGCGGAGGCGATTATGAGCAGGAAGAAAACAGGGCGTACAGAGACAAACAGTACGGACAGAAAAAGGGGATCGACCGCAGGGCAGGGCGCCGGTAAAAAGGTAAAGGTGCGTGAGGTACAGTTTGAACAGGAGCCGGAGATTCACGAAAGCAAAGGGAGAAATACGGAGCTTGGAATTGTCACCTACACGTTTGTGTTTCTGTTCCTGATGCTGGTCGGGTATCTGATCTATCTGAATGTATTTAAGGCAAAAGAACTGAATTCCAATATGTACAATACCAAGCAGGACGCGAATATCGACAAGTACATTCGCGGACCGATCCTCTCTGCAGACGGCAGCGTGCTGGCAGAGACACGTGTAGGGGATGACGGCAGTGAGACTCGCGTTTATCCGTATGCAAATACGTTTGCACATGTCATTGGCTATGCGACGAACGGAAAAGCCGGACTGGAGGCATCCTGCAACTACGATCTGCTGGATTCCCATGCATCGGTGCTGACGCAGCTCAAGGAGTCGGATAATGAAAAGCAGATGGGGGATTCGGTCGTCGTGACGCTAAATGCATCGCTTCAGAACGCGGCGTATCAGGCGCTTGGCGGCTATAATGGTGCGGTGGTGGCGCTGGAGCCCAAGACCGGAAAGATTCTGGCGATGGTATCCAAGCCGGACTACGATCCGAACTCCATCGCGGAGATCTGGGAGAGTGTGGTGACGGACAGCTCAAGCAGCGTGCTTTTGAACCGTGCGACGCAGGGACTGTATCCGCCGGGGTCGACATTTAAGATTCTGACGACACTGGCGTTCATGCGACAGCAGCCAAACGCTTATAAGACCTTTGATTTCACCTGCGATTCCAGGCTGACGGTCGGTGATATGACGATCAACTGCTACAACAACAATGCGCACGGGGAAGAAGACCTGAAGAGTGCATTTGCACATTCCTGTAATACCGCATTTGCGAAAATCGGCCTGAGTCTGGACAATGATGAATTTCACTCCATGTGTGAGGACTTCCTGTTTAATAAGTCGTTGCCGACGACGTTGCAGCACAGTACCTCGCAGTTTGTACTGGATGGGGACTCTTCGGATGGTGAGGAGATGACGACAGCCATCGGTCAGGGCAATACGCTCGTGACACCGCTTCACATGGCGCTGATCACTGCGACTGTGGCGAATGGCGGTATTATGATGAAGCCGTATCTTGTCGATCATGTGGAAGCGTCGGATGGCTCCATGGTGACAAAGAACAGCCCGTCCAAATACAAACGTCTCATGACGACAGAGGAAGCGCGGATCATCACAGACTTTATGAAGGAGACGGTCGCGAGCGGAACAGCGACCGCGCTGAACGGCTATGGTTTTACGGCAGCAGGCAAGACCGGCTCTGCAGAGTATGGTGCAAATGGCACAGAGGGGACACATTCCTGGTTCGTTGGCTTTTCCAACGTGGACGATCCGGATCTGGTCGTTGCAGTCATTGCAGAAGACGGCGGTACCGGAAGCCAGACGGCGGTTCCGATTGCTGCGTCCGTATTTCAGGCTTACTACAGCATCAAGCAGAGTTAGTATATCCGAAGGAATTTTAAATCTCCCCACTTTTTTCTTGCGCGGGGCGGGAAAAAGAGTTATACTGTCAGCAGTGATTTTTACAAATTCACAACGCGGACAGGGGGAATTGCAATGATCGAAGCAACAAGCTGTGGCGGTGTGGTGATATTCAGGGGGAAGATACTTGTTCTGTACAAGAGCTATAAGAACAAGTATGAAGGCTGGGTCCTTCCAAAGGGGACCGTGGAGGCCGGAGAAGATTATAAGGAAACTGCCACCCGTGAGGTGCTGGAGGAGACAGGCGTGCGTGCGTCCATTATCAAGTACGTTGGCAAGAGTCAGTATACGTTCAACGTACCGGAGGACACGGTATCGAAGGATGTACACTGGTATCTGATGATGGCGGACAGCTACTACAGCAAACCACAGCGAGAGGAGTATTTTGTCGACTCGGGATATTACAAATTCCATGAGGCGTACCATCTTTTGAAGTTTTCCAATGAGAAAATGATTCTGGAGAAAGCGTACAACGAATATTTGAATTTGAAAAAAAATAATCTTTGGGGAAACCGAAAATACTTTTGACCACAGATGCCGGGATTCCGTTGACGCGGGATGCCGGCATCTGTGACAATCGGACAGATATCCGGGAAGGAATCGTATGAACTGGTATCGCGTGCCATATTTTGGGCAGACTGCAGAAAAGAGGAAATATAAAATCATGCAGAAGCTGGACGCCGGAGAAAATCCGCTTCTGGTTTATCTGATTATGCTGGCCCCGACTCCGGTGAATCAGATGGAGATCGTATCCCCGGCCGAGTATCGCCGACAGCAGCGGCGCAATGGGATGGAGCCTCTGATCCTGGGAGCCGCGATTGGGATGGATGAGGCAAAAGCGCTCGCCGGAGAAATTGTGGCGGATGTGTATCGGCTGACGGGGACGGCAGATGTAAAGGGGTATTATCTTAAGGAAAAGTCCTTTCGCTTTTGATTTGCTGGGGATGATTGGAACGTTTTGAAAAAACAGGCAGGCATTGATTTTGCCGGAGTAGGAGGGCACGGGGAGAAATGCTGCATTTGATACTGGGCATACTGCTGGGTATATTAAAAATAATCGGAATCTTGCTGCTGACCGTGCTGGTGATCCTCCTGCTTGTGCTGGCAGCGATCCTGTTTGGCCCGGTGCGCTATCGCGTCCGGGCGGCGAAGACGGAAGAGGCGCTGGAGGCAGCAGTTACGGTTTCCTGGTTGCATCTGATTCGCGCACAGTTTTTGCTCGATGGCCGGAAGCAGACGCATGCACTGGATATCCGGATTTTTGGGATCTCACTTGCAAAACTCAGGGAGTGGTGGGATCAAAGAAAACAGAAGAAAAAGCAAAAGAGATCGAGCGGACAGAGAAGAAATAACAGAAATAATGAAGTAAATAAAATTCAGTCGCATAAAGAAGAAAGTTCGGAAAATCAGAAGAAAATAGAAAAAGTTTCGACAGAAGCAAAGAAAAATAGTAAGGATGTTCCAAGTTTGGATGAATCTGATATTTCGGAAGATACGAATAAAATAAATAGTAGTGAACAAGAAGTATCAGAAAAACAGGCCGAATTATACAAGGAAGGGCAGCCGAATATCTGTCAGCAGGATGAACCGAATGAATCGAATACATCGGATCGAAATCCTCAGGAAGAAGACTCGGCACAAAAGATTGATTCGGAAGAAGCCAAAGACCAGCCTCAGAAAAATTTTGCAGCGCGCCTTCTGGAAATGATTCAGACACTCCCGTATAAAATCCGCGCGTTTGGTACTACAATAAAAAGTAACGTGGAGCGCATCAGAGAGGTCGGAAAACGCTTGAAACGGATGGGCGAAGGGATTTGGAGCAAACTGCAGCAGGCGGCGGATATTCCGGGGAAGATTCAGCAGCTGCTGGACTTTGTGGAGGACTATCATCTGAAGGAGTTGTTTGCAGAGGGAAAAACAGAGCTGAATGGTCTGTGGCGCCATTACCGGCCGCGGAAGGCGAAGGGCTATCTGAAGTTCGGCACAGGAGACCCGGCGCTGACGGGAGAACTGACCGGTGTTCTGTATTTGTTGCTTCCGGCTTTTTCGGAGATCGAGCTCAAGCCGGATTTTAATGATCCGATGCTACAGACAGAGTTGGAATTATCCGGGCAGATTCGTGTCTGCCACCTTGTGGCCACGGCATGGCGGCTGTTCCGGAATAAAAAATTAAGACGACTGATCGCAAAGGTCAGAAAGAAAGGGGATTAGCGCAATGGCAGATAATTTTCAGAACACAGTAGAATCCTTATTCAAAGGAATGGAGAACTTTATTACGACCAAGACCGTAGTCGGAGATGCGATCACCGTTGGAGATACGATCATTCTTCCGCTCGTCGATGTGTCCTTTGGCGTGGCGGCATCCGCCAAGTCGGAGGATAAGAAGAACAATGGCGGAGGAGGCATGGGTGGAAAGATTTCGCCGAGCGCGGTGCTCGTGATCCACGACGGTACGACGAAGCTGGTCAACGTCAAGAACCAGGACAGCATGACAAAGATCCTCGATATGGTTCCGGATTTCGTGAACAAATTCATGCCGGGAAGCGGCGCAAAGAAAGAGAACAGCCCGGAGGTCGACGCAGCGATTCATGCGGCGGCTACCTCGGAAGAAGAGAGCTTTTGATGAATACCCCTCAGACAGACAGGACAAATAGCCAAATCTGTTTGAGGGATATTTTTATATTGAATATCCTTCTGCCAAATGCATAAGATATAAAAAAGGGCCGGGATAGCATATGCGACGACTGATCGGTTATACCATTTTCTGGATTGCGATAGGGATACTGGCAGGGCTGTTTATTCAGGATCTCTTCTGGAGCATTGTGCTGATTCTCGGCCTGCTGCTTGCGGCGTACAATCTGTTCTGTTGTGGCAAATAAGCTCCCTCCATTGCGGATGGATTTTGTTCAACGAAGCGTTTGAAGAATATTCTGCATGCTCCGCTCAATATGGTGTTTCATCGCTTCGCGGGCAGCACTGGCATCGTGCGACTGAATGGCCTGAAGAATTTCGATGTGTTCCTTTGTGGATTCGGTGTAATGTTCCAGTTTTCGTCCGGCAAAGCCGATGCTCGGGCCGTTCCAGAGCGAGGTCAGCAGCTTGTACATGCGCGTGTTGTCGGCTGCCGTCCAGATGGAAGAGTGGATATCCAGATTCAGGGTCTCGTAATCGGCGCTGGAGACCGTCGCAAGTTCCGGCTGGAGTGCATGCAGCCGTGTAAGCAGTGCTTCTGCTTCCGGCAGTCCATTTTGAGCCGCGCGGGCTGCAGCTTCTGATTCCAGCAATGTGCGCAGATCGTAATGATCCCGGATATATTTCTCATCGATGGGCTTCACGATAGCGCCCTTATTCATGCGCAGCTCGATCAGTCCTTCGGATTCCAGCTGCTGAAAAGCCTCCCGCACCGGCGTGCGGCTGATGCCGAGCTTTTCGGCGATTTCGGTCAGACTCAATTCATCCCCACTTTTATATTCCCCTGAAAACAAGGCTTTTTTCAGAATCGAAGCGACCCGTACGCGGGTCGGCATGAGTTCCATACGTTCCATATCTCAAAATCTCCTTCATAATAAAATAAAAATTTTAAAATATCATAGCATCCTTCTTTTACCGTGTCAAATATATCGTATACGATATGCAAATAGAACAAGCCATCCCATTTAAAACTGTAACAAATTCACAAAGAAGAAAAAATATCGAAAAACGGCTTGCAAAAAGTATTTGTCCGTGGTATTGTCTGCAATAGAAATGAATATCGTATACGATATTCAAGATACAATATAAAGAAGAAAGATAAGTACCGAAATGATTGCTTTGTGTAATGGAAGAAAGGGACTTATTTGACTGGCAGTAAAGATAAGTGGCAGGGCTGAAATCACACAGGAGGATGAGAATATGCATGCGATTGAAAAAATTCTGGCAAAAAACAGCGGCCGAACGGAGCTCCATGCCGGGGAGATTGTAGTTGCAAAGGTAGACTTTGCAGAGATCAATGATCTGTACTTACAGACGATCTATTCTTTTTATGAGATGGGCGGAGAGAAGGTATGGGACAGTGAACGGGCGGCGTTCGTATTTGACCATTATGCTCCGGCTCCGGACATGAAGAGCGCGGAGAATCACGGGAAGATGCGGGAGTTTGCAAAGAAGAATCATCTGCGTTTTCATTTTGATACGAACTGTGGTGTATGCCATCAGGTGATGCCGGAGGCGGGAGTCATTTATCCGGGCATGATTGTCGTGGCGACGGACAGCCACACGACGACACATGGTGCATTTGGCGCGATGGGGACCGGCTGCGGTGCGACGGACATGGCGACGATCCTGATGACCGGCGAACTCTGGTTCCGCGTACCGGAAATCATCGAAATACGGCTGGAAGGGGAGACTCCCAAAGGCGTCTATCCAAAGGATGTCATTTTACATGTACTTGGGAAATTGAAGGCAGACGGAGCTGTGTACAAGGCGATCGACTTTACCGGCAGCTATGTCGAGCAGCTTGGCGTCTCCGGAAGAATGGTGATCTGCAATATGGCAGTGGAGATGGGAGCGAAGACCGCTTACATGCAGCCCAATCAGGCGGTGCTGGATTATGTGGCCAGCCGTGCCATCCGATCGTATGAAGTACAGCAGACCGATCCAGATTTTGTCTATGAGGAGCAGTACGTGTTTGATGTGTCGGATCTGGAGCCGCAGCTGGCCTGCCCGCACAGTGTAGATCAGGTAGCGCCGCTTTCGGATGTCGTGCAGGAGAAAGAGGTTCGGCTGGATCAGGGCTATATCGGGAGCTGTACGGGCGGAAGAGTGGAGGATCTCGCAGTTGCGGCGAAGATTCTGGATGGGAAACACATTCCGGAGTACACAAGGCTCATCGTCGTACCGGCATCGGCAGAAGTCATGCAGACGTGCATGGAAAAAGGGTATATCCAGAGTTTGATGCGGGCCGGGGCGACGATCACGACGCCGGGCTGTGGCGCATGTCTGGGGGCGCACGAGGGCATTCTTGCTCCGGGGGAGACCTGTATCACGACGACGAACCGGAATTTTCCGGGGCGAATGGGTGCTGTGGATGCACAGATTTACCTTGCGAGTCCGGCTACGGTGGCAGCCAGCATATTAAACGGACGCATTACGGATCCGAGAAATTACTTATTATAATTTATAATCAGGTGGGAGGAAGCAGACGTGAAAGCAGAGATCACAGGACGTACAATTGTAGTTGGAAATAATATCGATACCGATCAGATCTATCCGGGGCGGTTTCTGGCGCTTACCGATCCGGAGGAGATCGGAAGTCATTGCCTGTGCGGGGTGGATGAGTCGATTGCAGCGCAGTTCCCGAAAGGCGGAATCGTAGTGGCCGGGACAAACTTTGGCTGTGGTTCCAGCCGGGAGCATGCGCCGATTGCGCTGATTCATATGGGTGCAGCTGCAATTGTTGCAGATTCATTTGCACGTATTTTCTTTCGGAATGCGATCAATCTGGGACTGCCGCTGATCATCTGTCGGGGGATCCGTGAAAAGATAAAAGCAGGATGGGAGCTTAAGATAGACATCGAAAAAGGAACCGTGACGGTAACTGAGACCGGGGAGGCCTATCCGTGTGAGAAGCTGGGCGATCAGGCAATGAAAATTCTGGAAGCGGGCGGGATCAAACCGCTGATGCGAAAAAGTCATCATTTTTCAAAAATTGTGCTTGCAAAAAGCGACTATATCTGCTAGAATAGCTTTGTTGTGAGTCTGCAAGTGTTTTGTAGGCTTAATATTTATCAAGGAGGTGCAATCATGGCTAAATGTGCTGTTTGTGATAAAGCTGTTCATTTCGGAAACAATGTGAGCCACTCACACAGAAGAAGTAATAAAATCTGGAAGTCCAACATCAAGCATGTCAAAGTTAAGACAGAGGACGGAGCTGCAAGAAAGATGTACGTTTGTACTTCTTGCCTGAGATCCGGAAAAGTGGAAAGAGCTTAAGTTTTACGAATAATCGACAGGTTGTCTGAAAAGATGGCCTGTCTTTTTTTTGCCAAATCCGCATTTTCTTCTTTCCATTTACGGGTATTTCTGATAGAATAATATATTGGCAGAGTAATGTCGACTGATACGGCCGATGGCCGGATATAGAAGCCCGGTACCCGAATGCAACGGACGGGTGCGGGAAATAAAAGTAAGTATGGAGGTTTCTGATCTATGAAAGGACGTATGAGCAATGAGCTTGGCTCAATTGTAATTGACCCGAATGTGATCGCGACTTATGCAGGCAGTGTAGCAGTAGAGTGCTTCGGAATTGTCGGCATGGCAATTGTCAGCATGAAGGACGGACTGGTGCGGCTTCTGAAAAGAGACAGCCTGGAGCGTGGCCTCAGCGTGAAGATTGAGGACAACAAAATCACCATCGATTTCCATGTAATCGTATCCTACGGGGTAAGCATTTCCGCAGTGGCAGACAACCTGTTCGGAAATGTAAAGTACCGGGTAGAGGAATTTACCGGTATGGAAGTGGAAAAGATAAATATGTACGTCGAAGGCGTGCGGGTGATTGATTAAGGAGGAGCTACCAGTGAAAATAAATACAATCGATGCATCCCTGTGCGCGAAGATGTTTCTCGCAGGAGCAAAGAATCTGGAATCAAAAAAAGAATGGATCAATGAGCTGAACGTATTCCCGGTACCGGACGGAGATACCGGTACAAATATGACGCTCACCATCATGTCTGCGGCGAAAGAAGTAGCGGCGATGGAGCATATTACGATGGAGACATTTGCAAAGGCAGTGTCCTCCGGTTCTCTGCGTGGCGCGCGCGGAAATTCCGGCGTCATTCTCTCTCAGCTTCTGCGCGGATTTACGAAGGTCATCAAGACGGAGACCGAGATCAATGCGGCGACGCTCGCAGCAGCATTTCAGAAAGCAGTAGAGACCGCTTATAAGGCCGTTATGAAGCCGAAGGAAGGAACGATTCTGACGGTGGCAAGAGGCGGCGCAGAGCGCGCGGTCGAGCTTCTGGAGGAGAATCCGGATATCGATCTGGAGAGTCTGATTGATGCGGTGATCCGCCGCAGTGAGGAAGTGCTCAACCAGACGCCGGAGATGCTTCCGGTACTGAAGGAAGCAGGCGTTGTAGACTCTGGCGGACAGGGACTTCTGCAGGTCATGAGGGGCGCATTCGATGCCTTCCTCGGCAAGGAAGTGGACTACGACTCTGAGATCACTCCGGCAGGTGGAGAGGCAAAGGCAGACGGAGAAGCAAAGGAGCAGGCTCCGGCAGACATCCGTTATGGCTATTGCACCGAATTTATCATTCTCCTGGAAAAAGAGTATACCGAAGAGACGGAGCTGGCATTCAAGGCATATCTGGAGTCGATTGGCGATTCGATCGTGGTCGTTTCCGATGACGGCATCGTGAAGGTGCATGTGCATACAAACGATCCGGGACTTGCGATTCAGAAGGCACTGACGTACGGTTCCCTGACCCGCATGAAGATCGACAATATGCGTGAGGAGCATCAGGAAAAGCTCTTCAAGGAAGCAGAGAAGAAGGAAGCAGAGCAGCAGGCGGCAAAGGAGAAGGCGGAGCAGGAAGCACAGCAGCAGGAGCGCAAGCCGGTTGGATTCATTTCCGTATCCATCGGAGCCGGAATCGCCGAGATTTTCAAGGACCTTGGCGTGGATTATCTGATTGAGGGCGGTCAGACGATGAATCCGAGCACGGAGGATATGCTGAATGCGATCGCGAAGGTGAACGCCGACACGATCTTCATCCTTCCGAACAATAAAAACATCATCATGGCAGCGAATCAGGCACGTGATCTGACCGAGGATAAGAAGATTATCGTGATCCCGACCAAGACGATCCCGCAGGGCATCACGGCCGTGATCAATTACGTGCCGGAGAAGAGTGCGGCGGAAAATGAAGAGGCGATGATCGAGGAGATCCGTCATGTCAAGACCGGACAGCTGACCTATGCGGTACGCGATACGCATATCGATGACAAGACGATCCATGCCGGCGACATCATGGGCGTGGGCGATCATGCGATTCTGGCAGTTGGATCCGACGTCGATCCGGTCGCACTGGATACCCTGCACGAGATGGTTGACGAGGAGTCTGAGCTGATCAGCATTTACTATGGCGAGGACATGAAGGAAGACGAGGCCGAGGCACTTCGCGCCAAAGTCGAGGAAGCATTCCCGGACTGTGATGTAGAGCTGAATTATGGTGGTCAGCCGATTTATTACTATATTATAAGCGTAGAGTAAGACTTCCCACCACCAATTATTTTACGTAATGTCATTGTTTCCGTTGTGTGAAGCAATCGCAGTGGCTGGGACGTAAGAAATAAATTGCACAGGGCTGCTGTGTCGCAGAAATCCTGGATTGGCCTGAAAAAGGCCAGGAATGGGAGACTGCGATATGGCGGCTCTATGTTTATTCCCGCGGAAAACGAACTAGGGAGCCATCATCTCTGCCGGCTTTGCTGCGGGCAATCAGCCAGCCTTGCCAACAGAGTGAGGCGGTGTCTGGCTGCCATAGTAAAAGAGTATAAAGAGGACAGAAATTTTATGAAATTAGATGCATCACTGGATACGTTAAAAGGCGTCGGAGAAAAAACAAAACAGGTATTTGACCGTGCCGGAGTGTCGACCATTGAGGATCTGATCAGCTATTACCCGCGCACCTATGAACGGTATGAGCAGCCGGCAGCGATCGCGTCCTTAAGAGAAGGAGACTTTGCCTCTGTGCTCGGGAGGCTGGAAGGGCCGCTGGAGACACGCTATCTGCGTGGGCTTTCGATTTCGAGTGCCGTACTTGGCGACGGCATCGAGCATATCCTTGTGAGCTGGTTTAATATGCCTTATCTGCGCAATTCGCTCAAAAGCGGCGTGCTCTATGTGTTCCGCGGCCGGATCAAGGCAAAAGGGCAGCGGCTGATTCTGGAGCAGCCTGCCGTGTTCCGCCCGGAGCAGTATGAAGGAGTGCTCGGGACGATGCTGCCAAACTATACGCTCGTCAAGGGACTGACGAATCAGATGGTCACGAAAGCGGTAAAGCAGGTGCTTGCAGATAAACAGCTTCTGGCGGATGCGATGCCGGAGGCGATCCGGGAACGGTATGCGCTGGCGGAGTATAATTTTTCGATCGAGCAGATTCATTTTCCGTCCTCGGATCAGGCGTTGCAGCTGGCAAGGCGCAGGCTCGTGTTTGATGAATTTTTTTATTTCCTTTTGCAGCTGCGCGGACTGAAGGAACGCAGGGAGCGTGCTTATAACCAGTTTCATATGAAAGAAGTCCCTGAGACGCAGCAGCTGATTGCGCAGCTGCCGTATCAGCTGACCGGAGCGCAGCAGCGGGTGTGGAATACCGTCGAACAGGAGCTGCAGGGCAATGCGGTGATGGCACGGCTGATTCAGGGGGACGTCGGATCCGGTAAGACGATCGTGGCAATTCTCGCACTTGTGATGACAGCAGCCAATCATTTGCAGGGGGCGCTGATGGTGCCGACGGAGGTACTGGCCCGACAGCATTTTGCTTCCTTTACGGAGCTGATGGAAAAAAACGGATTCCCATTTCGGGCCGAGCTGCTCACTGGTTCGATGACGGCGAAGCAGAAGCGGGAAGCTTATGCCAGAATCGCTTCCGGTGAGGCATCGGTCGTAATTGGCACGCATGCACTGATTCAGGAAAAAGTGCAATATCAGAATCTGGCACTTGTGATCACGGATGAGCAGCACCGTTTTGGCGTGCGCCAGAGGGAGACACTCTCGGAAAAAGGTGCGTATCCGCATACGATTGTCATGAGTGCGACACCGATCCCGCGGACGCTTGCCGTTATTTTATACGGAGACCTGGATATTTCGGTCATCAATGAGATGCCGGCCAACCGGCTGCCGATCAAGAACTGCGTCGTGAACACGAGCTACCGAAAAAAAGCCTATGAATTTATCCGAAAGGAAGTCGAAGCCGGCCATCAGGCGTACGTGATCTGCCCGATGGTCGAAGAGAGCGAGGCGATCGACGCGGAAAACGTCGTAGAATACACGGAGGTGCTGCGCACGGAGCTGCCGCCTGCGTTTACGATCGAGTATCTGCACGGAAAAATGAAACCGAAGGAAAAAAATGAGATCATGGAACGGTTCCTGTCCGGGGAGATTCAGGTGCTCGTCTCCACGACGGTCATTGAGGTCGGGGTCAACGTGCCGAATGCGACGGTCATGATGATCGAAAATTCTGAGCGGTTCGGTCTGGCACAGCTGCATCAGCTGCGCGGGCGGGTCGGCCGTGGCAGTGCGCAGGCATATTGTATTTTCCTGCATACGCTGGATGGAAAGCATATCCGGGAACGACTCGACATTCTGTGCAAATCAAACGATGGTTTTGAGATCGCGAACCGGGATATGCAGCTGCGCGGACCGGGCGATCTGTTCGGGGTACGGCAGAGCGGACTGCTCGATTTTGCACTTGCGGACATTTATACCGATGCAGATACCTTACAGCAGGCAAACGAGGCTGTCGGCGAATTGCTCACAGAAGACCCGAAACTGGAGCAGGAAGGGCATTCTGCACTGAAATTAAAATATGACCGGCTTCTTCTTCATCAAAACGGACAAATCAGTCTGTGATTTCGTGGAAAATTTTGGCTTGCAAGTTTACTCCATTTGTTATATCATACAATTGATATACAGGTAAAAGCAGAACCAGTATTAAAGGGCGGCTATTGGAAAAGAATAGCCGCTGTGATTTAGAGGAGGAAGTATCATGAGAAAATCGACAAAGGCTACAGCAAAGACAACTGCTCCGCAGACAGCTGAGACTGTTGCAAAGACCGTAGAGAAAGCGGTAAAGGCCGCAGAGAAGACGACGAAGGCTGTCGTAGAAAAGGCAGAAGAAGTAAAGGAAGCGGTAAAAGAGACCGCAGCAAAGGCTCCGGCAAAGAAGACGACGACCAGAAAGGCTACCGTAACGGAGACCGTATATCTGCAGTACCTTGGCAAGGAGATTAATAAAGACGATCTCGTAAAACAGGTAAAGGAGATCTGGACGAAAGAGCTGAAGAATAAAGCAGGCGATCTGAAGTCCATCACCCTGTATCTGAAGCCGGAAGAGAACATGGCTTACTACGTAATCAATGATGACGTAACAGGAAGCATTGCACTGTAAGAATAAGAAAGATCTGATAAGTGCAGGAAGGCAGCTGTAGCGATACGGCTGCCTTTTTTAACCAAATCAAGCCCTCCCCTGCTTCAATTGCGCAAAGCAATAAGCAACGGGTGGGGGACTTGCAGCAAAGCGGATTTCGAATATCCGTTTGACCGGGAAAGGCGGGCTGTATGGCACGAAAGAAAGGAAATGTAGAATTCCGGTATTATGAAATTCCACACGGGGAGCCGGTGCTGGCTCTGTATGGAGATGCATGGATCCGGACGTATGGATATGATGAGAATGACCAGCCGATTCAGGATCTCCATTTTCACAATCTGCTGGAGGTTGGGATCTGTATTTACGGAGACGGGGAGATGATCCTGGAGGAGAGGGCGTTTCCATACCAGGCAGGGACGCTTACCGTTATTCCGAAAAATTATCCGCATACGACGAATGCGGCGAATCACCAGCCAAATCAATGGGAGTATCTGTTTCTGGATGTTGATAAGCTTCTTGCAGAATTTTATCCGGATAACCGGTGGCTTTCCGAACGGCTGGCTTACCGGATCAGCAAATGTGCCTGCTGTACAACGGTGCAGGAACACCCGGCGCTGGCATTGCTCGTACGGCAGATTCTGAAGGAAATGGAAGCACGTGAAGAATTTTACCGGGAGGCGACACTTGGGCTGCTCCGTGCGCTGGTCGTGGAGATGGCGCGGCTGAATCCGGAGCTGATTGAGGAATCCGGGCATGTGGAAAAAAGCCGGAAAGCAGATGTCCTGCAGATTACCCGTGCGCTGGAATATGTCGGCGACCATTATGACCGGGAGATCAAAATCGGGGATCTGGCACAGCTGTGCCATTTGAGCGAGACTCATTTTCGCCGGATTTTTGCACGGTGCATGGGGGTACATCCGATTGACTATGTGAATCAGGTGCGGGTCAAGAATGCCTGTGAGCTGCTGAAAAAGACGAATGATTCGATTACGGAGATTTCGATTAAATGTGGGTTTTGCAGTTCTGCCACTTTCAATAGGAATTTCCGGAAGTTTATGGGCATAACGCCAAATGAATGGAAAAAACTGCCGGAAAATTACGAAAGACGGCTGACGAAAAACAATATTTCCTATTATGACGGGTGGTAATATCGGACAAGATGCACAAAAGATGGTCGAAAATGAACAACACGCAACCGAATATGATGAGTATAAGACATAAGAAATGTTATAATATGCACAAGAAATAAAAAATAACGGCCTAAAAAAAAGCAAAATATACAAAAACACGATGGGGTGTGGCAGTTCGTATATGCGAGAAAAGGTCGAAAATAAGGAGGAATTTCTTATGAAACTCAAAAAGGTATTGGCGTGTCTTCTGGCAGGTACGATGGTACTGTCTATGGCATCTGTAATGACGGCAGGCGCAGCAAGTGATGAGGACAACAAGCTCACCGTATGGACATGGGATCCGAACTTCAACATCTACGCGATCAATAAGGCTGCAGAGATCTACGCAAAGGATCACGATGGCTTTACGGTAGAAGTAACGGAGATTCAGTCCGACGATATCGAGTCCAAGATCACGAGTGCCGTACAGGCCGGAGACCTGAGCACACTGCCGGATATCTTCCTGATGCAGGATAACTCCTTCCAGAAGTATGTGACCTTCTATCCGGACGTATTCACACCGCTGTCCGATTCCGGCATTGACTTCTCACAGTTCTCTGCAGCAAAGGTCGCTTATTCCACACTGGATGGCACGAACTACGGAGTTCCGTTCGATAACGGCGCGGTTATCAACTGCATCCGTACCGATCTGATCGAGCAGGCAGGCTATACAGTAGACGATTTCACCGATATCACATGGTCTGATTACATGGAGAAGGCAAAAGTCGTTCTGGAGAAGACCGGACTTCCGATGCTGACCGCACAGGCAGGCTCCCCGGATATTATCATGGAGATGCTGCAGTCCTGTGGCGCATCCCTCTTTAATGAGGATGGCACCGGCAATATCGCAGAAAATGACGTTCTGAAGAAGTGTGTTGAGATCTATGCACAGATGGTAGCAGACGGCACACTCGTAGAAGTAACCGACTGGGATCAGTACATTGCTTCCCTGAACAACTCCTCCGTAGCAAGCACCTTCAATGGCTGCTGGATCATGGCTTCCATTCAGGCAGCAGAGGATCAGTCAGGCAAGTGGGCAATCACCAATATGCCGAAGCTGGATGACGTAGAGAACGCAACGAACTACTCCAACAACGGTGGTTCTTCCTGGGCGATCTCTTCCAACACCAGCCACAAGGATCTTGCAGTTGATTTCCTGAACGCTACATTCGCAGGCAGCACAGAGCTGTATGATGATGTTATCTCCAAGGGTGCACTTGCAACATGGGCACCGGCAGGAGAGTCTGATGCATACAACGTACCGGTTGACTTCTATGGCGGCGATACCGTTTATGCAAAGATCGTTGATTTCGCAACAAAGACTCCGTCCAACACCACTGGCGCATTCTACTATGACGCACGTGATGCAGTAGGCGTTGCACTTTCCAACATTACCCAGACCGGTGCAGATGTAGACTCCGAGCTGCAGACCGCACAGGAAACACTTGATTTCAACATGGGAATGTAATAGTTCTACACAATTAAGACTGAAGTCTGTCGCTGCCGCTGGATCAGGGCAGTGGCAGACTTTTTTCTTAACAAAGGAGGGTGTGCCTCATGGGCAGAAAGAAAAAGATGACAATGGAACGACGTCATAATCTGACGGGCTGGCTGTTTCTCTCGATCGGAGTACTCCTGATCTGCTGGACCAGCTTTTATCCAATGATTCAGGCGTTTATTCTTTCTATGAAAAACGGCCTTGGCGTCAATCTGAAATTCGCAGGCTTTTCGAACTATCTCCGGATTCTGAAGGATCCGACCTTTAAAGGAACACTGTTTAATACGTTCTTTTATCTGATTATTCAGGTGCCGATCATGCTGACACTGGCACTGGTTCTGGCATCTATTCTGAACAACAAGGATTTAAAATGGAAGGGGCTGTGGCGGACCTGCATTTTCCTTCCGTGTGCGACCTCTCTGGTATCGTATTCCATGATTTTCCGTTCCCTTTTTGCAAATGATGGATTTATCAACACGCTGTTAAGAGGGATTGGGCTGAGTCCGGTCATGTGGTTTGCAAATGCATGGACGGCACGTTTCGTTATTATTATCGCACTGATCTGGAGATGGACCGGCTACAATATGGTATTCTACCTCTCCGGACTGCAGAATATTGATTACTCTGTATATGAGGCAGCCCGCATTGACGGAGCGACGCCGCGTCAGACCCTGTTCAAGATCACGATCCCGCTTTTAAAGCCGACGATCCTTCTGACGACGATTACCTCCACGAATGGTACGTTGCAGCTTTTCGACGAGTCTTTGAACCTGACAAATGGAGGACCGGGCAAGTCGACGATGACGATGTCTCATTATATTTACAATACTTCCTTTGTACAGAGCCCGAATTTTGGTTATGCGGCGGCGATGTCGATCGTCATCCTCGTGATGGTAGCGATCCTTGCCGTGATTCAGATGAAAGTAGGTGATGAGCGATGAGTAAAGGAAAAAAGATCGGTATGTATCTGTTTCTGATTATTTTCTCGCTGCTGTCCATCTTCCCGCTGTACTACATGGTATGTGCGGCGACGAACATGAGCGTGGATGTAGTGCGGGGAAAGCTGATTCCGGGTACGTATTTTCTGGAAAATTATAAATCGCTAATTGCCAATCAGAATCTGTACCGGGCACTCTGGAATTCGTTCCGGAACTCGGCAGTGCTCACGGTGCTCTGCCTGCTCATCTGTTCTCTTGCAGGTTATGGCTTTGAGGTTTATCACACGAAGGCGAAGGATATCGTATTTACGATTCTTCTGACTGCGATGATGGTTCCGTTCGCGGCGATCATGATCCCGATGTTCCGGATGTTCTCCCGGCTCAAGATGGTCAATACGATGGCGGCATTTATGCTTCCTTCGATCTCGACGCCGTTTATGATCATGATGTTCCGCCAGGCGTCCCGTTCCTTCCCGAAGGATATCATCGAGGCGGCCCGGATGGACGGTCTGAGCGAAGTGGGAATCTTTTTCCGGATGTTTATCCCGACGATGAAGTCTACGTATTCGGCAGCACTGATCATCACTTTCATGAATGCATGGAACAACTACATGTGGCCGAAGATCATCCTGCAGACAAATGAGTCCATCACGATGCCGATGCTCGTGTCGAACCTGCTGAGCGGCTAGACGGTTGACTATGGTATGCTGATGCTTGGCGTACTGATCTGCACGATTCCGACGGCGATCGTATTCTTCTTCTTCCAGAAGAGCTTCACCGAAGGTATCACCGGAGCAGTAAAATAATAGTTACAAAACAGATCAGGTATGATACAATCAGGGCTGTCGCAAAACAGGTTTTTGTGATGGCCCTGTTTTAAGGAGGAAAAGAAATGAACGTATTTGATTATGAGAAAGTAAAAGATCCGCTTTATTTTGCGGATGGCTGCGTGGAAGCGCATTCCGACCACCGGTATTATGGCTCGGCAGCAGAGCTGGCAGATGGGGAGGAACGTTTTAAGGAGAGCCTGAACGGTCTCTGGAAGTTCCATTATGCGAAGAATTATCAGAGTACGGTGCCGGGCTTTGAAAAGCCGGAATATGACTGTGGAGCCTGGGATGATATCCGGGTACCGGCGCACATTCAGATGGAGGGCTATGATGTCCCGCAGTATGCGAATGTACAGTATCCGTGGGAAGGACGAGAAGAGGTAAAGCCGGGCGAGATCCCGACCCGCTTCAATCCGGTGGCCAGCTATGTCAAATATTTTGAGGTACCGGAGCGCATGAAGGGAAAACGGATCTTCGTGTCCTTCCAGGGCGCAGAGAGCGGACTGGCGCTGTGGCTGAATGGCAGCTATGTCGGCTACAGCGAGGATTCCTTTACTCCGTCGGAATTTGAACTGACCCCGTATCTGAAGGATGGAAAGAATAAGCTCGCCGCGCAGGTATTCAAATGGACGGCTGGCAGCTGGTGTGAGGATCAGGATTTCTACCGGTTTTCCGGCATTTACCGGGATGTATATCTCTATACGGTTCCGGAAGTACATATCTGGGATTTGAAGGTACAGACACTGCTGGATGACACGTATACGCATGCAGAACTGACGGTTGACCTGAAAGCGTCTGCAAAAGGACAGGTGCGGCTGACGCTCGCAAAGGATGGAGTGGTACTTCAGACGCTGGAGCAGGAGCTCACAGAAGAGACGGCTTGCCGGATGCAGGTGGAGACCCCGGAGCTTTGGAGCGCAGAGATGCCGACCCTGTATGATCTGCAGATTGAAGTGCTGGATACCGCAGGGACGGTGACGGAGATCATTCCGCAGCGCGTTGGATTCCGCCGCTTCGAGATGAAGCATGCGATTATGACCTTAAATGGAAAGCGGATCGTCTTTAAGGGTGTGAACCGCCATGAGTTCAGCTCGAAGACCGGAAGATGTGTATCCCGTGAGGAGCTGATTCAGGATCTGACGACGATGAAGCGCAACAATATCAATGCGATCCGTACCTGCCATTATCCGGATGCATCCGGGAGCTATGAGCGCTGTGATGAGTACGGCATTTACATGATTGCAGAGAACAATATGGAGACGCATGGCACATGGGATACGTTCCATCTCACCGGAGACTATGCGCAGGCGATCCCGGGTGATCATAAGGAGTGGCAGCCGCTTCTGCTGAACCGGGTCAATTCCATGTATCAGAGAGATAAGAACCATCCGGCGATCCTGATCTGGTCGTGCGGCAATGAGTCATTTGGTGGCCCGGTCATCTATGAGATGTCTCAGCTGTACCGGAAGCTGGATCCGACCCGTCTCGTGCACTACGAGGGTGTCCATAATGACCGCCGCTACAACGATACGAGTGATATGGAGAGCCAGATGTACACACCGGCCGATCAGATCCAGGAATTCCTGAATAAAGACCGGAGCAAGCCGTTTATCTGCTGCGAGTACACGCATGCGATGGGCAATTCCTGCGGTGCGATGCACAAATATACCGATCTGACGGACACCGAGCCGTCGTATCAGGGCGGGTTTATCTGGGATTATATTGACCAGTCGATCACGAAGAAAGATCGCTACGGAGAGGAATTTCAGGCATACGGTGGAGACTTCAAGGAGCGTCCGACCGACTACAATTTCAGCGGCAACGGCATCGTTTACGGCGGTGACCGGAAGGAATCTCCGAAGATGCAGGAAGTCAAATTCAACTATCAGAATATTACGGCGGTGGTTGATCGGGCTTCTGTACGCGTGATCAATAAAAATCTGTTCGTCAATACAGATGCGTTTGACTGTGTGGTAACGGTCAACCGCGATGGTGTCCCGGTACGGAAAGCGACGCTTGAGACACATACGGCCCCGCTTTCTGAGGATACTTATGCACTTCCGCTTCCGGAGGAGACACGCAGTGGTGAGTACACCGTGACCGTTTCCTTCCGGCTGAAGGAGGATACCGTATGGGCGGATCGCGGACATGAGGTAGCGTTCGGACAGGGCGTTTACCAGGTAGGCGAGACAGGCTGGAAGCAGCCGGATGTACCGTTTGAGGTGATCCGTTCTACGCACAATTTTGGCGTGAGAGGAGAGAACTTTGATGTGATGTTCTCTTATCTGAACGGCGGTCTGGTATCGTACCGGTACGGCGGCGTGGAGATGATCGAGATGATTCCGAAGCCGAACTTCTGGCGTGCACCGAATGACAATGACTGTGGTAATCTGATGCCGATGCGCTATGCACAGTGGAAGATCGCATCCATGTATCTGTCACACAAGTATCCGACTGGCGGACCATTCCCGGCCTCCAAGGATCCGGAAATCGAAGTGACAAAGGAATGGGCGCGTATCACCTTTACTTACTGCATGCCGACGACACCGGCGAGCGAGTGCCAGCTTTCCTATCAGGTATACGGTGACGGAACGATTCAGACGACGCTTTCCTATGATCCGGTGAAGGAGCTTGGCGATATGCCGGAGTTTGGCGTGATGTTCAAATTCGACGCGGATTACAATCAGGTGAAGTGGTATGGCATGGGACCGTCCGAGACGTATGTAGACCGCTGCCATGGCGCAAAGCTTGGCATTTATGAGAATACCGTTGCGGACAATATGGCACATTATCTCGTTCCGCAGGAGTGTGGCAATAAGGTCGGCGTCCGCTGGGCGACCGTCACGGACTATAAGGGACGTGGTATGAGATTTGAGGGCGATGCGATCGAATTCTCCGCACTGCCGTATACTCCACATGAGATGGAAAATGCAATGCATCCGTTCGAGCTTCCGCGCGTACACTACACCGTTGTGCGGGTAGCACAGCAGCAGATGGGAGTTGCTGGCGACGACAGCTGGGGCGCAAAGACACATGAGGAATATCTGCTGGATGTGACCAAGAAGAAAGAATTTACGTTCCGATTTAAAGGGATTTGAGACAGAAAAGCCGGGCAGGAGCATGATGCTTCCGCCCGGTTTTTTACAGATTTTCTGTTTTTACTGACCGCTCATACCGGATCCCATCTGGCTCTGGCTGTTGCCGGACATCTGACGCTCCTGATTCTCGATCATTTTCCGGACCATCTCTCCGCCGACGGAACCATTCTGTCTGGATGTCAGGTTGCCGTTGTAGCCGTCAGAGAGCGGAACGCCCAGCTCGCTTGCTACCTCGAATTTAAAACGGTCCATAGCGCCTTTTGCTTCCGGTACTGCTGTTTTGTTAGATGAACGATTTGCCATGTGAAACGCCTCCTTTGTCTTTTCTTTCTTTTTTCATTCGGTTTTGTCTTGCAGCTTCGCTTTTGTTTGCTGCACTCCTATTATGTGCAGACGGTAAAAAACTAAACAGGAAAAGTCTGGAAAAGTGGTAGGAAAAGAAGAGTTTATACAAGAATAGGATGAAATAGCATTATCAATAAAAAAGTGAAAAAAAAGATTGATTTTTTGGAAATTTTTGCTATAATGAAAATGAGATTCTAGGAAAAGTGGAAAGGTTGGTAAGAGGAAATGAATATCGGTTTTATCGCCCACAACAGCAAAAAAACTTTGATGGAGAATTTCTGTCTTGCTTATAAATATATTTTATCAAAGCATCATTTATATGCGACAGGGATTACCGGCAGAAGAATTGAAGAAGTAACGAACCTGAAGGTTTATAAGTTTCTCCCCGGCAGTGTAGGCGGAGATAAACAGTTTATGGACATGATCGAGCGGAATTGTATGGATATGGTCATTTTCTTCTACAATCCGCTGGAGACCAGTCCGAATACGGCAGATATCCTGTCGATTTCCCGCTGCTGCGACCAGTACAATATCCCGATTGCGACGAATATCGCGACCGCAGAGTCCCTGATCCTTGGCCTGGCCAGAGGTGATCTGGACTGGCGGCTGAATATCCGGTCGAATGATATGGGCTGAAAAAAACTCCTGCTAATGCAGGAGCTTTTTTTATCTTTCGTATACCGGTTCCATCGTTACTTGAAGCCCCAGCTTACGGAGCGTAACGAGATCTACCTTGGAGAGGCGGTTGGAGCAGTGCAGCTGACAGCCACGGAGCTTTGGCATCGCGTCGAGTGCTTTCTGGGCAGCCGGATTCGTGGATGCGCTGATGGAAAGTGCGATCAGCGTTTCATCCGTGTGCAGACGCGGATTGCGGCTGCCAAAATACATCGTCTTGAGCTTCTGGATCGGCTCGAGCGCGGACGGGGAGATGAGCGGAAGCTCATGGTCGATGCCGGCCAGCTCCTTTAATGCATTCAGAATCACGGCTGCACACGGACCGAGCAGGTCGGATGTCTTGCCCAGTACGATAGAACCGTCATCGGAAAGCTCGATGGCTGCGCAGGAGACACCACGGGCAGCGGCAGCATCGCAGGCAGCGGCAGCACAGTGTCTGGTGCGGGTCGTGATACCGAGCTGCTGCATCAGAAATTCGATCTTGAAGAGTTCATCTGCGCTGGCACTCTGGTCTGCACGGCGGATCAGGGACTCATAGTAGCGGCGGATGATCTCCTGACGGGAAGCCTCGCGGCATACCTCATCATCCACGATGCAGTAGCCTGCCATATTGACACCCATGTCGGTCGGGGACTGATACGGGCTCTCTCCGTAGATCTGGCGGAACATCTCGCGCAGTACCGGGAAGATCTCGATGTCGCGGTTGTAGTTGACCGTCTCCACACCGTAAGCGCTCAGGTGGAAGGAATCGATCATGTTTACGTCGTTCAGATCAGCAGTGGCAGCTTCGTAAGCGAGGTTGACCGGATGGTCGAGCGGAAGATTCCAGATCGGGAACGTCTCGAACTTTGCATAACCGGCGCGCACGCCACGCTTATGCTCGTGGTAGAGCTGGGAGAGGCAGGTCGCCATTTTTCCGCTGCCCGGTCCCGGAGCAGTGACGACGACGAGCGGACGGGTCGTCTCAATATAATCATTTTTACCATAGCCCTCGTCACTGACGATCAGCGGAATGTTTTTCGGATATCCCTCAATCCGGTAATGGCAGTAGACCGGAATGCCCTGTGCTTCCAGACGCTGGCGGAATGCCTTTGCGCTGGTCTGCTCTTCATAGCGGGTCAGCACGACACTGCCGACATACAGCCCCTTGCTGCGGTACACGTCGATCAGACGGAGTACGTCCAGATCATAGGTGATACCGAGATCGGCACGGATCTTGTTCTTTTCAATATCCTCGGAGTTGATGACGATGATGACTTCCGCCTGATCGGCGAGCTGCAGCAGCATCTGAAGCTTGCTGGACGGCTCAAAGCCCGGCAGTACGCGGGATGCGTGATAGTCATCAAAGAGCTTTCCGCCGAATTCCAGATACAGCTTGTTGTCGAAGCTGGCGATTCGCTCACGGATTTTTTCTGACTGCATAGAAAGATATTTCTGGTTATCAAATCCTGTTTTCATGGTTTTATCCTTTCGTTGTTCATAATGCCATCCGGCACAATAGATTCATTATACGGCAGAATGGATGGAAAAGCTATCACAAAATTGTACAAAATTCGGAATATCAAAACAGCGCAGACAGGATGAAGGAAACGAAGGAACAATGGTATTCGGTAAAGAAAAGGAATGAAATTTCAGATTTTTGTGAGTATTATGCGTAATTCATGTAAAATTTTCTAAAATTGTTGCAAAGTCTATTGAATAGTAAAAGGTGTAATGCTATACTGCGGGCTGTCAGAGGAAATCCGATGAGGCGCCAGAGAATCTCCATGACAGAATAGAAGAAAACGATTTGACGTACAGGCCAAAAGCAGGCTGTGGGTGTGTAAGAGCAGCGGCAGCCATTTTCGGGAAGGGCCTGGGAGAAAGAGAGGTTCATAACAGACCATGAAAAGAAAACATTACATCGCAGGACTCGCAGCACTTACACTCATTGGAACGATGACCGTATGTCCGGCCGTATCTGCATCCACAGATCACTACAATGATTCCAGCAAGACCGGAACCGAGGAAGCATGGAGCGCATGGCAGGCAGATTGGGAGAGCGTTGCATCTGATTTTACGAAGGTGTCCATCACGCCGGGTGCAGACGAGACGCAGCTGAATTTTGCATGGTACAGTGAAAAGCAGGATGGCGATGCGACTCCGGTCGTTCATTTTGGAACCGATGCAGCCAATCTGGAAGCGTTTACCGGAGAGAGTGGCGATGTAAATACAGATCTGACCGGTGGCACCGCTTATGAATACAATCATGTGACGGTGACCGGACTGCAGCCGGATACTACCTATTATTATACGGTAGAAAAGAATGGCGAACAGACCGAGCCGGTAGAATATAAGACTGGAAGTACAGATACACTGAAAATCCTTTACGTCGGCGACCCGCAGATTGGTGCGTCAAAAGGACAGCCACAGGGGAGACTGTCCGAAAACTCGGATAATCTAATCTGATGAGAAAAAGATTGATATGCTCTTGTGAGCGTTCAATATAAATTAAAATTGCACATTGAAAACTGAATAAAGTACACAGAAATCGTGCATCTATGTTTCAGAT
>JAQXGF010000053.1 GCA_029006155.1 Lachnospiraceae bacterium
CCATATCTGCTGATTGCTGGATATCGAAAAGATGTAGAAAAATGTATCCAGTTAATTAAGCGATTATTAAGTGAATCACAGAAGCCTTGGAATATGACACAATCCCCTTTGTATTACAGGTATGAAGATACTGCACAGGGAAAAGCTTTTTCGGGACTTGGAAAAAATTTTGTTCGTGAATTGTATTCGGAAATTGAAAATAAGAAAGAGTATGAATTCTTGAGAGGGAATAAGGAACTCGAATCAATTTTTGAGGAACACTTGAAATAGGTTGTAAAAATGTATGGAAATAGATGTAGTTGAGAAAGAAGAAAATTTTTGACATTTTCACAGATGCGTGCTAATATGATTATAGAAAAAGAGTGCTACCGATAGACGGTTAGTCCGTTTTACTATTTAGAATATCTATCAAAGATAACCGCTTAGTTTGCAGACAGGGCGGTTATTTTTGTGGCTTATTATTATCCTTGCCAAAGGTATATCCAAGACCAAAGCAGGTTAAGCCGAAGCTCACCACCGCAATGAAGTCAACAATACTCATGGCTTAGCCCTCCTTTCCAGTGGATTCTCTTTCGAGTTTCTATGTAATCAGAGGGTCACAGTCCCTCCGGAGAAGGACTAACCGCCTACCGTTATGGTAGCACCCATATTTTGATTATAACAGTCTGAAACTGTCGGTGCAATATAAAATTGGCAGAGCAGAATCCAGCAACTGTAGCAGAGAATTTTTTTGAGTATGTCCGGTGCCAAGAAATCAGGCAAATGAAAATAAATAGTGCAAATCAGCCGTTTTTCACTGTATTTTGTAGAGAAAACCATAAAAAATATGAGGTAAAACGGGATTAAAGTATCGTGATGGTGGCCGTACTGTAGGATCAGGACGTGTTGCTACGATCATCGAGTAATTATCGATTATAATTATATAAAATAAATCAGGTATCAGACGATACCATTGTGTCCAAGCGTAAGATGCCCCGGAGCCGAAAGGCTTCCGGGGTTTTTCTGTTGTTTGAAAGTTGGTGGAATATTAGAACGTCAGAATAGAATTCTGATATAAATTATGATAGAATAAACCAAAGACGACTGAAATTTGCCGTTTATGGAGGGTGCGATATGGACTTTTTAACCGAATCAAGCTGTGAAGCAGCTGTTCGGTTATGAGCAAGTAGCGAAGCGGATTGCGAATGTCCGCTTTGACTAGAGTTTGCGGCTGATTTCGTTGAGGGGATACTGGAATTACTTCTGGAGCCTTCAGTTGATCGAGTACATAAAAGGTATCGGAAATGGAAAAGTAAGAAAAACGGAGTAAATGGAAGATGGTGACGATCAAAGACATCGCAGAGATGGTAGGGACGAGTACGACGACGGTCTCAAATGTGCTGCATGGAAAACTGAATAAGGTATCAAAAGAGACGGTCGAAAAGGTTCAGCGGGTAATCGAGGAGCAGAATTACGTCCTGCCGATGGGGACGAGTCGTCTGACGGCAAAGCGGTCGCAGATTATTGGTGTTGTAATCTGGGAATCTCTGCATTATGATACGTCGATTTTGGCAGACCCGTTTTATGCGACGGTGGTCGGAGCGCTGGAACGGGTCATCAGTAATGCGGGTTATTATATGATGCTGTATTCCTCACGCTACATGGATGATATTTACCGAATGGCAAGGGCGTGGAATGTGGATGGGCTGATCACATTGACTTTTAATTATGAACAGTACCAGGGACTGACAGCGATGGTAAAAAAGCCGGTCGTGGCGATCGATCTCAGCGGCAATATCAGTGGAGATATCCGAAAACGTGTGTATGACGTCGGGATTGCAGACGAAGAAGGTGGATATCTCATGACGCAGTACCTGATTCGCTGCGGATTTGAAAAGATTTTTATTCTGGCTAATACAGACCGGGCGGCGAATCATCTGCGTTATCGGGGATATCTCCGGGCGCTGCAGGAGGCCGGGCTTCCGAATAAGAGGGAAAATTTCGTGCTTCTGAGTGACTATCGTGAAGCGCGGATGGAAAATTATGAGCGGCTGCTGGAGCGAATGGATAAAGATTGCGCTTTGTTCTTTACGGCGGATCGGCTGGCGATTGAAGCAATGGGGTATTTTCAAAGAAAAGGGATCAAAATCCCGGAGGAGCTCTCGATCGCAGGGTACGACGACATCAATGTCGCGTCGATGATGATGCCGGCGCTGACGACGGTGCGGCAAAATGTGAGCCAGAAGGGGAGGATGGCAGCACAGATGCTGCTGGATATACTGGATGGAAAGCCGGTGGAGGAGAATTATGTGATGCTGCCGGTCAATCTCTGCATTCGGGAATCTGTGAGAGACAAAAGAAGGCGCAATTTTTAGAGAAAGGAACAGGTACGATGATTGATACGATTTTGTTTGATCTGGACGGCACATTGCTGCCGATGGATCAGGATGCATTTACCGAATATTACTTTAAATTGCTGGCGGGGAAAATGGCACCGCTTGGCTATGAACCGAAGCAGCTGATCGCTGCCGTGTGGGATGGCACAAAGGCGATGGTGAAAAATGACGGGACACGTAAAAATGAAGAAGCGTTCTGGACACGGTTTTCACAATTATACGGAGAGAAAGCACTGCAGGATCAGGTGAGCTTTGAGGCGTTTTATGAGAAAGAATTTGCACAGGCAAAACAGGCGTGCGGTTACAATCCGGCTGCAGCAGAGACGGTAAACTGGCTGAAAGAGCAGGGGTATCGCGTTGCACTTGCCACGAATCCGATCTTTCCGGAAGTTGCGACCTATCAGCGTATTATGTGGGCGGGGCTGAGACCCGAGGATTTCGCCTGCGTGACGACCTATGAGAATTCCTGCTACAGCAAACCAAATCCGAAGTATTACCTGGAGGTGGCAGGGAAGCTTGGCGTGCGTCCGGAGCAGTGCCTGATGGTAGGAAATGATGCGGATGAAGATCTGATTGCAGAAAAGACAGGAATGCAGGTGTTCCTGCTGACCGATTGCCTGATCAACCGGGCGGGCAAAGATTTGTCCGGGTATGCGCAGGGAGGATTTGAAGCGCTCAGGACTTATATAAAGGAAATAGAATAATGTGTCGAAGGTTTCGTTAATGATAGTCGACTTCTGCCACAAAGTGACAGGGGGCACTTTGAGGAAAGAGCAGCAGAGATAGTATAAGTGCAAATCTGCTTGACGGGGAAGCGTGAGAAGTATAGGATGGTCTTATAAAACACAAAGGACAGGACGCAGGCAGAGTGCTGTCGGATGTCGATGCCCGGAAAGGATAAGAATATGGATCAGAATGTAAAAGCGTACGCGGAAGAGAAAGTAAAAGAGATGATCGCAGCAGCGTCCTGTTGTGCGGAGGCAAAAGCAGCCGGACAGAGCTGGCTGGATGCACTTGGAACGGAAAAAGAAGCAGAGCAGACGAAAGCGCTGATCGCAGAACTGGAGGAAGATGTCATGCCGATCGACGGACTGCTGGCGTTTGCCGGTTCGGAAGCCGGAGCACAGGTATTTGGCGCAGAGATGGCAAAGCAGGTAGAAGCGCACGCAAAGGATCTGAAAGCATCCGGAGCAAAGTACTGTGACTGTCCGGCTTGCGCGGCGGTAGCGGCGATTCTTGAAAAGAAGGACGAGCTGCTTGCATAGCCTTTGAGCGGTTTGTGGTGAGGCATTCATGCGATTCTTCATAAACACAAAGTTGATAAAATTGAATGAAATATAGATACAATTAGAAAAATTAAAAAAATTCAAAAAAGTTGTTGACAAACGCTGGAACAGATGGTATTATTTATCTCGCTGCTGAGGAAAACAGCAGCGGGAAAAAATAAAAGTTCAAAAAAATAAAAAAGTTGTTGACAAACTGAGAACAACGTGATATGATATCAGAGTTGCTCCGGTGAGGAGATAACAAAGAAAAAAGAACATTGATAACTGAACAGTGAAACAACCTTGAAAAATTCTGAAAAGTTTTAATTTTTAAGGACTGACCTTTAAAACAGTAAAGGAAAAGATAGCCAAAGTTATCTTGACCACAATCAAACCTCGTCAGATAATCATC
>JAQXGF010000054.1 GCA_029006155.1 Lachnospiraceae bacterium
ACCGAACTCGTCTACCTGAGAGTTTGCAACGGTATCCAGCTGCTTTACAATTGCCTCGAAGGAGTAACCAACGGTTGCCTTCTGCTTGTTTGTCGGACTATGTACCAGCTCCGGTTTTCTGTTCTTGAAGTTCTCGATTGCCATCTTTACGATAGCTTTTGCATTCTCAGCTGCATTCTCCGGGCTGAAGCGGATGAACTCTGCATCCGGCATCTGTGCAATCGGGGAAGTCGTCACGAATTTGGTGTGGAAGCACTTGGACAGAGGCCCTAATGCCGGGAAAATACACTGAACGTCAACGACGATTGCCTCACAGGCTCCGGTCAGAACTACGTTCTCCTGCTGCAGGAAGTTACCTGCCATCGGAATACCACGACGCATTGCTACTTCGTTGGAGGTACAGCAGACACCGGAAATCGTGATGCCCTTCGCACCCATCTCTTTTGCATATGCGATCATCTCCGGATCATCTGCATACTCACAGATCATCTCGGAAAGTGACGGATCATGTCCGTGTACAACGATGTTTACGTTTTCAGCGTTCATAACGCCAAGATCTGCCTCGGTATCCAAAGGCTTTGGAGTACCAAACAGTACGTCAGAGAACTCCGTACCAGCCATGGATCCGCCCCATCCATCAGAAAGTCCGGATCTTAAGGACTGACGGATCAGAGCCTCCGGAAGGGAGGAGCATCCCATATGAGTCATATGCAGGGAACAGGAAACCTCGCGGTCGATTGCTCTCGGAGCGATCTCCTGCTTCTCCCAGATATCCTGCGTATGCTGCGGTGCTCTCTTTAAGAATCTCTGGTAACCAAATACCTTACCATACTCTTCCATACCGAGCACTGCCATCTCGTGAGCCAGATCATAAATATCCTTGCCCTCGGTCTCAACGCCCCACTCTTTTGCAATACGAATCAGCTTCTCAGGATCCTTTACCTTATAAGCTCCGTTCGGATCTGCGCAGTACAGGGTATGGCAGATCTCACGGCCATGGTCGGAATGTGTAGCAGATCCGCCAGCCGTGAATTTCAGGTAGTTACGTGCTACGATACCATGAGCATCACATCCGCAGATACCTCTCGGTGCCTTCGGGGTGATACGGCACGGTCCCATTGCACAGATACGGCAGCAGATACCAGTCTCACCGAACTTACAGTGCGGAGTCTGGTTCTTTACACGATACTGCCATCCATCCGCTCCTACTTTCTGTCCAGTCTCGAGAAGTCGGTTGGTAGCCGCTTCGAACTCTTCTACTGTTGTCAATTTAAAGTCGCCCATTATTGACCTCCTTGATGATTTATTTTCTGATCTCTTCTCCAGTCTACAGAGAGATCTTTTTTATGATTTCATTCAACGCAGTCCGCACTGCCGAATCATCCGGCAACTGTACGGTCGGCTTTCCGTCGCAATCGTACTCGTATACCAGATCGTCGTGCGGTACTACGCCGAGCAGGTTCAGTCCCTCCTGCTCAATCTCCTCCAGGGTACCGGCATTCAGCTTTCCGCCCGGAGCCCGGTTCACGATCAGTCCCATGGTGGACGGGTTGAGATTGCACTCCTTTGCAAGCTGTGCGATTCTGCCCGCCGCCTGCACACCGCGTCTGGAACAGTCACTGACGAGAATCAGTGTGTCCACCTTCGGCAGAATACCGCGGCTGATATGCTCCATCCCTGCCTCGTTGTCCACGACCATGTACTGATAGTGTGGAAGAAGCTTCTGCATCTGCGCCTGTAAAATACCATTTACATAGCAGTAACAGCCTTTCCCCTGCGTCCGCCCCATCACGAGAAGATCGAAATCGTCATCTTCGTTCAGGCAGTGCTGGAACATGATCTCCGCGTAATCCGCCTTGGACATGCCGGACGGAATCGGATTCTGGCTGCTCGTCTCAGCCCGTTCAATCTGCTCACGCACTTCACCGAGCGTCATTTCCACATCCACTCCGAGCACTTCATTTAAATTCGAGTTTGCGTCTGCATCGACTGCAAGAATCGGTGTTTTTCCAAGTTTGCACATAGCCTGGATCAGCAGTCCGGAAAGTGTTGTTTTTCCTACGCCGCCCTTGCCGGCAATTGCTATTACGTGTGCCATAGTTTCCTCCTGTTGCTTCTTCCGCAATTTTATTTCACCCGCCCTTTGCAGCTTCGCCGCAAAAGCCGTAATCAAGTCTTACAGTAAATAGAATAATTAAACAAGCGTGCGCATTCCGGACTCTTTGATGATGCGGGATACATCCTGCCACTTGTTCAGTGCATACAGATGGATGCCATTTACGCCGAGTGCGCGGTATGCGTCGATCTGCTTGATCGTGTACTCAATACCAGCTTCCTTGAAATCTCTTACCTTCTGCTCATAGAACATATCGAACGGCTTGCCCTCTGCATCCTTTGCTGCAAACGGGTTC
>JAQXGF010000055.1 GCA_029006155.1 Lachnospiraceae bacterium
CGGAAAGGAAGCGTGGGAGAAGCACATCCGTATCTGTACAAATGCAGGCGGTATGAATATTGCAGGCTGCGTAGACGGCATTAAGCAGTGGGCCGAGTCGGAAAAGATGAAGGGATATAAGATCGGATATGTCACAGGCGATTCGATTAAGGACAAGATTCCACAGCTGCTCAAGGATGGATGGACATTCCCGAACTTTGACTATGACGGAGATTTCCATTCGATTCTGGATAAGATTTATAACTGTAACGCATACATCGGACATGAGGGAATCGAGCAGTGCCTGCGCGACGGAGCAGATGTGGTAATTACCGGACGTGCAGCGGACAGTGCACTGTTCCTTGCACCGCTGGCCTATGAGTTTGGCTGGGCAGATGATGACTGGAACAATCTGGCTCGTGGTATTATGGCAGGTCATCTGCTGGAGTGTGGCGGACAGGGAGCCGGTGGTAACTATATGTACGACTGGAGAAATGTACCGCGGATGGATGAGCTGGGATTCCCGATCGCAGAGCTGACGGATGATACGTTTGAGATCACTAAAGCTCCGGACTGCGGCGGCGTGATCTGTGAGCAGAGCTGTAAGGAGCAGTTCCTCTATGAGGTTCATGACCCGGCAAATTATCTGACACCGGATGTAAATGTAGATATCAGCAATGCGACAATTACCCAGGTGGGACCGGACCGTGTACGGATTGGCAATGTCCGGGGCAAACAGCGTCCGGATACGTTGAAGCTCTGTGTGGGATATCACAAGGGTTGGAAGACGGTTTCCATGCTGAGTTTTGCATGGCCGGATGCCTATGAGAAAGCACAGTACTGCGCAGAAGTCATCATGAAAAAGATGGCCCGTCGTGGTATGAAGGCGGATGATGTACATATCAGCTATATTGGCGTAAACAGCCTGCATCTTGGCGTGGCAGATATGAGTGAGGAAGCACTCAAGAATCTGAATGAGTGTGTACTGCGTATTGCAGTATTCAGTGAAGATAAGAGTGAGTGTGCGAAGATCATTCCGGAAATCAGTCCGCTGCAGCTGAATGGACCGCCAGGAGCATCCTTCTTTGGGGGACGTGCACGGGTACAGGAGGTTATGGCACTGTGGCCGACTACGATTCCGAGAGATGCACTGGATATTCAGTCTCACATACTGGAGGTATAGACGATGCCGGAGATTTATTTAAACGATATTGCACATGGGCGAAGCGGTGACAAGGGAGACACGAGCAATGTCTGCGTATATGCCAGAAAGCCGGAATATTATAAGATCATCGAGCGGGAAGTGACCCCGGAAAAGCTGCATGCGTTTTTCGGAGATATGGTAAAAGGCGAAATTACAAGATATGAAGTTCCAAGTCTTGGAGGCTTCAACTTTGTCATGAAACATGCGCTTGGTGGCGGGGCGACGATGAGCCTTCGGCTGGACTCCCTTGGAAAGTCCATGGGAAGCGCTGTTATGCGCATGAAGATCCATGTAGAAGATGGAGAAATTTAAAGAACAAAAAGAGCTTGCCGAACAGATTCTGCATCTGACGGAAGCGAAGCTGCTTACGAGGCTCCGGTTTTTGTCCGGAGCCCTTACAGCAATAAGCTATAAGTCGTCTGAAGAGGATGTCTTGTTTGCAACTGAAAAGGGCTGCATTTTTTACAATTCAAAACAGCTTCTGAAGCGGTATCAGAAGTCACCAGATGAGGTCGCACATGCGCTGGTGCACAGTCTGTTACATTTGCTGATGGGACATCCGTTTTGCCATCAGGAGAAGGATGTAAGGTTGTGGAACTTGGCCTGTGATATGTCGGTGGAATATTCCTGTTGGGAGCTTTCCGGATATTTTTTGTCGGAGCGGTATGAGGAAACACGTGTCCGGCAGCTGGAACGCTTTGTGGACTATGCAGGCGGAAACACAGCGGAGGCTTTTTACAATTATTTTCTGGATAACGATATTTCCAAAGACGAACAAAAAGAACTGGAGCCACTGTTTTATCTGGATAGCCACAAATATTGGGAAGTTCCGGGAAAAAGTGCCGCACAAGGCGGAAGGAAGACTTCGGGAGAATTTAACGGAGATTCAGATGAGGAAGAAATGTCTGAAAGTCCTGCGGCAGGTGTAGAGGCATCGGAGGAGATCGCCCGTAAGGAAAAGCATGAAAAGAAATGGAAGCAGCTGGCGCGGCAGGTACAGACGGATCTGGAACTGTTTCAGAGAAGACAGGGAATTTGTGCAGGCAGCCTGATTCAGGGAATGAAGCCGTTTTTATTTGAGACGGTGGATTATACGGCTTTTTTACGGATGTTTGCAGCAGAAAATGAAGTCCTGCAGATTTCGGATGAGGAATTTGATCCGATCTATTACACGTATGGACTGCAGAAGTATGGAAATATTCCGCTGATTGAACCGCTGGAATACAGCAATTTACACCGGATTCGGGAATTCATCATCGCGATTGATACGTCCGGAAGCGTTCAGGGCGAGATCGTTGCAGAGTTTTTACGACAGACTGTACACGTGCTGCAACAGACGGCGAGCTTTACAGATCAGGTATCAATCTACATTTTACAGTGTGATGCGCAGATACAGAACTGTATCCAAATTCACGAGCTGAAGGAGCTGGATGCATATATCGATCACCTGGAATTGCATGGATTTGGAGGAACTGATTTCCGCCCGGTATTTGATTATGTAGCGCAGCTGTTGGAGCAGAAGAAGCTGAAAAAAATAAACGGACTGCTTTACTTTACAGATGGAGCGGGCGTTTATCCGGAGACAGAGCCACCGTATAAAACCGCTTTTATTTTTAACCGGGATGATTACAGCTCACCAAAGGTCCCAGAATGGGCGATCCGTGCAGTACTGACTTCGGACAATATCCGGATTCTGAAGAAAAATACAAAATGAAAAATGGAAGCATGATATGAATATTGCAAATGCAAAACAACAGATCAAAAATGCAGTGACCATTTATCTGCAAAAAGATGCACTGGGAAGATATGAAATACCGCTCGTCCATCAGCGACCGATTTTCCTTCAGGGAGCGCCTGGCCTTGGTAAAACTGCGATCATGAAGCAGATCAGTGAGGAACTTGGGATCGGGTTGGTTTCCTACTCTATGACGCATCACACCAGACAGAGTGCGATTGGACTGCCGATGATTGTGGAGCGGGAATTTGGAGGACAGCGCTATTCTGTGAGTGAATATACGATGAGTGAAATTATTGCAAGCGTATATGAATGTATGGAGCGTACCGGGAAAAGAGAAGGAATTCTGTTTCTGGACGAGATCAACTGTATTTCCGAGACACTTTCTCCTGCGATGCTGCTGTTTCTCCAGTACAAGGTATTCGGCGGACATTCGCTTCCGGATGGATGGGTCGTTGTGACGGCTGGAAATCCAGCAAGATATAACAAAAGCGTCCGGGAATTTGATGCGGCAACGTTGGATCGGTTGAAATACCTTTCGGTAGAGCCAGATTATGAGATCTGGAAGGAATATGCGGTACAGAGAAACATATCCCGTACGATAGTGAGCTTTCTGGATATTCGACCGGATTGCTTTTATGTAATGGAAACGACGGTTTCCGGTTTTTCAGTTGTGACCCCACGGTCGTGGGAGGATCTTTCCCAGAGTATTCAGATGCATGAACGGCTTCAAATTGAAATTGACCAAAATCTGATTCGGCAGTACTTGCAAAATGATGCTGTGGCAAGAGATTTTGCTGTTTATTATGAGTTGTATCAGAAGTACCGGCTGGCCTATGACGTTGATGCGATTGTAGCTGGTGCTTACGATCAGAAGACAGTAGAAGAGGCACAGCAGGCGAGGACGGATGAACGGCTGACTTTGACAGGGCTGTTACTGGAAAAAGTGCTCGGCGATATGCAGCACTGCACGACAGAAAAGACAGCGTTGCTGAAGCTTAAAGGACAGTTGGTCGATAAAAAAGAGGATCTGGAAGCAGCGAATACTCAGGCGGTAAAGATTTTTGACGAAATGCAGTGTGCGCTGAGGGTGGCGGCAGAACAGGGAGCAGAGGCAGAGCGGGCCGGATGGAACAGCGCGGCATCCCAGCTTCGTAAGATGCAGAAGGAAGCCATGCGGGATGCTGGAAAGCGGAATGTATATGAAGCATGCCGCAGCTACTATGCAGCGCAGGTGGCAGAGCTGGAGCAGCAGGTGAAAAAGACGCAGGCGGAATGCGGAAATCTTTTAAAATTTTTGGAACAGGCGTTTGGAGATGGAAATGAGCTGTCGATGGCAGTTAGCGATCTGACGGCAAAGCCGGAGGCATCTTCTTTTATTGGACAGTTTCTGAGTCTGGAGTTTTTCGAGGCGAGCAGTCGTCTTCAGCTTCACAAAAAGGAGAAACAGTTGCAGGATCGAATTCAGCTTGCACTTGGCGAAGAGAGCCTGGGAGTGACAGAGGTGTAAGACATGGAACAAAGAGAGCGGCAGATGAGGTTTGAAGTGACGGAAGATGGCCAGATTCTTGAGACAGAATCCTGTGGTGAGAAAGCAGTAGGATATGTGGATTTTTTTGCCTTGGAAGACGGTACTGCCAGATTGCTTCGCTGGCCGAGGAATACGACTGCGGCACATTTGCCGGAGACGGTCGGAGGCTGCCGGATAACAGAAATTGCACCGCTTGCATTTGCGGCGTTTCATTTTCCAACGGAACGCTGGGAGCAGTTCGGAGGAGGCTCTTCTCTTTCATTCAGCGTTTTCTGTATCATGCATGCCGCGGCTATGCAGCAAGAAGTGGTGGATGCGGGAGGGCCTGTGGAAATCTGGCTCCCTGATACGATTCGCAGCATTGGAATGTATGCGTTCTGGCATTGTGACAGGCTGAAGGCGGTTCGGCTTCCTGCTTATCTGGAACGATTGGAGAGTGGACTTTTTGGAGAGTGCAGCAGGTTGGAACAGGTACAGCTTCCGGATCATCTGAGGCAGATCGGGAACATTTACCCAAGCAATGTACATGTCATGCCAGATGTGGGTGCGTTTTCTGGATGTCATGCTTTAAAGGAGCTGATATTACCGAAGACGGTGACGGAAATTGGGGCAGAATCATTCAACAGCTGTGGACTGGTACATTTACTGGTTGAGGATGAGGAACTGGAGGATCGGCCCTGGTCACGGGAAATTAAAACGCATTCACAGGCGTTTGACCATACGGCGGCACTGCAATGGATGAGCCGTTGTGTCAATGGAACGATCGTAAGACAGATCGGACTACCGGCGGCAAGAGATAAGATTCTGACCTGCGATGAGCGTTACCGCGTGATTGCGAGTCTGCCAAGGCTGTTTCTGACAGAATGGGCAGAGCAGATGGATGTAATCGCAAAAGAGGCTTTTCGGTTGGATTTTTCCGGAAGAATGGCGATTGCAAGACTGCGCTATCCGGAACATTTGAGCGATGAAATGCGAAGATGGTATCTGGAGCTTTTGGTAGAATATTCAGACCGGCTGGAAAAGTTCTGGCCAGGAGAAGAGAACCGGGAGAGAGAACTTCTCGATTTGCTGCAGAACTGCGAAGGATTTGACGCACAGCTTTTGGGAGAGCTGATGGCGATTGCTGGAAGAAGCCACATGCAGCCGGAACTGATTTATGAAATGATGGAATTACGAAACAGACGCTTTTCCGGAATTACCGGAATGGAGTGTCTGGCACTATAGAAATACAGCCATATGTGAAAAAGGAGATACAGCTATGGAGGAGAGAAAAGCAGAACAGGCACTGGAAAATTTAACGGTACTGGATCTTACAAGAGTCGTTGCAGGACCTTATGCAGGCGCACTGCTCGGTGATCTGGGTGCAAATGTGATTAAAATCGAGATTCCGGGAAGGGGCGATGATGCACGCGGATATGGTCCGTATGAAAACGGAGAAAGCATGTATTATGCAAATCTGAATCGTAACAAGCGCGGAATTACTTTAAACATGAAATCTGAAAAAGGAAAAGAAGCATTTCTGAAGCTGGTGGAGAAGGCGGATATTCTGATTGAAAATTTTCGACCGGGTGTTATGGATAAGCTGGGACTTGGCTATGATCGTCTGAAAGAGATTAATCCGAGGCTGATTTATGGAGCGGTGTCCGGTTTTGGAAGCTATGGACCGTATGCAATGCGACCGGGCTATGACATTGTTTCTCAGGCAATGGGCGGATTGATGAGCGTTACCGGTGCAAAAGGCGGAGAGCCGACCAGATCCGGAAATGCGATGGGAGATATCTTAGGTGGTATGAATCTGGTTATTGGTGTGCTGGCGGCGGTTAATTACCGGAATATGACCGGAAAAGGGCAGCGCGTGGACATTTCTCTGGTTGATTCTGTTGTGGCAAGCCTGGAGAATGCATATGTGCGTTACTTCAAGTCGCATCAGCTTCCGGTAAGAAACGGAAACGCATATGCTTCGATTGCTCCATACGATGCATATCATGCAAAGGATGGCTATGTCATCATCGCCTGCGGCAATCAGAAACTTTATGAGAAATTCTGTAATGAGGTCGTAAATATGCCGTGGATGATCACCGATGAGCGGTTTCTGACAGTTCCGCTTCGCGTGGAGAACAATGAGATTCAGAAAAAATATATCGAAGAGTGGACGATGCAGTATACGGTCGACGAAGTTGTAGATATTGTACTTTCTCATGGAATTCCGGCAGGCCCGATTTATAACGTAAAACAGATCACGGAGGATCATCACATTGCGGAAGTACGAGAGATGTTTATTGACATTGATCATCCGGTAATTGGGAAAATGACCGTCAATGGATGCCCGGTGAAGCTGATGGATGCAATGCCGAGAATCAACCGTCCGGGTCCGACACTTGGTCAGCACAATGAAGAGATTTATAAGGCAATCGGATATACCGATGAAGATCTGGAAGAGATGAAGAAGGAAAATGTAATCTAAGGAGGCGGACATGGCAAAAAAGGTAGTAATTGCGGGAGCATGCCGGACAGCGATCGGAAAAATGGGAGGCGCGCTTTCAAATGTACCGGCAATGGAACTGGGAGCGATTGTGATCCGTGAAGCGCTTGCGCGTGCGGGAGTACCGGCGACGGAAGTGGATCATGTCTATATGGGATGTGTCATTCAGGCCGGGCTTGGCCAGAATGTGGCACGGCAGGCTTCTATCAAGGCAGGACTTCCGGTAGAGACACCGGCAGTGACGGTGAATGTCGTGTGTGGATCCGGTCTGAACTGCGTGAATATGGCAGCTCAGATGATTCAGGCAGGTGATGCCGACATCGTAGTAGCTGGGGGCATGGAAAATATGTCGATGGCACCGTATGCGATGATGAACGGCCGGTTTGGATACCGCATGAACAATGGAACGCTCGTAGATACGATGGTAAATGATGCGCTCTGGGATGCATTTCATCAGTATCATATGATGATTACGGCGGAGAATGTGGCAGAGCAGTGGCACCTGACCAGAGAAGAGCTGGATGCATTTGCGGCAGAGAGCCAGCAGAAATGTGAGAGGGCACAGGCAGCCGGTGTATTTGCGGATGAGATTGTTCCGGTTCCGGTAAAGGTAAAAAAGAACATCGTAGAATTTTCAAAAGATGAGGGACCACGTGCCGGGACGACAAAGGAAGGGCTGGCAGCATTGCGCTGCTGTTCTGGAAAGGAAGGCGGCGTTGTAACAGCTGGAAATGCGTCAGGAATCAATGACGGTGCAGCAGCGGTCGTCGTGATGAGCGAGGAGAAGGCGTCGGAGCTTGGCGTAAAGCCGATGGCAGCCTTTGTAGCCGGTGCGCTCGGCGGGGTAGATCCGTCTATCATGGGCGTGGGCCCGGTGGCATCTACAAGAAAGATACTCAAGAAAACCGGACTTTCGATCTCAGATTTTGATCTGGTAGAGGCAAATGAGGCATTTGCAGCCCAGTCTCTGGCTGTGGCAAGAGAGCTTGAGCTGGATCCGGCAAAGCTCAATGTAAATGGCGGCGCTATCGCGCTTGGCCATCCGGTCGGCGCGTCCGGCTGCCGGATTCTCGTGACCTTGCTGCATGAGATGCAAAGACGGAATGCGAAGCGTGGACTGGCTACCCTGTGTATCGGTGGTGGCATGGGCTGCTCGACGATTGTAGAGCGGGTGTGAATATCCTATGGCAAGAGGATAACGGATAATTCCTGCCAAAGAGAATAAAATAAAAAAGAAAAATCCCACCAGAGGCAAACGGTACGAAAGAAAAGACGGAATGCTTCTGGTGGGATTTTGTGTAAAAACAATTGAAAAATCAAAAGTTTTTGGAATAAAATCCAAAGACTATTGAAAAATCTAAAGTTTTTGGATATGATTGAAGAAAGGAGGGGCGGCATGAGAAAGAAAATTCAACGACCGGAATATTTGGATAAATTAATTGCGTTTCGGGAAAAACAGCTGATAAAGGTAATTACAGGAATTCGGCGCTGCGGGAAGTCTACGCTTTTGGAGCTTTATCAGGAGTACCTGATGGAGCAGGGCATTGCAGCAGAGCAAATCATCAGCATTAATCTGGAAGATTTTGATTTTTATGAGCTGCGAAAGCTGGAGAAGCTCCATGCATATGTAAAAGAACGGCTGGTGCCGGAGAAAATGACGTATGTTTTTGTAGATGAGATTCAGCAGTGCGAGAATTTTCCGATGGTAGTGGACAGCTTATACCTCAAAAAAAATGTGGATATTTATATTACCGGATCAAATGCGTATATGCTTTCCTCCGAAATCGCGACGCTCTTATCTGGAAGGTATGTAGAAATAAAGATGCTTCCGCTTTCATTTAAGGAATATGTCAGTGCGACGGGGGATAACAGAGAGCTGATGCGGAAATATACGGCGTATCTGGAGAACAGTTCTTTTCCTTATGCGCTGGAACTCGCAGGTCACCCAAGGGAGCTTCGGGATTATCTGGAAGGAATTTACAATACAATTGTTGTGAAGGATATTGCGAACCGTCATAAAATTTCTGATACGATGATGCTGGAAAGTGTGGCGCGATTTGTATTTGATAACATAGGGAATCCGTTATCTACCAAAAAGATCGCAGATACGATGACTTCTGATGGCAGAAAGACGGATGCCAGAACGGTAGAAAAATACCTGTCTGCATTGATGGAGAGCTATATTGTCTATCAGGCTAGACGTTACAATGTACGGGGAAAGCAGTATCTCAAAACATTGGAAAAATATTACGTGGCCGATATCGGGCTTCGTTATTTGCTTTTGGGAACAAGCTCTACCGATGTGGGACATATTCTTGAAAATGTAGTCTATCTGGAACTGCTTCGAAGAGGCTACGAGGTATATGTAGGAAAAATAGATGATCTGGAGGTCGATTTTGTCTGCATGAATGCGAGAGGCCGTATTTACTATCAGGTGGCAGCAACCGTGAGGGAGGAAAAAACACTTCGAAGAGAACTGCTTTCACTGGAAAAAATTGCAGATCATTATCCAAAAGTAATATTGACGTTAGATGAAGATCCGGAGGCGGATTATAATGGAATCCGCCGAATCAACGCGCTTGACTGGATGATGGGGACAGTGGAGTAGCAGAGACATTCACCCCCAAAACCCCTGAATATACGGCAATGCCGCCCCGATACAGATATTATCCTGCGGCATTTTGCTGATGCGGAGGAAGTCCGCCGGTTCCCCAAATGGTGTGAGCTGGCGGATTTTTTCGTGCAGAAAGATGAGATCCTCTTCCTGCAGATAAGGAGCCAGATGACCGCCGAGGATAAAGTCCGTGTCGTAGACGAGGTGCAGAAGATTGATGCATTCAGCAAGGTCGGACAGGAAAGCGCCCCAGCGACAGGAGCAGATCACATTTCCCTGACGCACATTTGTAAAGAAGGATTCGAGCGTTTCGCCCTCAGCGAGAAGTGTCTTGACCGAGCAGAGCGTCTCCATACAGCCCATCTGTCCGCAGTAGCAGCGGATGCCGTTGTCCCGCATGTGGATGTGCTCGATCGTGCCGCTATGTCCGTGCTTGCCGCCCATGATCGTCCTCTTTGCGATCACGGAGCCACCCAGATGACGGCTGAGTGAGAGATAAAAGGCGTCGGTGAGATCCGGGGAAGCCCAGAGCTCAGAGACGGCAGCACTCTCTGCATCGTGGATGAAGGAGCATGGCCATGGAAGCTGATCTGAAAAAACGGACAGAGAGAGTCCGGTACAGGAGAGGATCTTTCCGTAGAGAATGCTCTTTTTGTCGGCGGAGATCAGTGCCTGCATGGCAAAACCGATACCGAGAATCTGCGAGGATTCGCATGGAAGTGCCTGAGCAAATGTAAGGATTTTTTCACAGATCATCTGGTAATACTCTGGTGTGTCTGTATAAGTCTCAGAAAAAGAAGCACGCGCAATGCTTTTTCCGTACAGGTTGACGGCGACGACTTTTACTTCATGTTTGAGCAGCTCGACACCGAGGGCGATCCGGAAGTCCGGAACGATCGCGTAGGCGGCAGCTTTGCGGCCTGCACTTTCGGATGCGATCTGTCCGCTCTTGGCGATCCGTCCCTCTGCTTCAAGGGCAGAGAGGTTGGTGGCCACGGTCGGTCGGCTCAGGCGCAGCTGGGAAGACAGTTCCTGCTGGGAGCTGCCGGGATGCTGATAGAGATAATGATAGATCAGACTGCGGTTATTCTTTTTGATCTGTGTCGGTGTGATGCTTTTTGTCATGGCAGATACCTACCGTCCCTTCTTCGTAATAAACAGCCGGAAATTCGTCGATCTGAACCGGACGGTTCGGGCGTTCCAGCCGATTGAGCAGGAAACGGACGACCGTCTGCGCCAGGCTTCGGTCCTTCGGATAGGAGATACTCGAGAGCGGTGGCAGATATGGCATACTGCTGCAGATATGGTCAAAGCCGCAGATCGAGATGTCCTCCGGCACCCGGTAGCCGTTCTGGCGCAGGGTATTCATCATATAGTAAGCAAATTCGTCATTGTAGCAGATGATGGCAGTATAGTCGATCGGTGAGAGCATTTCCAGAATCGTATTCGTCCGGATCGCCTCATTGATCGTATCAAAGGGGACAAAACGGATACAGTCTTTTCCGAGCTGATAACGGGACAGCGCGTCGAGGAAGCCATTTTGCCGCCGGATCTGTGACTCGATAAAGAGTGGACCGGCGAGAAAGAGAAAACGGGTATGCCCAAGCGAAGCCAGCTTTTCGCCGGCCAGATAGCCGCCCTCATAGTCGTTGACACATACACGGTCCAGGTTCAGTCCCTCAATGCCACGGTCAATCAGAATGACAGGGATCGACAATTTCTTTAACGTATTAGAAAACCATTCTTTGCCGCCATGGACGAACAGGATGATACCGTCCGCGGAGAGCGATACGGTAAGCTCGAGCATCTGGCGCTCGGTCTCCTCGCTGTTGCGGGTAAAGAGCAGCATCGGGATATAGCCGTGCTCACGGAGCAGGGCGACCATATCGTCGATCAGAAACGTATAGTGTGGATTGTGAGCATGCTCAATAATAATTGCAATGATATTGCTTTTTCCGGAACGCAGGGAGGAGGCGAGGTTATTACGGATATAGCCAAGCTCATCGGCTGCTTTCTGAACAGTATCTAAGGTCTGTCTGGAAATGCGCGGATCGTTGCGCAGAGCCAGCGATACCGTATTGACAGAATAGCCGCAGTGCTCTGCAATCGTTTTCAATGTGATACGCGATGGATTACTCATGACTTAATTCCTTTCCAGTAGTCTGCTAATGAGTATAGCATTAATTTACCTGTGGTACAAGTAAACAATAACATATACACAAAAAAATAGAAAAAAACAAATGAATCTGGCAGAATGCATAAAAAGTGAAAAAACGATATTGTGAAAATGTACACAAAACGAGATTTTTCTCTCCGATTTCCTGACAAAACCTCTTATTAACGTTAATATTGTTCTATCGTTAATACATTTGGTGCGAACCGTGTAAATCGAAAGGAGATCAGGTATGAAAAGAAAAGTAATCGCAGGCGTACTTGCATCTGCAATGGCAATGTCCATGGCAGCAGGTACGGGAATGACCGCAGCTGCAGAGGAAGCTTCCACACAGGGTACTAATACATTCGTAGATGGTGGAACAGAGATGTCCTTCTGGACCTTCCAGGAGCTGCACGTAGGATTCTGGACCTCTATGGCAGATGTATGGAATGAGCAGAACCCGGATCGTCCGATCAATCTGACCGTAACTACAGGTGAGTCCCATTCTCTTCACAGCAAGCTTCTGATCGCTTGCCAGGCAGGTGAGGGTACACCGGATATGGCAGATATCGAGATCGGCTACTATGGTTCCTTCCTGAAGGATGACTATCTGCTTCCGATCAACGATGCAGTAGAGCCGTACAAGGATGACGTAGTTATGTCCCGTGTTGACATGTACGGTGATAAGGATGGAAATGAGTACGGCGTAGACTTCCACCTTGGCGCAAGCGTTTGCTACTACAATATGGACATTATGAATGAGGCTGGCGTAGATCCGGCAGACATCGTGACCTGGGATGATTATGTAGAAGCTGGTAAGACCGTTCTTGAGAAGACCGGCAAGCCGATGTGCGCAGTAGAGACCGCAGACCTCTTCCTTCCGCAGCTGATGATGCTCGAGAAGGGTGCTCAGTATGTAGACGAGGATGGCAATCCGAACATCGCGACAGAAGAGCATGCAGAAGTTATCGATTACATCCGCAACATGATCGACCTTGGTATCTGTGAGGTTGCACCGGGTGGTGGATTCCACACCGAGGAGTGGTACGGACATCTGAACGGAGGCGGAGTTGCTTCCATCGCTATGCCGCTGTGGTACATGGGAAGATTTACCGACTACATGCCGGATCTGAACCAGAAGATGGCGATTTACCCGATTCCGGTATGGAACGAGGGCGACACACGTGAGGTTCTGCAGGGTGGTACCGGTACATCTGTTATCAAGTACACCGAGAACGCTGATCTGGCAAAAGACTTCCTCGCATTTGCAAAGCTTTCCAAGGAAGGATGCACCTACGAGTGGAACGAGCTTGGATTTGACCCGATCCGTACCGAGCTTTGGGACGATCCGGAGATCACCGAGAACAAGGACAACAAGTTCCTCAGCTACTTCACCACGAACCCGTTTGATATCCTGAAAGCAAATGGTACAGACCTGACTGCACCGGATATCTCCGGCAGCTACTCTGCTACATACAGCACACTCGTATCTACGACTTACTCAAATGCATTTGAGATCTCTACGGATCAGGATGCTATGGAGCTGCTGCAGGGTGAGCAGGATTCTATCATCTACTAATCAGAAAAGGAAACCGGACAGCATAAAGCTCCGGCCAGTCATATAGAGAAGGGCGGCGCGGCATCCCTGCGGCGCCCTTTTTCTACGAAAATGCAACTGCACTTTACCAGAAGAGCGGTCGACGGAACAAACGGCGGCTTGAATCAGCATTCTGCGATCCGTTTACAGGCGCAGACATGCTTGGAACAGGAGGATATTATGAAAAAGCAAGGTATCTTCAAACGCTTTATTTATTCGAAAAAAGTAGCGCCATATGTCTTTATCGCGCCTTTCTTAATTACGTTTGCGCTGTTTTTTGCGTATTCGATTGTGAGCATGATTATAATGAGCTTTCAGAAGGTCTCTGGACCGAATACCAGCTTTGTCGGACTGGAAAACTATAAGATCCTGACAAATGCCGTATTCATCAAGAGCCTGAAGAACAGCGCTTTCTATACAGTAGTCACCTGTGCATTGATGATTCCGATCCCGATGTTGATGGCGGCATTGCTGAACAGCAAATATATGAAGGGACGCGCAGCGTTCCGTAGCATTCTGTTTATCCCGGCACTGACCTCTGTCGTAGTATCCGGTGTCGTTTTCCGACTGATGTTCGGAGAGCTGGAAGGCTCTTTCATGAACCGCCTGATCGCCCTGTTTGGCGCAGGCCCGATCGTATGGCTGAGAAAGCCGGTAACGGTCTGGATTACGTTATTCTTCCTGTGCCTGTGGCGCTGGACGGGTGTAAATATGATGTATTATCTGTCCGGTCTGCAGCAGATTCCGGAAGACCTGTATGAGTCCGCAGATATCGATGGTGCGAGCACCTGGCAGAGATTCCGCTATGTGACGATTCCGCTTCTGAAGCCGACGACCGTTTATGTGCTGACGATCTCAATCTTCGGTGGTATGGCGATGTTCTCCGAGTCCTTCATGTTGTTTAATGGTAATAAATCACCGAACAACGTTGGTACGACTCTGGTTGGTATGCTTTACCGGATGGGCTTTGAGCAGAACAATATCGGAATTGCAAGTGCGATTGGTGTGATTTTCCTTGCAATTGTACTTCTCATTAATGTGGTTCAGCTGTTCTTCAACGGAACCTTCAGAAAGGAGCGGTAATCCATGAATAAGGCAAAATCCAGAACAAGAACGACGCTGTTGATGATATTTTTTATAATCGTAGCAGTGATTACCCTGCTTCCGCTGGCACTGCTTGCCTGTGCATCGCTTCGGCCGGGCGTAGAGCTGATGAGAAATGGTCTGAACTTCAACATTGACTGGGCAAATGCGAACTTCGACGAGTACCGTCTGCTGTTCAGCGGTGAAAATGCATACTTTACGTGGTACAAGAACAGTCTGGTCATCACGGTTGTTCAGGTAGCGCTGGCATTGTTCCTGAGCGCATGTGTCGGATACGGCTTTGCGATGTATGACTTTAAAGGAAAGAATTTCTTCTTCATGCTCGTGCTGCTCGTTATGATGGTGCCGACCGAGGTGATTCTCCTTCCGCTGTACCGTCTGATCGTGAACATGAAGCTGATGAATACGATGTGGGGTATTATCCTTCCGTACATTGTCGTACCGATGCTCGTATTCTTCTTCCGCCAGTATTTGTCTGGTATCCCGAAGGACTTTCTGGAGGCCGCACGTGTGGATGGATGTTCGGAGTACGGAATCTTTGTAAAGATCATGCTTCCGCTGATGAAGCCGTCCTTCGCAGCAATGGGTATTTATCAGGGCATGCAGAGCTGGAATAACTTCCTGTGGCCGATGATCGTGACGAACTCCATCGACAAGATCACACTTCCGGTAGGACTGCAGAGCCTGATCACACCGTATGGTAATAACTATGATATTCTGATCGCAGGATCCTGCTTCGCGATTATCCCGATCCTGATCCTGTTCATCTGCTTCCAGCGTTACTTCATCGAAGGTATGACAGCCGGAGGCGTAAAGGGCTGATTTTACTTGATATGGACTGCCTTGCTGCACGGCATAAGTCATGTGGCAGGGCAGTTTTTCTTTTACAGGCATACGCTTTATCTTTCCGTTTGTGTGCGATCTGGCGGCATTGCGTTTACCTGCGATTTATGTGACTGGGCGGATGAAACATATCCGTTTGTATAAATTTAGGTGATTGCGAAACCCGATAATTAAAATATGTGTGTTTTGCATAAAAATAGGTTTTAACTTCGATATATGAAAAGAGATTTTTATGCAAAATAGATATAAAAGTTCAAAATTTTGTGAGGAGAAACAAAATCACAATACCGAAAAAAGTCAGTAGTTATGCGGCTTTCAGAGTTTTGCAAACGCCTATTGTATAAATTGTATAGGAGGAGGAATCCATATGAAAATTCATGCGAAAGAGCACCGGGTGCTCGGACAGAGAGATCCGATGATCTACGGACACTTCATTGAGCATTTTCACAGACAGATTTACGGTGGTGTCTATGATCCGGGCAATCCGCTCTCGGATGAGGACGGACTGCGGACCGATGTGCTGAGTGCGATGCGCAAGATCCACGTGCCGATCCTGCGCTGGCCGGGCGGCTGCTTTGTGTCGTCTTACCACTGGAAGGATGGCGTCGGAGAGAAACGGGTGCCGTTATTTGACAAAGCATGGCGCGTGGAAGAGCCGAATACGTTCGGGACAGATGAGTATATCCAGATGTGCCGGAAGATCGGATGTGAACCGTACATCTGCACAAATGCAGGTACCGGAACAGCCGAGGAGATGAGCGACTGGGTCGAGTACTGCAATCTGGAAAACGAAGGACAGTATGCGAAATGGCGGATTGCAAACGGGTATGAAGAGCCGCATAAGGTCAAATACTGGAGTATTGGAAATGAGAACTACGGCTGGTGGGAGATCGGTGCCAAGGATGAAAAGGAATGGGGACGCCTGACGCTGGAAGCAGCAAAGATGATGAAACATGTGGATCCGTGTACGGAGCTTTCTGCTGCAGCGCTGACCGATATTGACTGGAATGTCAATCTGCTCAAGAACTGCGGACAGTTCCTTGACTGGATCTCCATTCATGAATACTGGGATCCGATCCATGAGACAAACGATGGCGCAGACTATGATGCATGCATGGCCTACACGGCGGATATCGGACATTCGGTGCGCAAGGTTAGGGGACTTCTGGAGGCATTTGGTCTGGAGAAAAAGATCCGGATTGCTTTTGATGAGTGGAATCTGCGCCAGTGGTATCATCCGAAGGTACACTGCATTGAACAGGGTGTGACGAAGGAGGAATACGTCGTTCCCCGCAATGACAACGACATCAACTCCCAGTACACGATGGCGGATGCGGTATTTACCGCGAGTTTTCTGAACATGTGCAACCGGAACTGCGACATCGTGGGCATGGCGAATTTTGCGCCGATCGTGAATACGCGCGGTTGTATTTATACGTATCCGGATGGTATCGTGCTGCGGAGCACATATCATGTATTTGACCTGTATGTGAATTACCTCGGGGATGTCGTGCTGGATACGTGGCAGGAGGACGTGCCGGTGAAGAAGATGAAGCGCGTCGACGGTGAGATCGTGGAGGTCGAGCAGCTGGATGTGCTCGTGACATCGTTCAGTGACCACGCAGGCTATGCAGTCGCAGCGATCAATAAGTCGGCAGACGAGGAGCTGAGTTTTACGCTGGAGCTGGATGCCGCCGGGGCTGTGACGGTGGATTATATCTGCGGTGACAGTACAGAGGCTTACAATGACGTAGACCACGACGGTGTCGTGATCCAGCATAAAGAGCTCGGTGCATTTGAGAGCGGCATGACGATTACACTGCCGCCGCATTCGGTCAATGTGATTCGGATCGGGGTGGAAGAGGCGTAGGAAAATAGTATGGAATATGACCGGAATCCTGAAAAGCAGCGATTGCTTCGGGGGATTCCGGTATTTTTATGTATAAACGATCTGGCACAGTGGTGGGGCGGATGGCAGACAGAATGCATAAAAACGGTTGCGGATGTTTGTGCATTCGTTCGTATGGACGAAAGGCCGGATTTGTAGTATTATAAAATTAAATTTGTAAAATGATTTTACAAAATTGAGAAATGAGGACACATGGAACAAACTGATAATAAAAGACAGGAGGTTTTGCTATGGGAATTATTGAAAAAATGCGTCTGGATGGCAAGAAGGGATTTGTGACGGGCGGTGCGCGTGGCATCGGGAAATGTACGGCTACGGCGTTTGCAGAGGCTGGAGCGGATGTGGCGATTGTGGATCTGGACTATGCGGAGGCAGTGAAGACGGCAAAGGAGCTCGCAGATAAGACCGGGCGCAAGGTGATTGCGATCGAGGCGGACTGCACCATTCCGGAGCAGGTCGATGCGATGGTAGCGAAAGTCGTAGAAGAGCTTGGCGGCCTTCATTTCTGCCACAACAATGCGGGTATCTGCATCAATGCCCCGGCGGAGGAGATGACTTATGCGCAGTGGTCAAAAGTCATCAATGTAAATTTGAATGGCATTTTCCTGACAGACATCGCAGCGGGAAAATATATGCTGGCACATGGCGGCGGATCAATCATCAATACGGCGTCCATGTCGGCTCATATCGTCAATGTCCCGCAGCCGCAGTGCGCATACAATGCGTCCAAGGCAGGCGTGATCCAGCTGACCAAGTCTCTGGCGATTGAATGGGCAAAACGCGGCGTGCGTGTCAACTGCATCAGCCCGGGATACATTGGCACGGAGCTGACGTTAAATTCTCCGACCCTGATCCCGCTGATTGAGAAGTGGAACGAGATGGCGCCGCTGGGCCGCATGGGCAAGCCGGAAGAACTGGAGTCGATCTGTGTCTACCTCGCCGGCGATACGAGTACGTTTACGACCGGATCGGACTTTGTGATCGACGGCGCGTTTACGTGCTTCTAAAAAACGGGCAGCCTGAAAAACGCTGTCGATATTCCCTTTCCTTTGGCGGATGTTTCAAGACAAGAAACGACATTGCCGTGTCTGAAATTGTATGTTATAGTACAGAAATAGGGCAAATCTAAATCAAGAATGTTTTGTTGCCGATTTCTGTTGCGGAAACTGACATCAGGGATCAGAGGCAGAACATAGAAGGAGAGGACATGCTGGAAAAGGCGGCGTATCTGCGGCTGCCGGAGGCGCGCAGACAGGAGATCATAGAAAAGAGCATGGATCTGTATCTGGAGTATCCATATAAGGAGGTTACGATCCGCAGGATTGTAGAGCGGCTTCAGATCAATATGAATACATTTTACCGGTACTTTGCATCCAAGGACGATTTGTACCTGTATCTGTATGATGCGATTGAGGGAAAGGCGGAGCAGCGCCTTTTGCCAGATGAGTTTTTTATCCGGCTGCAGGATGCAGGCGGCGTCTGGACGGAGAGGGAAAACCGGTTTTTGCTCACGTTTCTGGAGCTTCCGGACGAGGTGATTCATCGCGTGTATTTTGACCCGAACCTGAATATTTCCGGCCATATTCGCCAGTTCTACCGGGAACGGCTGGAGGAAAAGAGACAGAAGGGGCTGTTGCGGGAGGACGTGGATATGGATTTGGCGACCTATCTGTACCTGACAGCAAACTATAACCTGCTGCAGTATGCTCGGACGTACCACCTCTCACTGGAAGAATTTATGGAAAAAAAGGAATACCTATACTACTCGCTGTTTGAGCACGGTGTGTCAAACAAATAAATAATCAGAAAAATGCGGTACTTTTCCTGAAAGAGCCGCATTTTTTTCTTGACAAGAGATGTAAGCGCGCTTACTATAGATTCATAGCGCGCCGCTAGGATTAGCAGGAATTGCAGAGGCGCAGAAATAAGAGGAGCGGAATGATGAGACGATATGTGACGAAACGAATTTTACTTGCCCTGCTGACGGTGGCAGTGGCGCTCGTGATTAATTTTCTTCTGATCCATCTAGCACCGGGCGATCCGACAAAGGTGCTGGCTGGCAGCGGACATCCGTCGCCGGAGATGGAGGCGGCACTGACCGTGAAGTACGGATTGGATAAGCCACTGTATGTGCAGTTCATCAGCTATGTGAAGAATCTGCTCAAGGGCGATATGGGCAATTCCTATGTGTATAATCAGCCGGTGACAAAGCTGATTCTGGATCGGTTCGGACCGTCCTCGCTGCTGGCGCTGACGAGTGCGATTCTGGCAGCCGTGCTCGGCACGTTGCTGGGGCTTGTGACTTCGACGCGGCAGGGAAGCCGTCTGGACTATATTATTAACGCAGTCTCGTATTTCTTCTATTCGATGCCATCCTTCTGGCTCGGTATGATGGCGATCCTGCTGTTCTCGACGGCTCTTCATTTCCTTCCGACCTCCGGTATGGTGAGCCTGCGTGCATCCTATACCGGTATGGCGCATGTGCTCGATATTTTAAAACATATGGTACTTCCGGTGGGGACTCTGACGATCATCGAGATCCCGGTCTACCTGCGTATTTTCCGCACTTCCGTCTCCCAGACGATGACGGAAGACTTCATTAATACGTTCCGGGCCGTCGGCATGGATGAAAAGACGATTTTCCGCAGATACGTCCTGAAGAACAGCATCCTTCCGACGATCACCGTATTCGGTATCAACCTGGCCTATACGGTCATGGGCGCGGCACTGATCGAGGTCGTATTTGCATGGCCAGGGATTGGCCGAATGATGCTGGATGCGATCGGCAAGCGTGACTATCCGCTGCTGATGGGCATTTATCTGGTACTTTCGATTTCTGTGGCGGTCATCACGATGCTGACGGATCTGGTGTATGCGGCGGTAGACCCGCGGATTCGATATAAATAACAGGAGGAACGGCAATGACTGGCATAAAAAAATACAGCAGAATTTTCAAGGAAAACAGAGCTCTGAAATATGGCTGCATCCTTCTGTTACTGGTCGTGCTCATCGCGATCTTTGCTCCGTTTCTGGAAACGTATGGACCGAAGCAGCTGAGCAGTGATACGTTGATGGCTCCGTGCAAAGAGCACTGGCTCGGCACCGACGACCTCGGAAGAGATGTGTATAGTATGCTGATCGAGGGATCGCGCGTCTCTTTGACGGTCGGCATTATCGCGGCGGCGATCACCGGAGTGATCGGGGTTCTGTTCGGTGCGATCGCCGGATATTTTGGAGGCGCAGCCGATAAGATTATGAACGAGGTCATCAATATTTTCATGATGTTGCCGACCTTCTTTCTCGTACTGATCATTATCGCGCTGTTCGGAAGCAGTATGCTGAACGTGATGATCGTCATCGGACTGACGAGCTGGCCGTCCAATGCGCGTCTGATGCGTGCGCAGGCGATGTCGCTGCGGGAGCGCACGTTTGTAAAGAGCGCGGAGGCGATCGGTGAGAGCCGGACGGCGATCATTCTTCGCTATATTATTCCAAACGGAATTTTCCCGGTCATCGCGAATACGACGATGAACATCGGCGGAGCGATCCTGACGGAGGCGTCTTTATCCTTCTTAGGACTTGGCGATCCGAACGTGGTGAGTTGGGGACAGATGATCAATCAGGGCAGAGGCTACATCCTGAATGGCTGGTGGGTGGCTGCATTTGCCGGACTTGCGATTCTTCTGATCGTGCTGATTTTCTATCTGATCGGTGACGGAATTACCGCATGGATGAATCCGAAGACAGGAGGGAAACACTGATGGCACTGCTGGAGATCAAAAATCTGAATGTGACGTATCAAACAAAAGACCGGAAGATCAAAGCGGTGGAGGATGTGTCGCTTACGATCGAGCAGGGCGCGCCGCTTGGCATTGTCGGGGAGAGCGGTTCCGGAAAGTCGACCCTGGCGATGGCGGTGCTCCGGATGTTGCCGGAGAGCACGCTGGTGAATGGCGAGGTACGTTTAAAAGGAACGGACCTGCTTTCTCTTTCGGATGAGAAGCTACGGGCACTGCGCTGGAAAGAACTCTCCGTCGTCTTTCAGAAATCCATGAATCTGCTGAGTCCGGTGCACCGGATCGACCGACAGCTGATCGATATGTACCGGGTCCATGAGCCGAAGGCGGCAGCCGCAGATGTGCGGAAAATTCTCGCAAGGCTTCTGGAGATGGTAAATCTGCCGGAGCGTGTGTTGAAGTCGTATCCACATGAACTCTCCGGAGGGCAGCTGCAGCGTGTCTCGATCGCAGCGAGCCTGATGCACAATCCGCCGTTCGTCATTCTCGACGAGGCGACGACGGCACTGGATGTCATCACGCAGGGACAGATTTTAAATGAGATCAATGCGTTAAGAGAGAAGATGAATGTGACGTGGATGCTAATCACCCACGATATTTCGGTCGTATCGTCCTGCTGTTCCTGCGTGGCAGTCATGTACGCCGGACGGCTGATGGAGTACGGGACGACGGAGCAGGTCATCTGCCATCCGGGACATCCGTATACACAGGGGCTGCTCGGGTCGTTTCCGACTTTATATGGAGAAAAAGAGAGCCTGCAGGGGATTCCGGGGAATATGCCGGACCTGGCCGAAAAGCCGGACGGCTGTGTGTTTGCTTCCCGTTGTCCGAGAGCGACGGAAGCCTGCCGGAAAGGTACGATGACGATGACAGACGTAGGAGACGGACATTTGACGGCCTGTCTTCTGGAAAGGCGGTGAAGAGATGGCTTATCTGGAGGCAGAGCATTTAAGTAAACGCTACCCGATGCGGGGCAGCAAGGGCAAGCAGTTCGTGCAGGCGGTAGATGATGTGAGCTTTTCGATAGAACCGGGCGAGGTGCTTGGCGTCATTGGGGAGAGTGGCTGTGGAAAGTCGACACTTGGACGGATGCTGATCGGGCTGGAGGATATCACGTCCGGGACAGTGACGTACGGTGGACAGTCACTGACAGATCTGATGAAAAAAGATCGGAAGGGATTTCGCCGGACGGCGCAGATGGTATTCCAGAATCCGTTCGATACATTTCCGCCGGGAGAGACGATGCAGAACATTTTGCTGCGCGTCATGAAAATCCACCGGATCGGCGCGAATAAGGAAGAGCGGCTGCGAAAATGTGAACAGCTGCTCGAAGAGGCAGGATTAAAGCCTGCAAAGGATTTCCTGAAACGGTATTCGCATGAACTCTCCGGAGGGCAGCTGCAGCGCCTGTCGATTGTACGTTCGATGATGCTGTCGCCGAAATTTATCGTGGCAGACGAGCCGGTCTCGATGCTAGACGTCTCGGTGCGGGCGGATATCATTCATATGCTGCAGGAGATCACAAAGAAAAATGATACGGCACTCGTGTTTATCAGCCATGATCTGGCGACGACCCGGTTTATTTCTGATCGGATCGTAGTCATGTATCTCGGACAGGTCGTGGAAAGCGGTCAGACGGATCAGGTATTGCATCATCCGCATCATCCATATACGAAAGCGCTGCTGTCATACTGTGCGAATATCGATCCGACACAGAAAAAAGAGCAGATCCCGGTGCCGGGTGAGGCTGCGGCGGCAGAAGGTGAGCGAAAGGGCTGCTATTTTGCACCGCGGTGCTATATGGCAGAAGACCGGTGCTTCCGGGAGCGTCCGAAGATGCAGGAAGTGGAGCCGGGGCACTGTGCTGCATGCAATCTCATAAGGAGGGACCCGCTTGCGGGAGGATCCCTTATGAGTCAGTAATAATCTCATAAGGAGGGACCCGCTTGCGGGAGGATCCCTTATGAGCCAGTAAAATCTCAGAAGATTACCCGCGGAGCCGGCATGAAAGAAGCGCCGGAGACAAAAGAAGAAGACAGCACAGGAGAGGCGAACGCTCTGGATGTCGGTCTTTGCGGGACAATCATAAAAAAGCAGGAGGAGAGAAAACATGAAAAAAGCACTCAAAAAAGTAGCAGCATTGTTACTGGTCGGATGCATGGCAGTTTCTGCGACCGCGTTTGCAGAGAGCCCGGATCCGTCCCTCAGCGAGGGTAAGACCGTGATCGTAGGTCTGCAGGGAGACACGGCATCTTTTAACCCGACGGCAGCGCCGGACGACTGGGGCTACTATGTAGCAGAGAACCTGTTCAGCCGTCTTGTAAAGCTGAACTGGAAGGGAGAGGCGCTTCCGGATCTGGCAGAGAGCTGGGATGTATCGGAGGACGGACTGACCGTTACCTTCCATCTGCATGACAATGCGGTGTGGAGCGATGGAGAGGCAGTCACTGCAGAGGATGTCAAGTGGACCTTTGACAAGATCATCGAGGAGCAGGCGTATCTGGTTTCCTATCTGGGAAGCGTAGACAGTATTGAGGCGACAGACGATACGACCGTTGTGTTCCATATGAGCACACCAGATGCGGCGCTGTTTACGAACATCGGATTTCTCGGAAGCTTTATCCTTCCGGAGCATGTGTACGAGGGACAGGACTGGACGACCTGTGACGCAGCCGTTTCTTCTCCGGTAACGAGTGGTCCGTTCACGTTGGAGGATTATCAGCAGGGCGTCTCTGTGACACTGGCAGCGAATCCGAACTACTATGATGGAGCACCGGCTTATGACAAGCTGATCTACCAGATCATTCCGGATAGCAATACAGCCGTACAGGCTTACAACAACGGCGAGCTCGACATTCTGGGTATCATGGCTCCGGCTTCTGCGATCGAAGATCTGAAGAACGATCCGAACAGCACGGTTGTGACAAACAGCAACTTCGGACGTTACTACTATGGCTACAATGTAAAGTCGGAGAAGCTCTCCGATGTCAAGGTGCGTGAGGCACTGACACTTGCGGTAAACCGTGAAGAGATCGTGGACAAGGCATTTGGCGCATCTGGAAAGCTGGCAGAGGGCTACTACACACCGGCCGTGGAATGGGCATACAATGCAGACGCCAAGATCCCGGATTACGATAAGGAGAAGGCAGAGTCTCTGCTGCAGGAGGCAGGTCTGGAGAAGGATTCTGATGGCAACTATCTGGAACTCTCGATTGCGACCTTCAATATGGAGCCGTTCACAAACATCGCACAGATCATGCAGGCAAATCTGGCAGAGATCGGCGTAAAGCTGGACATCAATACGATGGAGGCAGCTGCATTTATGGAGATCGGCTCGGATGAGAGCGCTTATGATCTGTATGCAATGGGTGGTCAGGTCGGACCGGATCCGTCCATGTTCTATCACCGCATCGGAACGGACGGCATGATGAACTTCTCACACTACAGCAATGAGAAGGTCGATGAAATGTTTACCGAAGCTGCATCGCTGACCGATCAGGATGAGCGTGGCGCGATCTACAAGCAGATTCAGGAGATCTGTGCAGAGGACTTCATCTTTGTACCGCTTTCCGAGGATATCTCGATCAACGTTTACAAGAACTACCTGACCGGCCTGCCGTATGACACCGCAACCGATACCGCAGCCCAGACCGAGCTGTCAAAGGTAATGTTCACAGCAGAACCACAGTATTGAGGAATAAAAATATGAATTACAGTCACGTAATAGAAAACATACCGGATTATCAGGAATTTCTCACCGTGGCGGAACTAGACGCGAGCTCGAAAGAGCTTGCGTCTTGCTATCCGGAGAGCGTGGAACTGTTTTCCATTGGGACATCGAGAGCAGGACATCCGATCTACTGTCTGAAAATCGGAAATGGGCCAAAGCATGCACTGATGTTTGCCTGCCCGCATCCAAATGAGCCGATCGGCGCGATGACGGTGGAGTATTTTTCCAGAGTGCTCGCGGAGCACCCGGAATTTACCAGAGAGACCGGGTATACGTGGTATCTGATCAAATGCGTGGATCCGGATGGGACAAAGCGCAACGAGGGATGGTTCAAGGGGCCGTTTACGTTGCGGAACTATGCAGAGCACTATTACCGCCCGGCAATGGAAGAACAGGTGGAATGGACGTTCCCGATCGATTATAAAAATCTGCATTTTCATGCGCCGATTCCGGAGACGCAGGCGCTGATGAAGCTGATCGACGAGGTCCGCCCGGAGTTTATGTATTCCTTACACAATGCCGGATTTGGCGGCGTGTTCTGGTACATTTCCAAGAATCGCCCGGACATTTATCGAGCGTTCGCGGGCATTCCGAAAAAATATGGATTGCCACTGTCCTTAGGTGAGCCGGAGATGGCATGCTGCGTGCCGTATGCGCCTGCTGTGTACCAGATGCTCTCGACGGAGGACATGTATGATTATTATGAGAAATATGTCTGCAAGGATCCGTCTGCGCTGATTACACACGGGGCGTCCAGTGATGGCTATGCAAACCGGGTGGGCGATACGCTGACGCTTGTGTGCGAACTGCCGTATTTTTATAATGCACAGGTGGACGATGAGACGCCGTCGAAGACAGTGACGAAGAAGGCGGCATTGCTGAAAAATATGAAGATGGCACAGGAATGCAGCGCGTTTCTGCGGAGTGAGATGGAGAAGCTCTCGGAATATATTCCGGAGAATAATCCATACCGCACGATGATTTATAATATCACGGCGATGATGGGGCAAGAGGCGGAAGCCAGAATGAACCAGGTCGCGCAGAATCCGGAGTTCGACCGTCCGGCGAAGCAGTGTGAAGTCTTTGATAATTTTGCAGGCAATACGTTTAACTGGATGACATTTACCGGTTTGCTGCCGCATATGATCGCGGAGGAGCGGGAGAAGAACGGGACGCTTCCAAAAGCACTGGAACAGGCTTATGAGGCAGGCATGAAAAAGCTGGATGAGCTGGAGAAGGAGATCGCAGCGCAGGTCGACTACGAAGTGATCCCGATCCGCAAGCTGGTGGCGATCCAGCTGGAGTGTGCGTTTACGGCGCTGGAGCACCTGTGAGGAGGAGAAATATGCTGTATTTCAGAGAATTTGGAGACCGGAAGAATCCGACGATCCTGCTGCTTCCGGGGGCTGGTATGGCGCAGACCTTTTACTGCCAGTACGGGTTCGCGGACCGTTTTCATCTGGTAGAGGTGCATTTGCTCGGCACCGGCGAGGAGGCTGCAAAGAAGTGGAGCCTGCGGGAAAATATCGACGGAGTGCTGGACATCATCAAAGAGATTGGCAAGGAGAAAGTGAGTCTGGCCGGGTTCTCGATGGGGGCACAGATGGCCGTTGCATTGCTCTGCGAGGCACCGCAGTATTTTGACCGGGCGATCATCATCTCAGCCTGGCTGATCAAGGATCCGAAGCAGGTGAAAAAGCTCTGCCGGCTGATGAAGCTGCTGTTTTATGTGGAAAATTCGTCCTATTTTGCAAAGAAGGAAGCAAAGCAGATGGGAATGGATCCGCAGACGACGGCGGACTTTCTGCGGCAGGGAAAAAACAACCGGAGAGACAATTATGATGCGTACTCGTGGGATGGCGTAGATATCAAGAAATATCCGCAGTTCGCCAAGGTGAATGTGCCGATGCTGGCGCTGGTCGGAGAAAAGGAGTCGCGTGACATCATGATCGAGTCGACGCTGACCCTTGGCCGCATGAATCCAAACTGCATCTGTCAGGTATGGAAAAATCACGCGCATGACATCCCCTATGTACGTCCCGAGGAGTTCAATAAGGTATTTCTGGACTTCATGCAGGGCGCACCGCACAAGGCGGAGACAAAAGGGCCGGGGGATTGACGGATGCAATAATTTTCTATATGATGATATCAGAGTGAAAAGGACTATGGATCTTTTTGCTCTGATATTTTTTTGAAAAATGATGAAGGGGGAATCAGAATGAAACGAAAATGGGCAATTTTGCTTGCGGCAACACTTGCTATGGCAGCTCCGATGGCTGTGTTTGCAGATGAAAAGGATGATCGAATTGCCGAGCTGGAAAGTGAAGTGGAAGATTTACAGACACAGATAGAAGAGTTGCAAAAACAATTGGATGAAGCTCTTGCAAAAACTCCGGCAGCGACGGATCAGGAGAGCTACAAAATTGGTGACACATGGGTTGTGGATGGACAGTGGAAGCTGACAGTGACATCTGTGGAGGAAACAGAGGAACGCAACGAATATGCAGATACAGATCCTGCAGCGGTTTATCTCATTACATATGAATATGAAAATCTTGGCTATGAGTCGGAGGGCTGGAATGGGCTGTTTATATCGCTGGAAGATGGTATTGTAGATGAGGCTGGAAGCATGGGCTATAGTTATCCGGGGGATATTACCAAGTATGCACAGGAGACTCCGGTCGGAGCGAAATGCACAGCACAGTCTTGCATCGGTGTGGAGCATGCAGGAGATTTTCAGATCCATTTCTCTATGTATGATGGAAATGGGAAAGAGCAGAAGGCAGTATTTGATATTGAACTGTAAAAAAATGGTCTGCCGGATGGGAAATCAGAAGATTTCCATCCGGACAGGCCATTTTTTAGCGGGTGATGTCGCAGAACGTTCCCCTGCTCGCTGCGGCGAGGTCCTGCGGGGCGAGTTCGATCTGGACACCGAGATGACCGCCGCTGACGACGATCTGCGGGTAGTTCTGTGCAGCTTCGGCGATGAAGACCGGGTACTGCTTCTTCATGCCGATCGCGGTACAGCCGCCGCGGATATAGCCGGTCACACGGTTGATATCTTTGACATGAATCATGGCAAGCGATTTGACGCCGGCCTGATGCGCACATTTTTTCAGATCCAGTTCCGAATCGATCGGAATCACGAATACATAGTAGGCCGGCTCCGGGCTGACGGTCACGAGCGTCTTGAACATCGTCTCATGGGCGGCACCGATCAGATCGGCGGTGTGCTGTGCATCGGTAAATTCATCACATTCATAGGTAAACGTTTTATAGGAAATTTTCATGCGGTCCAGAATCCGCATGGCGTTTGTTTTCATCTCTTTATTTTTTGCCATCCTATATCCCTCTTTTCTTCTGTCGGCAAATGGTCTTTGTCGGAATCGTATTATACAATCAAATGCCGGATTGCGCAAGAGTCGCATTTACGGTCGGAGTTCATATATTATATGGAAAAAACAGAGGATGGGTTTGCCATGAGCAAGGATCAGGAACGAAGAGCGCCGCGGGTATGCCGCAGTATGTATATGCAGATGAAAGAGATCGACCGGGAGCGGGCGGAAAGCGGGTGGAATCCATATGTCGGTGAGGAAGAGCCAGTCGCACAGGAGCTACAGGTTCGCTCGCTGGCATATGAGGTAGAAACGGGGGCAAAACCATTGTCGCAACACATAGGATCAGAAGCACCGACGCACACTGCGGCTGGGGCGACCTCAGCAACGATGTCAGAGCAGATGCCGCAGAACATGCCCCTTGTGTATGATGATACAGACTGGGGCGGGGCAGCGGAAGGACAGAATCTTTCACAAAACAACGATCAAATGGATGCCCGGGTAGAGATGACACGCCCGGAAAAGGAATCGCCGGATTCTGGATCGCGACCCGCATGGCTGCCACAGGAAACCTTGAACACCGGCACGGAGCAGGCGAGTCCAAATGCAGTCCCGCGGTTTCAGATGCCGAACCGGGAAATGACGATGCAGCAGGAACAGGAATTTGAACGGGATCTGCAGCGCCTGCAGACGCTGTATCCGGACTCTGCCGTCCTGCTGCTGCCTTATGTTGAGGAGGAGTGCGAAAAAATGGAGTATGACACCAGCCAGATGTATCTCCTCTATCCGGACCGGGAAATGCTGAACCAGATCGTGGCACGGATTTATGGGGCGGTGCGAGAACAATTTCCGCCGATGGAAGAGCAAAAGCGCGACGAGATGCTGGCTATGCAGAGCTGTCAGAACTGCCAGAAGCCGGGGGAAAACTGGGCCGAAGATATGATCCGGCTCATGCTTTTACAGGAAATGCACCGCAGGCGCTGCCGGAGGGCACGGTGCGGACGGGGGTTTCTGTAAAAAAAACTTGTTCAAATTTTGTCTGGATAGTATACTGAGAGAAATGCCTCATACACGGAAAAGAATCTGCACGGATAAACGTGAAGAGACATTCGAAAATATGAATAATCACAAAACGGAGCGTAACTGTCCGTTTGATTAGACAAAACGGAGAATACGAAAAAGAATGGAAGAACTGAGAAGACTGTTAGAAGAGTTGTTGAATGAACGGCTGCTTGGAATCGTCATCAGTGCGCCAAGACAGAAAGAGTCATACCGGAGAATTCGTATCCGGGCGCTGGACTGTCGCGGTGCGCTGCGGTTTCAGGCTGCGTTCTGGGACGGCAAGAAAGAATTTCATAAAAACTACGAAAAGGAAGCGCTGATCCCGGAGCTTCTGGCGTGGATGAGCCGCGATTACCGGCAGCTGCAGGCGGAAAGCACCCAGTACACGGCATCCGCACTTGTGAGCAAAAAAGGGACTGTGACGGTCAAGAAAAAGGCACGTGCGACAGAGGCAAAGCAGGCAGACAGGACACACAACCGGACCAAGCGTTATCTGCTGCCGGAGGGCGAGCCGGTACCGTTCCTTGTGAAGCTTGGCGTCATGACGCCGGAGGGAAAGGTCGTAAAGGCGAAGTACGACAAATTCCGACAGATCAACCGCTTTCTGGAATTTATCGAGGATATCACCCCGGTGCTGGCGAAGGACCGGGAGATTACGATGATCGATTTTGGCTGCGGCAAGTCGTACCTGACCTTTGCCATGTATTATTATCTGCATGAGTGTAAAGGCTACGACCTCCGGATCACCGGACTGGATCTCAAGGAAGACGTCATTGCCCACTGCAATCAGCTGGCCAGGGAGTTCGGCTATGAGAAGCTGAATTTCCTGACCGGAGATATCGCAGATTACGAAGGCGTCACACAGGTCGATCTCGTAGTCACACTTCATGCCTGCGATACGGCGACAGACTATGCGCTGGCAAAGGCAGTCGCGTGGAATGCACGTGCGATCCTTTCTGTGCCGTGCTGTCAGCATGAGCTGAACCGGCAGATCGAGAATGAGGTGTTGCAGCCAGTGTTGCGCTATGGACTTTTAAAGGAACGGATGGCGGCGCTGATCACGGACGGGCTGCGGGCATCGATGCTTGAGGAGCAGGGATATCGGGTGCAGGTACTGGAATTTATCGATATGGAGCATACGCCGAAAAATATCCTCCTGCGCGCGGTGAAGGAACCGGAAAAAATCCGCCGCGGGGATATGGCAGGGAAGCGGGAGGAGCTGGAGCGCTGTATGGATGCGTTGCATGTCACACCGACACTCGGGAAATTACTGCCTCCTCTGTTTTACGAGAAAGGATGATTATCAAAAGCTATGCGTGAGAAATTAAAAACGGTAAAAAATGCAGTTGTGCATATCCTGGTGCTGCTGCTTGTGTTTATCGGAGCGGTAGTGCTGTTCGAGAAGCTGATCAATCAGTCGACGCCGAACAGCGCGCAGGATATGGAGAATTCCACGTTTCCACTTGTATATATGCAGAATAAAGGCGTCAGCTACAACTGTCTGCATGGCTATGCCTACGAGATGGATGTCACGAATATCCGTGATACCGTGACGGTGCTCGGCGACAGCCATGAGCTGGACATCCAGATTCAGCCGTTCAGCTCAAATGTGGAGAGCGTTTCCTATGAGGTGCTCTCTTTGGACGGGACAGAATCCCTGGAAAATACAAAGGTCGTGCAGCTTACCGAGGAGAGCAATTACCTCACTGCGACGCTGAAGATTCAGAACAATATGCTGCTCAACCAGGAGTATATACTGAAGCTTCAGGTGACGGCAGGCGGCAGAGATGTGTATTTCTATACACGATTGCTGCTGGAAGATGGTCTGCATCTGGAGGCTTACCTGAACTTTGTGACCGGATTTTACGAAAAATGTGTTAATAAGACTGATGAGGCGACGCTCGGATCGGCAGTAGAGCCGGATGAGACGACCGATCAGAAGGATACCCTGGCGGAGATGGACATTCACAGTTCGGTCAACCGCCTGATGTGGGGCAACCTGAATCCGCAGATCTTTTACAAACCGACGCCAAGCCTTGTAGATATCAACGGGACAACGGCATCTTTCGTGCTGGATTACCGGATTTCTGCGATCAATTCCGAGGGCACGACGGAACTCTACAATGTAAAGGAATTCTATCGCCTGCGCTATACGGATACCCGTGTGTTCCTGCTTGACTTTACCCGATCGACGGATGAGATTTTCAGCGCGGAGGGAACGGTGATCAATTCGAAGGGCATCAACCTGGGTGTGACATCGCAGGATGTCGAGTTCGCGATTGATGAAAAGAACAAGGTGGCTGCATTTGTGCAGGAGGACGAGCTGTGGACATATGAGATAAATGCAGGACGTATGACCCGTGTGTTTGGTTTTCCGCAGAAAGAAAACATGGACTACCGTGATTTTTATGAGAAGAATAATATCAAAATTCTTCGTGTGGATTCGGATGGCAATGTCTGGTTCTGCGTCTCCGGCTATATGAACCGTGGACGGCATGAGGGTGAAAACGGCATTGCAGTTTACTACTACGAGGATGCTTCTGCAACGGTCGAGGAGATTTTATTTGTCAAGACAATGGAATCTTATGATATGCTGAAGCTGGACATCGGGGCGCTGGCCTATATCACGGAAAATGCGCAGGATTTTTATCTGCTGCTGCAGGGGATGATTTACCGGATTGACCTGACGACCAGAGAGTATGAGCGTGTCGTGGATGGTATCAATACCGAGTGTTATACCGTATCAGAGTCCAACCGCTATGTGGCGTGGTTAAAGGAAGGGGCGCGCTATGACTCGCAGACGCTGTATCGCATGGATCTGGAGACCGGTGCGGTACAGGAGATTACGTGTGATGCGGATGACCGGATCCGACCGGTGGCCTTTATGGGCGAGGATCTCGTCTATGGTGTGGCTCATACGTCGGATATCGATACGACCCATGAGGGAAGTGAGCTGTTTCCAATGTATCGGCTGACGATTGTGGGAGCAGACGGAGAGGAGCGGAAGAACTATGAACCGGGCAATGCATACGTGCTTTCGGTAGAACAGTCGGAGAATATGCTTGTGCTGTCCCGCGTGACGCGTACGGAAAATGGCTATGAAGAGACGACAGAGGATCATATCGTGAGCACCAATACCGATGAGGAAGTGGCGACCGGCACGACGACACAGGCTTCGAACGTGAAAGGCTCAGAGGTCATTCTGAGGCTTGGCACGACACTGAGGGATACGACGGTGCAGACGGTAAATGCGAAGCTGCTCACAGACGGTGCGGCATCGGAGATCTCGATTCCGACGAACAAGAACCGCGAAAAGCTCTATTATGTCTATGCAGGAGGAAGTCTGGAGAGCGTCTGGACGACCGCTGCGGAGGCGATCCGCCGCGCCGATGAAAAAGTGGGTGTCGTCATCAATGACGAAAAGGAATTTGTCTGGGAGCGGGGAAATCGTGCAGAGACGGCAAAGATCAGCGTGGATAAAATCCCGCAGGCGATCCAGAATGGGGTGATGGACCTCAATACACTGGAGTCACAGCTTGGGAAGGTGGTCATCGATCTGACCGGCTGTACTTTGGAACAGGTGCTGTATTTTGTCGGAAACCGCCATCCGGTGCTGGCATGGACCGGTACGGAGACGGTGATCATTACCGGCTATGATGACTACGGCAATCTCATTTTGCTTAAGCCCGGCGAGTCAGAGACGTACTTCTACGGTCCGGAGGACAGCAAGACGATGTTTGAAGCCGCGGGTAATCAGTTTATGACTTATCTGAATACGGATTTATAATGGATAAAAAAGCTGCTATTTTCCACAGCACTGTGGATTTAGCAGCTTTTTTACTTCCTCAAGTGAGCGCCGGATCTGCAGCGCTTTTTTGTCGATACAGGGTTTGTCGCAGGTCAGAAGATAGAGCCATCTTCGCATGCCATGGATACGCATGGACATCCCTCCTGTTGTTAGAATGTACATTAGAATATGTCAGGAATTCCGGTGTGTGCATGCTTTTACAATTTATAGCTCATTCAGCGGCAGATGACCATCTTGCAGATCGGGTTTCCCATGGAGGAGAAGCGCTCCTCGTATTCCGTCATGATGTTGTCGCGCATCAGTTCCTCGTCCTGGTGCAGGTCGAAGGTGCAGACGAGCAGCTTCCAGCCGGCAGCTTCAGCCTCCTCTAAAGCAAAATCAAAGAGCGGGCGGTTGTCCGTCTTGAACTCGACGCGGCCTTCCGGTGTCAGGATCTGTGCATAGCGGGCCAGAAACTGGCGGCTTGGCAGACGGCGCTTGGCATGCCGGTCCTTCGGCCACGGATCGGAGAAATTTAAATAGATGCCGGAGACTTCGCCTTCGCCGAATACTTCCGGCAGATCCTCCGCGTCCATGCGCAGGTAACGCAGGTTTGTCAGCTCCGGGAGCAGCTCACGCTTTTCTAAGGCACGCAGCAGCACACTCGAATATTTTTCGATCCCGACATAATTATTTTCCGGATTCCGTCCGGCGAGTTCCGTAATGAAACGGCCTTTGCCCATTCCGACTTCGAGATAGAGCGGCTGGGCCTTTTCAAAGACGGTATCCCATTTTCCTTTTTTCTCGCGCATGACATCTTCATGTACGACATATTCACTGGCGGCGATTGTTTCCCGCGCGCCTGGTATATTTCTCAGTCTCATAATGCCTCCTGTGTGAAGTTCTTCCGCTTTATTGTCGCAGAAACCGTAAAAATGTCAAGCATTTCTGCTGGTAAATATTTCTTTTTGTATGCTCCAGTTATTGACTTTTTATTAAATATCGAGTAGTATTTTAAATAAGATGTAAAAGTTTTGTAATCTTTGGTTTTATCTTTTTGAGAGGATCTTTATTATGAAAAAACGAAAAGCGCTTGTGATGCTGGCGCTGACCGGACTGCTGACGATTGGTGGACCGGCGGCTACGGCAAATGCAGCCTGGAAGACGACTTCTTCGGGTACGATTTATACCCAGACTGCCAAGCCCGGCTATTTGACCGGTTTTCAGAAAATAGACAAGAAGGTCTACTACTTCAATGGAAAGGGCATCCTGCAAAAGGGCTGGATCACCATAGATAAGAAGCGGTACTACGCAGATGCCAAGACCGGTGAGATCGCGATCAGCAAATGGGTGAATCAGTACTACTTCCAGGAGGACGGCTCTCTGGCGGTCAATACGTGGATCGATGGGAAATGGGTCGGTGCGGATGGACGCTATACCGGCGTGAAGAATAATGTCGGCTTCGTCACAGACAATGGTAAGACCTATTACTATGATGCGACGACTCATCAGACGGCAAAGGGCTGGCTGACAGTAGGCGGCAAGACCTATTATATGGATCCGGTGACCGGAGTGATGAAAAAGGGCTGGATTAAAGTCGGCGGTAAGACGTACTACGCCGGACCGAAAAAGGGTGTGATCCTGAAGAACCAGTGGCTGAGTGGAAAGTATCTGCAGGCAGACGGCTCGATGGCGACCGGCATGACGAAGATCGGTAAGAATACTTATTTCTTTACCTCTGCCGGGAAAAAGCGGACCGGCTGGGTGACGTATCAGAAGAAGGCATACTATTTCAACAAGAAGGGCATCCTTCAGAAGAATGCCTGGGTCGGCAGCCGATATGTAAATTCTGAGGGAACGGTCGCACACGGCTTTACGAAGGTCGGGAAATATACCTACTACTTCAACTCCAAGGGCTACAAAGTGACCGGATGGGTCAATGAAAATGGCAACCGCTATTTCCTCAATAAGCTCGGACAGCTGCAGACGAAGCGCTGGCTGTGGTCGAAGAAGTATTATGCGAGTGCATCCGGAGCGGTCTTAAAGGGACTGAACGCGATCGGTGGCAATCTGTACTACTTCAATACGACAAATGGTGCGATCGTAAAGAACAAGCTGCAGGCAGTCGGCAATGACACCTACTACCTCCAGAAGAATGGTACGGCAGCGAAGAATAAATGGGTGACGATCAGCTATAAGCAGTACTATTTCCAGGCAGATGGCAAGATGGCGAAAGGCACTTGGGTCGGACAGTATTATGTAGATGCGAATGGTGTTAAGACGTCTCAGACGAAGACCGTCGGATGGAAGACGACCAATGGCCAGAAGTATTACTTCGATGCCAATGGAAATATGACGACCGGCTTTGCGACGATCAGCGGCAATCGCTACTACTTCAACAATTCCGGTGTGATGCTGACCGGACTGCAGGAGATCGCAGGGATCAAATATTACTTCTATCCGGAAGGAAATATGGCGATATCCACGACGGTAGTCGTCGGCACGAAGCAGTATACGGTCAATGCGAGCGGTATTGTCACTGCTGAGGAGAACATCAAGATCAACGGTGCGACGACCGGTGCACAGATCGTAAACTTTGCACTGAAGTATGTCGGCAATCCGTATGTGTATGGCGGGACAAGCCTCACGAACGGAGCGGACTGTTCCGGTTTTGTACAGACCGTATTTGCGACCTTTGGCATTAAGCTGCTGCGTGTAGCCAACGATCAGATGATTGGACCGTCCGCATCTTACATCCAGAATTATGGATACAAGCGCGCGACGGTAGTCGATATCTCCAGTATTCAGCCGGGAGACCTTCTGTTCTATGGCTCCGGCAACTATGCGAGCCATGTAGCGATCTATATGGGCAATGGACAGATCGTACATGCGAGCAACTCCCAGCCGTATCCGAAGGGCGGAATCAAGATTTCCAATTACAACTACCAGACACCGATCAAGGCCGTTCGGTACTGGTCATAAAAGAGAATCGAACATGAGACAGGCGGAAGCTTCAAAAAAGGGGCTTCCGCCTTTTTTGACCAAAACAAAATTGTCAGAGTATTCAGTGTATTTGCTTAGATTTCCGATTATAAAAACATCTGCATTTTTTCGCTAAACTCCCCTGTTTTTCGCGGTTTTATCACAATCCACAAAACGTCCGTTCTTTTTTGAACCTATGTAAACCACGTAATCCACACACAAAAATGTGGATAATGTGGATAAATCAGTGTATAAGTCCATTTCTTCTGCATTTTCTCATCCACAATCTGTGGATAAAAAGTGGATAAAAACAGGTTATCCACAGCGGGATCAAAAAATCACGTCTTGTTTTTGTGCAGAATTTCACATGAATTTTACATGTTTCGCATGGTGTGGAAAAAGGTGGAAAGTGAGTTATCAGATAATAGAAAAACAGGAACGGAAAATACTGATTCTGATTCAGTTAAAAAAGAAGCCGGATGATTACTCATCCAGCTTCATGTCTTTGATTGCGTTGTCCACAAGCGCTTCGGAGATATTTTTTTTCTTCAGCCGGTACTGCAGGTAGAGGTCAAACAGATAATTGATGATGGCCACGACCGGCACGCCGAGGAACATTCCGATGACGCCGAACATGCTGCCTCCGACGGTGATCGCAAAGATGATCCACAGCGGTTTCATACCGGTGGACTCACCGAGGATCTTCGGCCCGAGGATCAGTCCATCGAACTGCTGCAGGCAGAGCACCATGATCGCAAACACCAGCGCTTTGACCGGCTTGATGAACAACAGGATCAGGATGCCCGGAACGGCGCCGATAAACGGTCCGAAATAAGGGATCATATTTGTAACACCTACGATGACACTGATCAGCAATCCATATGGAAGCCGCAGGATCGTCATCAATACGAAGCAGAGCACACCGATGATCGAGGAGTCAATAAATTTCCCGACGACGAAGCTGCTGAACAGCCGGTTGCATTCTGTCAGAATCTCATGGCAGGTATCAAAGTGCTTCTGCGGGAGAAAGGCGTAGATGATTTTCCAGGCCGCCCGCATGAGGCGTTTTTTATCGTACAGCATATAGATCGATACGATAATGGTAATCAGCAGGTTCACGATCCAGTTGGCGATCCACATCGAAATAGAGTAGATGGCGGGAACCATATTTGTGGCAAAGTTCCGCAGGGTGGTGATGAGATCCGGAACTGCATCGGTGATCGGTTTTGTGAGCGCCTCGATATCCAAATCCGGAAAGCGTACCTGCAGATCTGCAATGAGCTTAAGCAGAGAACTGTAAGCGCTCGGAATGAAGTTCACAAAGTCTATGATATTGTTCACGACCTCCGGCAGGATGTACAGCAGGATCAGTACCACAAACCCAAGCACGATCATATAGGTAATCAGGATGGAAAGAATCGTCTGCAAGGTGTGGTTCATCTTGCGGTTCAGCTTCCGACAGGCCAGATCAAAGAGGCGGTAAAACGCATGGACCATCGGATTGAGCACGTAGGCGAGCAGTGCGCCAAAAATAAATGGACTTAAGACGCCTGCGATCTGTCCGAGCCAGCTCTTGGTCTTTTCGATATCGATGACCGCTTTGAAAATAATCGCAGAGGCCAGAATCATGATGATACCGTAAATACAGATCGTGAAATAACGATTGTTCTTAATAAAGCGCTGACTCTCGCCTGGTGGTGTGTCATCGCC
>JAQXGF010000056.1 GCA_029006155.1 Lachnospiraceae bacterium
TGGCTGGATAAGGCCGGAGAATAAGAGAGATATATGATGAAAACAGCATTTTATGATGGAATTACCGAGTTTATTTTTGTGGAGAATCAGCCGCAGAAGGCAGACGTGATCTTCCTTCCGGGCGGGGCATATCCGGAGGCGGCACTTTATGCGGCGAAGCTGTATCAGGAATGTTATGCGCCGCTGGTGCTGCCGTCCGGAAAATACAGTATCATGAAGGGGTGCTTTGAACTGTCGCCACAGGAAGCTGAAAAAACGCCGTATGCCGCAGAGGGCTGCCGGACAGAGTGGGAATATCTGTCGCGGATTCTACAGCACAGCGGTGTGCCGCGCAGGGCGATCCTGCGGGAGGACCGTGCGACGTACACGTATGAAAATGCGATTTATTCCAGGGCAGCACTGGATGCGGCGGGGATCACAGTGAAAAAGGCGATTCTTTGCTGCCAGGCGTTTCATGCGAGACGGGCACTTATGTACTATCAGGAGCAGTTTCCGGAGACTGAGATTCTGGTGTGTCCCATCGTGACACGGGGAATTTCAGGAACGACCTGGATGAAGACGAAGGCAGGAATTGACATCGTGCTCGGAGAAGTGGAGCGATGCGGTGGACAATTTCATGAGATTTTGAGGAGGTATGCGGATGATTAAGCTTGTTGTGACGGACATTGACGGCACATTGCTGCCGGAGGGAACCGATCATCTGAATCCGGAGCTGTTTGATGTGATCCGAGCGTTGAAGGAAAATGGAATTCAGTTTGCGGTTGGAAGCGGACGCCAGTATATGAGCATGCGCTATCTGTTTCAGCCGGTGCTTGACGATGTGATTTTTATCGCGGAGAATGGTTCGAACGTGATGTATCAGGGAAAAAATCTCTCGAGCAGCTTTATGGATCCGACGCAGGCAAAAGCAGTGGTACGGTACCTGCGGACCTTAGATGGCTGTACGACGGTGCTCTCCGTACCGGAGTGCATGTATGTGGAACAGAAAAATGAGCAGGTGATTGCACTGCTGGAAAATGGTTATCACAATGAGGTGCGTATCGTTCCGGATCTGTTGCCTTTGTGTGAGCATACGAATAAGCTGTGTGTCTACTGCAATGCCGGAAGTGGAGTCTACGAGAAGGCACTGACGGAACGATTTGGCAAAGACCTGAATACGATGGTATCCGGTGACAAATGGGTTGACTTTATGAATCGCAGTGCAGACAAAGGAAATGCGCTCCGGGAGGTGCAGCAGATGCTCGGTGTGACACCGGAGGAAACAATGGCATTCGGGGATAACTGCAATGACATCGGGATGCTGCAGCGTGCAGGCGAGAGCTATGCAGTCGCAAATGCACACCCGGAGGTGAAAAAGACAGTGAAATACATCGCTCCGGCCAATACGGAGGATGGCGTACTGCAGACGGTGAAGGAGCGGCTGCTTGGTGGAATAAAATAAATTCAAAGGAGAAAATTATGGTTTATAAGAAAGAATACCTGGAAGCATTTTTAAAAAATCAGTCTCAGCTGTTTGATGAGCCGGTGGCAGAGACACTGGAGGAAGCGGATGCATTTCTGGATGACTGCATGGCGGTCGTCGCAGACAGCTTTAAGGATGTCAAAGACTATTTTGAGGAAAACGGAATGGATACGGCAGGCCTCACGAAAGAGGAGCTGCTCGAAGAATCTGAGGTGTTTGCGCTTCCGGATGGAAAATACCTGATTGTTGAGGGATAGGTGTGATGGAAAACTTGATTTTCAGCCTGAATGCCACGGTTCCGGTCTTTTTGATGATGGTGATCGGTATGGTGCTGCGCAGAATCGGATGGGTCGATGAGTACTTTGCGTCAAAGGCGAATAAATTCGTATTCCGGCTTCCGCTGCCGTTCCTTTTGTTTTCGGATCTGGCGACGGTGGATTTTACAGAGGTCTGGGATCTGAAATTTGTCCTGTTCTGCTTCCTGGCGACACTGGCGAGTATTGCGATCTCGGCGGGCGTGTCACAGCTGTTTTCGGATCGGTCGATCCGAGGAGAATTCATACAGGTCTCGTATCGAAGCAGCGCTGCACTTCTTGGTATTGCGCTGATCCAGAATATTTATGGCAGCGCAGGGATGGCCCCGCTGATGATTCTTGCGAGCGTACCGCTTTACAATGTGATGGCGGTGACCGTCCTGTCCCTGTATCGGCCGGGTGATCCGGAGAGCAGCAGTGCGATGATGAAGCGTACCTTAAAGGGAATCGCGACAAATCCGATCATTCTTGGCATCGTATTTGGTATGGCATGGTCAGTGCTTCGGCTTCCGCTGCCGCGCATTCTCGATAAAACGGTCAGCAGTATCGGAGCGATGGCGACGCCGCTCGGACTCATTGCGATGGGCGCGACCTTTGACCTTCATAAGGCACTTGGCAAGGTGAAGCCGGCGGTGCTGGCTTCCTTTATCAAGTTGATCGGGTTCTGTGCAGTCTTTTTGCCGATCGCGGCGGCGCTTGGCTTCCGTCAGGAGAAACTGATCGCGATCCTGATCATGCTCGGCTCTGCGACGACTGTGAGCTGCTATGTCATGGCGAAAAATATGGGGCATGAAGGGACACTGACCTCCAGTGTCGTCATGATCACGACGCTTGGGAGCGGATTTACGATCACAGCGTGGCTGTATGTGCTGCGTTCGCTTGGGATGGTGTAAAGAATAAAAATCCGACATACGGGAATACTTCTGTCAGGAGAACGGACAGAAAGGAGCCCATATGTCGGATTTTTTAAAGCAACAAAAACAAAAGGAATACAATGAGTATGTCAAACAGGTGACACCCACGCACAGCCTTGCCGCAAATATGGCAAAAGCATTTCTGACCGGGGGTGTGATTTGCGTCGTGGGACAGGGGATTTTGAATGCCTGCAAAGGACTGGGGATGGATCAGGAGGCGGCCGGAAGCTGGACATCGATGCTGCTCGTGCTGCTCAGCGTCCTTCTGACCGGATGGAACCTGTACCAGAAGCTGGCAAAATTCGGCGGGGCCGGAACACTTGTCCCGATCACCGGATTTGCGAATTCTGTCGCGGCCCCGGCGATCGAGTATAAGAAGGAAGGACAGGTGTTCGGAATCGGCTGCAAGATTTTTACGATTGCAGGACCGGTCATCCTGTACGGAATTTTCTCAAGCTGGGTGCTTGGAGTAATATACTGGGTATTACAGACCTGTATTTCCAAATAATATTGATGAGATTGTGGTCAAAAGGTGTTTTGAGCCATATGATACACGGATTGCTTCGCATTTCATGCTCTCGCAATCCTAAAACACCTCAAATCCGCTGAATGTTCAGCTCATGCAGCTTCAGCCCGGAATGTGAGAAAAATACCTTCAGGTAATGTGTCGTTCCGCGTACCTCCTTGTCACGGGATAAGGTGACCGGAGCTGTGCTTCCTCCGTGATAAGAGTAGGTGTGGAGCACGGTGCCGTCGAGGTTCAGCGTGACAGCCATCTGAGCATGCTCAGACGCTTCGGTGGAAGCAGCCAGAGAGAAGCGATAGGTGCCTTCCTGCTCAAACGTCAGGGCAAGCACGAAGAATGTACCGGCATCGGTCGGGTATTCGGCAAGTGGAATGGCGGTATCAGTGCCTATCTTGTGTGCAGTCATGCTTCCGAGATCCTCAGAAGAAAATTCAGCCGGGCGGTTTTTCTGCTCAACCGGAGTATCGCTCCCGGTGAGCGCGGCAAATGCCGGGGATTCCATCAGGAACCGACAGATATTTTCTGCACTGCGGGTCAGCTCGGCACGCGTCAGTCTGCCGTCTGCGAGTGCGTCAGTCAGGTTATCCTCGTAAGCAGTGGTATCTGGTGTCACCATAAAGACATCATTCTGGGCGCGTACCATAGCTGCAATATTCTGCGGGCTCGGAGCTCCTCCCTCCTCGTTCATCTTTGCCCACCAGTCGGTCATGACCATGCCGGTGTATCCCCACTCATTGCGGAGAATCGAAGTGTTCAGGTCATAGTTTCCGGCGGTCCAGATGCCGTTGACCGGGTTGTAGCTCGTCATAATGGAGCGGACATAGCCGGAACGGACACAGAGCTCAAACGGCTTCAGGTAGATCTCACGCAGCGCACGCTCGGAGACAACGCTGTCTGCCGTGTGGCGGCTCATTTCCTGATTGTTGCAGCAGAAATGCTTTAAGGTGCCGCTGACCCCGGCATGATACATGCCTTCGGCCTGTGCGACAGCCATCATTCCGGTGAGATACGGGTCTTCGGAGTGATATTCGAAGTTTCGTCCGTTCAGCGGATTGCGGTGAATATTGATGCCGGGTCCGAGCAGTGTGTCGATGTGGTTGCTGTGCAGCTCCATACCTTCAAAAGTGAAAAGCTCTTTTACAAGCGCAAGATTGAAGGTGCTCGCAAGCAACGTACCATTCGGAAGGCTGAAAGCGGTCGCGCCGCAGTCCATGCGGATTCCGGAAGGACCGTCAGAGCAGCAGCCGGCCGGGATGCCGAAGTGCTGCAGATGCTCTGTGATGCCGCCAAATGCAGCAGCGGTTCCAGGGGTGACCTTTGGACTGCACATGCCCTCGCCATGTACGATATGCTTCAGGTCCTCATCTGTAAGCTGTGCAAGAAAATGGGCATAGTCCGCGTGTCCATCCTTTACATCGGAAAGCCGTATGCCGGTATCGCCGGTATAAGGCAGACAGGCCGGAAGGGATGCGGCGCGCTTGTCCATCGGATTGATCGTGCGTGTCGGGACAGGGACGTAAGAAACCCTGTACGGATGGTCGGTTCCGAAGCCGGCAGAAGCAGTATCCGGCTTCATACGCGAAAACTCCTTTACCGGAGCCATGCATTCTGTCAATGCTTCGGTTACGAGCGTTTCGGCAATGAAAAAGCTTCCGACCGGTGCCGCGCTTCGCACATCGCATCCGGCATACAGCGTATAAGTACCGGCTTCAAGCACGAAACAGGACTTGTGACCGGTGGCTCCGCTGTCATCATAGGAGGCAAGTGCGGACTTTGGTACGGTAAGCTCAAGCGTTTCTGTGCACCCGGGCTGCAGTGTCCCGGTCTTTGCAAAGGCACAGAGCACGCGGGATGGTTTTCCGAGCAGTCCCTGCGGCGCTTCGGCGTAGACCTGAACGACTTCTTTTCCGGCAGTGGTACCGGTATTTTTGATGGTGGCGGTGACCGTCAGATGATCCGGAGCTTCTGACATCGCATGCTGTGCAGAAAAGGTCGTGTAGGACAGTCCAAACCCGAACGGATAGCGCACCCGGTCTTTTGCAAAAGTCTCAAAATAGCGGTAGCCGACGTAGATATCCTCGGCGTAGAAGTTCTCTTTAGTCGAACCGAAATTCCGGCTGGATGGATAATCGGAGTAATCAAAGGCGATTGTATCAGTCAGTCTTCCGGACGGAGAGAGACCGCAAAGGATATCGGCGGCGCCGCAGCCGCCCTCCATGCCGCCCTGCCATACATAGAGGACGGAAGACGGCCGGTAGTCGTCAACCCAGCTCATATCCATGATATTTCCGACATTCAGTACGACGACAGTGCGGGGGAAAGCGGCACATACTATTTTCAGCATTTTCCGTTCTGCCTGTGTCAGATAGTAGCTGCCCTCCTGCAATGTGTTGTCACGGTCTTCGCCGGCGGTGCGTCCGAGAACGATCAGCGCTAGATCCGAATGTGCTGCGGCATCTGCCACAAATGCATCCGAAAGCGGCATCTCTTCCTGACACCACGGTTCGGTTCCCCAGCCGTTTCCGCGGTCGAACGGGTGCTCCTTTGTCCAGCGCCTGTATTCGGTCAGCACCGGCTCATAGATCTGAATTTCCTTATGCTCCCGCAGCCCGTCCAGAATCGAATGGACGTAAGGGACATTTACCATGCCTCCGGAGCCTGTGCCGCTCTTGTAGTAGTCCAGCTGAATGCGGCCAAAGACCGATACCGTCTCGCCGGGGCGGATCGGTAATGCCTGTTTTTCGTTGCGAAGCAGGACACAGCCCTCAGCGGCGGCATTTCGCGCGGCGCGGCTGTATTCTTTCCAGTCCAGTATGTTGTTCATAAAATCCTCCTCATACATTTTGTTGAAAATTAAGATTTGTCATCTATGTATAGACAGTTTGGCAAACAAATAGCGAAGCCAGGATGTGTCAAACTATTCAGATACGCTTTTATTCAGATATATCCTCGTCCGACTCCACCGGGACCTGCGTGCGGATCGGGATTCCGTTTACTTCGACGGAATCGTCAGCCGGGATCACGAAGTATGGACGCCCGTTCAGCATGCGCGTTTCGATCAGGTCAGCCCGGTCCGGCTTTACCTGAATCACGACATCCGGTGTTTTGATTTCAAATTTGCGCATGTTTACGACATTGGAGACGAGGATTGGCGTCTCTTTTTCTCCGCCGGTCGCCTGCTCAAATTCCTCATCGAAATGTTCGAGTGCTTCGTCAGCTGCTCCGTTGTCGTAGAGCAGTCGCTTGACATCATCTTTTTCCAGAATGATCGGCTCCGGATCATCCTTGCGCTCTTCAAGCAGTGTATTTAAGGTCTCGTGGATAGCCTTGACGCTCTCGTAGGTACAGTCGGTGAGCAGTGTGTCAGCGACGAGCGTATTGAAGGTCTCCTTCTGGGAGGAGGCGCTCATCGGAAGCTCACAGCCAAAGAGCTGGCGGGCAAAATCCGGATGGAGCTCATTGGCATTTTTCGAGTAGTAGAGCAGGTTGTGGATATCGGTGTTGCGGTCTGTAAAGGCCGGAAACAGGAATCCGCTCATCGGCATTTCCACGAACCAGTCGCGAATGCGTTCGCTGATGCTGTTCGTCTCTTCATGGTAGGACAGTCCCGGCTTCGTCAGCTTTACCGGACAGATCGCACAGAGGACGAAGTTGTAGACGTCTTCGGAGGCATCGACCATTTCAAGATTATCACTGCCTTTTTTTGGAATGTCGTAAGCACCGTGGACGAGGATGATGAAGTAGTTTTCCGGGTATGGGAAAAGCTCGATGATCTTGTCATAGAGCTCGTTGAGCAGCTCGTCGTCCTTCAGCTCACTGTCGCGAAGCTTAAGCAGAAATTCCTGCGTGCCACCCTCTGTTTCTTCAGCGAGCGGAAATTCCATCGTGAGCAGATTCTTTCCGACGGTACCGGAGAGGGATTTTTTCAGAATATCAAAATATTTGAACATTTCTTCATCCGAGAGGGAGAGAAATGCCTCCTTCATGTTCATTTTTTTGTTCTTTTCGCCGTCTACATAGCAGCCGCAGATCCGGGTGAACGGGCAGCGGTCCGGTGTGAAGAGGCGTTTGATTTCAGCGATTTCTTTTTTATTCATAGGTGGATCCTTTCGTTTATCGCAGGTTTGAAAACCTGACGGAGTATTCTCATGTTTTGCGGGTCAATAAGTCATGCTTTTTCATGCAAGCATGAAACGCATGACCTTTTGCCCCTTGTATCATCATTATATAACAATCGCAGGAATTAAGTACTGCGCAATCCCATAGAGCACAAGCAGATGCACCGGATAGAACCAGTAGAAGAAGTATTTCATCTGCCGTCCGCGCGTCCCGTTATACAGGAAAATCGGAATCGCGGCGATCGGTGCGGGCATTTCCCAGGCTACGGAGACGGCACAGCCGATACACTGCACGAAGCGCTCACGGCGCAGTAGGTAAAGGACTGCGATCAGGAACACACCCTTGTAATTGTAATCGGTGTCGATCCAGAAGGCGGTGTACATCCCGGCGATGAGTACGAGCGGCCACAGCCAGTGCAGAAGGCGGTGCGATGATTCCAGGAAAAAGCGCAAGCCGATGAGCACGAGGAGACCGATGAGTAAGGTGAAGTAGACATTCTGCTTTTCCGGAAAATACCAGCTTCCCTTTAAGGCAAGGTCAAATGGGATTTCGGAGATCAGAGAAAATAAAAAAAGCCGTCTGGCATAGCGCCATACATTGCGTGTATGGAGAAAACCTTCCACGATCAGAAAACAGAAGATCGGAAATGCAATCCGGCCGACGGAACGGGAGATTTTGTAAATTTCACTCCAGAGCCGGCTCTGGCTGACACTGGATGAGATCACAGGCGATTGCCAGAGTGTGCGGATGATGGTCGCGCCCGCATGATCGATCAGCATGGAAAGAATTGCGATCAGCTTTAACGTGCTCCCGGAGATGCCGGGAAAAAGAGAAGCATTGGTCTGTTGCATACCATTACAGGCACAGCGAGATGAGCATGCTCGCAGGTGCCGGACTCCTTTCTGTACGGGCTTGTTTTGCATAGCTTATGCCCCTTTGAACAGGATACGCATTTTCACAGGTGTTGTCAAGAAGAGAAGAGGAGGGGGAGTTTGCAGATATTGCGGAAATACAAAGTGAAGCGACTGCGTTCATGAGCAAGTAGCGAAGCTAGGCCCTGTCAGCAGAGCTGCAGGGATGGATTGCGAATGTCCGCTTTACAATATTTCTGTGATAAAACAGAAGATAAAACAGAAAGGAAAGGCTGAAAAAATGAGCGGATTTCGAATGTTTGTAGAATTGCGGGAGCTTTCGTGCTCTCACAATCCTAAAACACCTCAAATCCGCTCATAATTCTTATAAGCTATGCTTCAGGTGCTCAGACCTGTGTTTTTTTATTATGAGGTTGGGGTCAAAAGGTATTTTGCCCCCTATGATACACGGATTGCTTCGCATTTCATGCTCTCGCAATCCTAAAACACCTCAAATCCGCTCATTTTTCTACAAAAAATGGCTACTTTTCGGTGTTTTGCGGGTCAATAAGTCATGCTTTTTCATGCAAGCATGAAACGCATGACCTTTTGACCCTAGTATCATCATATTATTTCTCCGCCAGCAGCTCCAGAATCTCATTGCTGCGAGCGATGAATTTGGTCATCTCATCCGGGTTCAGCGTCTTGTGTGCGATCATTGCAAGATCGTAGAGCTGTTCACAGATCATCGGAACATGCTCATCATCCTTGTGCTCGGCAACGTACTGTACGAGCTTGTTGTTTGCATTGAGCACGAGTGTGACATCGTTGCCGAACATGGACGGATCCATACCTGCCATGCCGTACATTTTCATCATTTCCTGCATCCGGCGATTCTCCTCGGAAAGAGTCATCATAGAAGAAACGTTTGCATTTTTCAGCTTCTCGACCTTGACCGTCAGCTTGTCGTTGCCCAGTGCCTTGCGGAACACATCTGTTAAGGTATCGGTCGTCTCCTTGAGGGCATCCGCATCGGTTTCTTCCTTAAAGGTATCGGTGACATCCGCATCGATCCGCTGGAATTTAATGTTGTCGTGCAGCTGCTCCATATGGGAGATGAAAGCGTTGTCAATGTTGTGCTTCAGGATGACGGCATCCATGCCGGCCTCACGGAACATGTTAATGTACTGGCTCTGCTGAATCTCGTCGGTGACGTAGTAGATGGTCGTCTTTTCCGGCTCCTTGTTTGCATCGGAGGACTCATCCTTTTTCTCTTCAGCGGAAGCGGTGTCCTCAGTTTTGTCCTCGGTTTCGGTGGAATCAGCCTTTGCTGCTTCCTCTTCCTTTACAAGATCCTTGATGGTCAGATATTTGCCGTCGAGATTCTTGTACAGGATGGAGTCTGCCATCTTTTCGCCGAATTTGTTGTCCTTGATGCAGCCGAATTTGATGAACGGGCTGATATCATCCCAGTATTTTTCATAATTCTCGCGGTCGGTCTTGCACATGCCGGTGAGCTTGTCTGCGACCTTCTTTGTGATGTAGTCGGAGATCTTCTTTACAAAGCCGTCGTTCTGCAGAGCGCTTCTGGATACGTTCAGCGGCAGATCCGGGCAGTCGATGACACCCTTTAAGAGCATCAGGAATTCCGGAATGACTTCCTTAATATTATCTGCGATGAAGACCTGATTGTTGTAGAGCTTGATGGTACCTTCGATGGAATCGTACTCGGTATTGATCTTCGGGAAGTAGAGGATACCCTTTAAGTTGAACGGATAGTCCATGTTCAGATGGATCCAGAACAGCGGCTCCTTATAGTCGTGGAAGACCTTACGGTAGAATTCCTTATACTCCTCATCGGTGCAGTCCTTCGGCTGCTTCGTCCAGAGCGGATGTGTATCGCTTAAGGAAACCGGGCGCTTGTTGATCTTCACGCGGTCTTTTGCCGGAGATACTTCGACGACTTCCTTCTCGCCGTTTTCATTTTCCTTCTCTTCCGTCTTGGCATCCTCGTGGATCCGCTCTACGATGACATCGTCCTCACGCAGATCTGTCTCGTCGATTGTTTCATATTCCTGCTCGGCTTCGGCGTTGGACAGGTAAATGTTTACCGGCATGAAGGAACAGTATTTTGTGATGACTTCGCGCATCCGGTACTCATTTGCAAACTCCAGACAGTCCTCAGAGAGGAAGAGGGTGATCTCGGTGCCGACCTGCGTGCGGCTGCCTTCCTCGATCGAATACTCAGTACCGCCATCGCACTCCCAGTGTACCGGCTTTGCGTCCTTCTGGTAGGAGAGGGTGTCGATGTGTACCTCGTCCGCTACCATGAATACGGAGTAGAAGCCGAGACCGAAGTGACCGATGATCTCGTCGTTCGTCGTCTTGTCCTTATATTTATTCAGGAAATCGGTTGCACCGGAGAATGCGATCTGTGTAATGTACTCCTCGACCTCGGCCGCCGTCATACCAAGACCGGTATCGATGAACTTCAGAGTCTTCTCTTTTGGGTTGACGATGACCTGAATCTCCTTCTTATATCCGTCCGGATATTCATACTCGCCCATCATCTCAAGCTTGGCCAGCTTTGTGATCGCATCGCAGCCGTTGGAGATCACCTCACGGGCAAAGATGTCGTGGTCCGAATACAGCCACTTTTTAATAATCGGAAAAATATTTTCGCTGTTAATCGAAAGACTTCCTGTGCGTTTACTCATAATGAACAACTCCTTCTTATTTTTTTCTAAAAAAGTAAAGCGGATATTCGCATTTCGCTTCGTTATATGGTTTGGAAACACAGGTGCAGATTTGCTGCCTGTGTGAATCTGATGCTATGATAATACTCATAGAACAAAAAGTCAAGAAAAAATTAGCACTCAACAAAAATGAGTGCTAACAAAGCGAAATGATAGCTATTCTGGTCACCAAGATGGGGAGAGTATTATTGCGATGTGACACATAGAACATTTCATGATAAGCCAGGTGAAGTAACCGATATAAAAAAGAAATTGAACGCAGATAAGCATTCCCCCGCTTCAAGTGCGCGGAGCACTAAGCGGCGGATGAGGGGGGATGCTTATGTCAGTGGGAGTTGAAAGCTCCCACTGACAGATCGCGAAGCGACTGCGTTCATGAGCAAGTAGCGAAGCGGATTGCGAATGTCCGCTTTACATTCCACTGGAATAACATATAATAAAGGAAATAAAGGAAAATAGTACTCAAGATAGGAGATACCTTTATGCCAGAATACAAGCCGCCTTTTACACTAACATCGTTTCATCTGAATTTTCATCCAGTCCACTACTGCTATGCCGATCGCACCGGCAATCTGACGGCAGAGGCGGTCGGGGTGGTGAAGGGGGAGAAGTATTTTCCGGTGTTTGAGGGCGGGATGGTGTTTAAGCCGCTCACGAAGTCGAAGCCATTCTCTACGCCGCTCTTTGCATATGCGGAGGTGTTCTGGTCGGAGGTGATCCGGGAATATTTTGTGGAGGCTCCGGAGTATCAGCTGGCGTTTTGTGAGGGATATGAGAAGGAAGTCCCGAAATATTATGATTATGGGACGGTGTCGTCGCTGCTGTATCAGGCGGGGGAGTCACTGCTGAACCTGCTGGAATTTTTCCGGATGTATCCGGATGAAAAGGTGGATATTGATCAGTATGTGAATTACTGTCAGATGTTTTATGACTATACGACTATTTTTGAGGCGACGTATTTTCAGGAGCATCCGCAGATCGCGAAAGAGCTGGCGATGCAGGTGCTGCTCTCGATCCTGAAGGGTGATCAGAATTATCATTATGAAAATGTGGCATTTTTGTGTGGGGCGGCCGGGGAGATTCGCGGGATGGCACCGATGATCGATCACGAGTTTTCTACCTGTTTTATGTTTCCGGATGATCCGGTGGAGCACCTGTACTGGTTTGGGCAGCTGCAGCGGTCGATCGAGGGGCGGGAGGCTGAGGCACATGAGTTTGATTTCCTGAGTCGCCCGGAAGAACGGGCGCTGATGGAGAAAAGTGTGATGTGCCTGCATCGAAACCTGAGCTACATTCGGGAGCATTATCCGGATGTCACGGCTGCATTTTTAGAAAAACTCCGGCGGCTGGATGCAGATCTCGCGGCACATCCGGAGGCGTTTTATCTGCAGAAGGCGGACGGCTATCCAGATGAGGCAAACTCGTATGCCTACCGCATCGGAAAAGCGCGCTATAAGGATCAGGACGAGGAGCAGGCAAAAAGGCTGGAAGCTCAGTATGCGGGGAAAGAGAAGAAAATTGACTTTGTCAGGGTGAGCCGGGATGCGGTGCATGAGATCCGGCTGGTGATTTTCCAGCTAAGAGATATACTGGAAGGGTGAAAATTATGCAAATCAGGAGAGCCTCACCCCACCGGAATCTCCTTCTTCTTAAAGAACCGTCTCAGCATCTCGTCCCATGCATGCTCCAGAGATTTATCCAGGGTAAAAATGCGAAGGGAGGCACCGCTGATACAGTTCAGGGAGCTGCCGTCGTAGCGCATGTTCAGGAAGAGTCCGTCAACGTCGGAGGGCTGGATGGAGAGCCCGGACTGGCGAATCAGGGACTCGACGTTATGTGGGGCGAGACGGAAGACGATCTGGAAGGAGAGTGGCGTGTTCTTTCCTTTTATAAGCGCCCAGAAGAACGGACGGACGCGTTTCCAGAGCGCGTAGCCGCTCTGCTCTGCCGGAAGTGTTTCGGTCTCTGCATCGCTGAAATAGTCTGCATGAAAGCTTCCGTCGACGCGGAAGGTCGCGAAAGTCGTGACGGTGACCTCCGATACGAGAAATGTATCAAAGGTGTCGAGTATCAGAAGCTTTTTCATAAAATCTTTTAAATCCTGTATCTGAAATGACTGCAAGGGAACCTCCTGTAAAGTATGATACAAGAATTGCTCCGCTGCGAAGCAGCTCCCGCAATTCTACAAACATTCGAAATCCGCTGATTTACTATGTAAATCGCAACATCAAACACTATAATATATTATACCCCGCCTGCGATGCAAACGCAATCCGTTTTCATCTTCAAAACCTGTAAATTTCCTCTTTTCAACTGCGTAATCCTGTGTTATAGTATATACAATGTAGTAATGAAAACCAGATTATAAGATTTTTAAAACATGGATAAAACGTTTTCAGGAGGCAACATATGGAATATATTATTGTGATGGACAGCTGCGGGGAGCAGACAGCGGCGATGAAAGCAGATGAATGTGTCGTGCCGGCTCCGCTGACGCTGCAGGTAGACGACGAGCAGATTGTGGATGATGAGACCTTTGATCAGGCAGCGTTTTTGAAAAAGGTGGCAGCAAGCCCGAATTGTCCGAAGTCCGCATGCCCGTCGCCGGATTATTACAGAGAGGCATTCTCACGCGCAGAAAAAAGGGCTTATGCGGTCACACTTTCTGCCGAGCTCAGCGGCTCTTACAACAGTGCGGCGCTTGCAAGGGATCTGATTCTGGAGGATCGCCCGGAGCTGCAGGTGCATATTTTCAATTCCCGTTCAGCTTCGGTCGGTGAGACGCTGATCACGCAGAAGATCACAGAGTGTGAGGCGGCGGGGATGGATTTTGCAGAGGTGGTGGAGACGGTTGAGACGTATATCAGCAGTCAGAACACGTATTTTGTGCTGGAGTCCCTGGAGGCACTTCGGAAAAACGGACGCCTGAGCAATCTGAAGGCATTTGTGGCGACTGCTCTGAAGATCAAGCCGGTGATGGGGGCGACCGATGAGGGTACGATCATTCAGCTGGATCAGGCAAGAGGAATCAACCGCGCGCTCGCGAAGATGGTGGATTATGTTGTTGAGAACGTAGAGGATCCGGAGACGAAGGTATTAGGGATTACCCACTGTAATTGTCCGGCTCGCGGTGAGATGGTGAAAAATGCGATTCTGGAGCGTATCAAGGTAAAGGATGTCATTTTGCTGGATACGGCAGGAGTTTCTTCCTTATATGCAAGTGACGGCGGCATTATCGTAGTGATCTGATACGGATCCGCCGACGGATATCCGCTTTACCAAAAGGCAGGAGCGTCATGCTCCTGCCTTTGACAGTTACTAAACAAAAAAATCGCTGTACCTCTTGATTTTACAGAGGTTCGGCGATTTTTTGTGTCGTGTGCGTCTGGCGGCGCACGTTTCTAACGGGTTAAAGTCCCGAATCCACCCGGTAGTGGGAAGGATATAGCCGAAAGCAAGTAGGGTGTCCATCGTGAGATGGAATCTGAAGGAAGCTGGATGTGAGGAACATACTAACTCATGGGCAAATCTCTGGTCTGACGAACAGAAATCTTATATGAGGTTATGCATGAGGGTAAGGTTGCACGCCAAATCGAAGCCCAATAACTACACGGAACCGAGAAAGTAAAATATGGTTGTCAATAAACAAAAATGAGGAGAATTTTTTTTATAAATAGTATTGACAGTTGTTTTATGAACCGTTATATTAAAAATAATTAGATATTTGATGTATGTTCTTGTCGAAAGCAAGATGAAAAGGGAAACCGGTGTAAGTCCGGTACGGTCCCGCCACTGTAAGAGGGAGTCGGTTATCATAATGTCACTGCAGAAATTGTGGGAAGACGATAACAGATGCAGAACTCAAGTCAGGAGACCTGCATA
>JAQXGF010000057.1 GCA_029006155.1 Lachnospiraceae bacterium
ATTATCCTTAAAAAACGGATCCTCCATCTGTCCGTTGCGCAGCAGATCCGTATAAACACTGCCCGGCACAATGGCCTCTGAAAATACCGGATCGCCGACCCTGCGCATCTGCCATCTGCCATTTAAGCTCTGTCTTTCCATTCCTGTATTCTGTCCTTTCTGACTATCCTATAGAACCACGCTTCCTCATCTTCCTCCTGCCGCCAAATAACGCTAGAAAGGGCTATATCCGTACATATATGGGTTACGTGATCCTCTATTTCTATCAGCCATATATTTAATTCTTTCCTGTTATTCTTTTACAACACGACCGAAAACTCCTTCACGCCCGCCGGAATCACCTGTTTTACCTTCTCGTTTCCAGTATATACCGTGATTGCGATTTCACCCAGCTCTTTTTCCAGGCGAACCGTAACGGCTCCGGCCGTCTTTTCCGCGGTAATCGTATTGACAATGCTGCCATCGGTAGACGGAATCTGGCAGGTCGCTACGACGCCGTCGATTGGCTGATACAGATGCAGCGACAGCCCCTTTTCATAATCATAGTCCGGGCGCATATCCTCACATCCAACCGGAAGCAGTGTATTTTCTTTTACATAAAGCGGCATGGAGAAGTAATCGTACGTATCCTTCTGCCAGCGACCGCCCTCGCGCACTTCTCCACTCAGCAGGTGGGTCCATTTGCCCTGCGGCAGATAATAGTCGCTCACGCCATCCTCCCGGAAAATCGGCGATACGAGCAGGGATTCACCGAGCATGTACTGGGTATCCAGATAATTGACTGCCGGATCGTCGGTAAACTCAAATACCATCGGACGCATCACCGGTGTACCTTCCGTATGTGCCTCGATCGCCTTCGCATACAGATATGGCATCAGGCGGCATTTCAGCTTTGTGAAGAAGGCTACGACATCACACGCCTCCTCGTCGAACAGCCATGGTACCCGGTAACTTGCCGAACCATGCAGGCGGCTGTGGGTAGACAGAAGTCCAAATGCAGCCCAGCGCTTGTACAGATCCGGTGTCGCCGTGCTCTCAAATCCGGAAATATCATGACTCCAGAAGGAGAATCCGCTCATTGCAAAGGAGAGGCCACCACGCAGAGTCTCTGCCATCGACGGATAATTGGCAAAGCAGTCACCGCCCCAGTGTACCGGGAACTGCTGGCCCCCTGCCGTCGCACTCCGTGCAAACAGCACTGCCTCTTTCTCTCCCTTTACTTCTTTCAGAAGATGGAACACTGCCTTATTGTAAAGATACGTATAGTAATTGTGCATCGCCTGCGGATCGCTGACGTCATGGTAAACGACATTAACCGGAATACGCTCGCCAAAGTCGGTCTTGAAACAATCTACGCCGCTGTCCAGCACCGTGCGCAGCTTATCCGTATACCATTTCACCGCATCCGGATTCGTAAAGTCAACCAGTCCCATACCGGCCTGCCAGTTGTCGGTCTGCCATACGCCCTTTCCGTCTGCGCGCTGCAGCAGATATCCATGCTCGGCACCCTCTTTAAAGAACGGCGTTCCCTGCGCAATGTACGGGTTGATCCATGCGCAGATCTTCAGTCCCTTTTCATGATAACGCTTCAGGGTACCCTTGATATCCGGGAAGCAGTCCTTATCCCACTCGAAGTCGCACCAGTGGAAGCCCTTCATCCAGAAGCAGTCAAAGTGGAAGACACTGAGCGGAATGCCACGGTCGATCATGCCATTGATAAAGGAGCTCGTCGTCTCCTCATCATAATTCGTCGTAAAAGAAGTGGACAGCCACAGGCCAAACGACCATGCCGGCGGAAGTGCCGGAAGCCCGGTTAGTGCCGTGTAGCTCTTCAAGATCTGCTTCGGCGTCGGTCCGTAGAAGAAATAGTAGGACAGCTGCTCGCCCGGAACAGAAAATCCGACGTACTCGACCTTCTCGCTTGCCACCTCAAAAGATACATTGTCCGAACTGTCGACAAATACTCCATATCCTCGGTTCGTCATATAGAACGGAATACTTTTATAAGCGATCTGGGAAGCGGTACCGCCATCCTCGTTCCACGTATCGACACTCTGCCCGTTTTTCACAAATGCGGTGAAGCGCTCGCCCAGTCCGTAGACGCACTCACCAACGCCAAGGGACAGTTCCGTCACCATATACGGCTCGTGATTCTCAGTCAGATAATTTGCCTCCGGAAGCATCGTGGATGGCTGGCGGTCCCAGCGCATATAGCCCAGATTCCGGAATCCACAGGTCGTCAGCACCTTTCCGTCTGCCTCAAAGGAATAGCGGAAATTTTTGCGGTCTACACGTACCTGAACTGCTCCCGCATCCAGAAATGCCTCGTCGTCCGTGATCCGTACCTCCGGCTCGATCAGCTCCTCGTGCTTCTCATACTGCGGAAGGTGATTGTCATATCCCTCATAATGCCATGCCCGCACGGAGATCGTCCCTGCGCCACATGCCTTGAACTCGATCGTGATCGTCGGCATATTTAACGTATCGCCTCTGTGATTGATCGCACCGGTCGGTGCTACGATCCGCATACCACCCGGTATCTTATCTACCGTGTAAGCCTGCGTTGCAAACAGGCCGTTCGCGCGCTCACTGCGCAGCCAGTAACCTTCTGTAAATTTCATTGGTAAATCCCTCCTTTTTCGCTATTTATCTATCTCTTTTGTACCATGTTCCGATCTTTGTGTCTATGTTTTTTTGCATATTTCATAAAAAGCGGATTCCGCATCCGCAGCTCAGACGACAACGCGAACCGCGGTACAGAACCCGCTTTTATATTTTTGATATCAGCCCTTGACTGCTCCTGCGACCATACCCTTGATGATCTGTCTGCTGAATGCAAAGTACAGAACGACGATCGGCGCCATGGTCAGCAGCATCGCTGCCATCTGCTTCGGATAGTCGGATGCGAACTGTCCCTTGAACTGGGTCAGTGCAAGCGGAACGGTCTGCAGCCCGACGTCCTTGATCAGGACGAGTGCGAAGGAAAATTCATTCCAGCAGCTGAATACCTGAATGATCGCTACCGTCACAAGGATCGGCCGGCAGATCGGGAAAATGATCGTCCAGAGGGTGTGGGTGAAGTTGCTGCCGTCGATGGCCGCCGCCTCCTCCAGATCGACCGGAACGGTCTTTACAAACCCTTCTACCAGGAAGATGCCCATCGGAAGTCCGAAGGAGACATACGGCAGAAGCAGGGTAAACCACTGGTTGGAGATGTTGCACTTTTTAAATACGACATAGATCGGGACGAGCAGCGAGTGAATCGGGATCAGCATGCCCATCAGGAACATGACATACAGCACACGGTTCAGTTTAAAACGTACCCGCGCGAGAATGTAGCCTACGATAAAGCTGAATGCAATGATCAACAGGATCGATAACGCCGTCGTACGGAAGCTGTTGAACATGGACTCCGGAAGGTGATAATCCGGGTTGGTCAGAATTCTCGTGTAGTTGATGAGCGTCGGGTTCTTCGGCAGTCCGACGATGTCTGCGTTAAATGCCCGCTTTTCCTTTAAGGAAGAATAAAGCATCCATACGATTGGGAAAATACAGGACAGAGAGAAAATCCAGAGAATCAGATTCATAAAAAAGCCAAGCAGACCTTTTTTCGCTTTGTGTGTTCCAGCACTTTTCGTCTTAGCCATTCTACTTTGCCTCCCTTTCTCTTGTGACATACTTGATCAGCGCCTGTGAACCGCCGATGACAAGCAGTGACAGAACGAAGATTCCAACAGAAATGCAGCTGCCGTATCCCATGTTGCTCTGGTTGAAGGAAATCTGATAACCATACATCGCCATAACCATGGAAGCCGTTCCAGGTCCGCCCTTTGTCATAACGAAGATGTTGTCGAAGGCTTTCATATTACCTGCGATACAGAGGGTGATACATACGAGCATCGTATTCTTGATCAATGGAAGTGTGATATACACTGCCTTCTGGAATCCGTTTGCTCCATCGATCTCGGCACTCTCAAAAATATCGGTGGAGATCGATGCGATTGCAGAAAGGATAATGACCATATAATATCCGATATACTGCCAGATCAGCGGGATCGTAACAAGCAGCATAACGATCTTTGTATTGTTTAACCATACCTGACACAGATCTTTTCGTCCGATTGCGGTCAGGAACCAGTTGAGTATTCCATATTTGTTG
>JAQXGF010000058.1 GCA_029006155.1 Lachnospiraceae bacterium
ATTATCCTTAAAAAACGGATCCTCCATCTGTCCGTTGCGCAGCAGATCCGTATAAACACTGCCCGGCACAATGGCCTCTGAAAATACCGGATCGCCGACCCTGCGCATCTGCCATCTGCCATTTAAGCTCTGTCTTTCCATGTCTGCATTCTGTCCTTTCTATAATAATGATCTATAATACGACCGAAAACTCCTTCACGCCCGCCGGGATCACCTGTTTCACCTTCTCATCACCAATATGTACTGTGATCGTAACCTCACCCAACTCCTTTTCCAGATGGACCGTAACAGCTCCGGCTGTCTTTTCTGCTGTGATCGTATTGACAATTCTGCCATCTGTGGACGGAATCTGACAGGTCGCCACGACACCATCCACCGGCTGGTACAGATACAGCGACAGCCCCTTTTCATAATCATAGTCCGGTCGCATATCCTCGCATCCAACCGGAAGCAGTGTGTTTTCTTTTACATAAAGCGGCATAGAGAAATAATCGTATGTATCCTTTTGCCAGCGACCACCCTCACGCACTTCTCCGCTCAGCAGATGGGTCCATTTTCCCTGCGGCAGATAATATTCGCTCACGCCATCCTCCCGGAAGATCGGGGATACGAGCAGAGCCTCACCGAGCATATACTGAGTATCCAGATAATTCACAGCCGGATCACCGGTAAACTCAAATACCATCGGCCGCATCACCGGTGTACCCTCTATATGAGCCTCGATCGCCTTCGCATACAGATACGGCATCAGGCGGCACTTCAGCTTTGTAAAGAAGGCCACGACATCGCATGCCTCCTCATCAAACAGCCACGGTACCCGATAGCTTGCCGAGCCATGCAGGCGGCTGTGTGTAGACAAAAGTCCGAATGCAGCCCAGCGCTTGTACAGATCCGGTGTGGCCGTACTCTCAAATCCGGAAATATCATGGCTCCAGAAGGAGAATCCGCTCATCGCAAAGGAGAGTCCGCCACGTAAGGTCTCTGCCATCGACGGATAATTTGCAAAGCAGTCACCACCCCAGTGTACCGGGAACTGCTGTCCGCCTGCCGTCGCACTCCGCGCGAACAATACCGCTTCCTTCTCCCCCTTTACTTCTTTCAGAAGATTGAACACTGCCTTATTGTAAAGATAAGTATAATAATTGTGCATCGCATGTGGATCACTGCCATCATAATAAACAACATTCACCGGAATACGCTCGCCAAAATCCGTCTTGAAGCAGTCCACACCGCTGTCCAGAACGGTACGCAGCTTATCTGTATACCACTTTACTGCATTCGGATTCGTAAAATCAACCAGTCCCATTCCGGCCTGCCAGTTATCAGTCTGCCATACGCCCTTTCCATCCGCGCGCTGCAACAGATATCCGTGTTTGGCACCCTCTTTAAAGAACGACGTTCCCTGCGCAATGTACGGATTGATCCACGCACAGATTTTCAGGCCTTTCTCATGATAACGTTGCAGTGTGCCTTTGATATCCGGGAAACAGTCCTTGTCCCACTCAAAATCGCACCAGTGGAAGCCCTTCATCCAGAAGCAGTCAAAATGAAAGACACTGAGCGGAATGCCGCGGTCGATCATTCCATTGATAAAGGAGCTCGTCGTCTCCTCATCATAATTTGTCGTAAAGGAGGTGGACAGCCACAGACCAAACGACCATGCCGGCGGAAGTGCCGGAAGTCCGGTCAGTGCTGTATAGTTCTTTAAGATCTGCTTCGGTGTCGGTCCATAGAAGAAATAATAGGACAGCTGCTCACCCGGCACAGAAAATCCTACATACTCAACCTTTTCGCTCGCCACCTCAAAGGATACATTATCAGAACTGTCTACAAATACACCATATCCTCTGTTTGTCATATAAAACGGAATACTTTTATAAGCGATCTGGGACGCAGTACCGCCGTCCTCATTCCACGTATCGACACTCTGTCCGTTTTTCACAAACGCGGTAAAGCGTTCTCCCAGTCCATAGACGCATTCGCCGACACCAAGTGACAGCTCCGTCACCATATACGGCTCATGACGCTCGGTCAGATAATTGGCCTCCGGAAGCATTGTGGACGGCTGGCGGTCCCAGCGCATATAGCCCAGATTCCGGAATCCGCAGCTCGTCAGCACCTTTCCGTCTGCCTCAAAGGAATATCGGAAATTTTTGCGGTCCACGCGTACCTGCACCGCACCTGCATCCAGAAATGCCTCGTCGTCCGTGATCTGTACCTCCGGCTCGATCAGCTCTTCATGCTTTTCATACTGTGGAAGATGATTGTCGTATCCCTCATAATGCCATGCCCGCACGGAAATCGTCCCGGCAGCGCATGCCCTGAATTCGATCGTAATCGTCGGCATATTTAAGGTATCACCTCTGTGATTGATCGCACCTGTCGGCGCTACGATACGCATACCACCCGGAATCTTATCCACCGCATAAGCCTGTGTCGCAAACAGGCCATTCGCACGCTCACTGCGCAGCCAGTATCCTTCTGTAAATTTCATTCGTAAAGCCCTCCTTTTTCTATTCATATTCCGCAATCCTTCAGCTTGTTTTGCCTGTAATTTTTTTCCTTTATACAAGCTGCTTCCGCTGAAATAATGCAGTATTTATCTATCTCTTTTGTACCATGTTCCGTTCTTCGTGTCTATGTTTTTTTTGCATATTTCCGCTCATTTTTCTGCGAAAAATGGCTACTTTTCGGTGTTTTGCCCACAACTGATGCCTACGAATTGCTCCGCTGCAAAGCAGCTCCCGCAATTCTGCAAACATCATCATCTTATACCGCAAAAAAACGGATCCTGCATCCGCAGCTCAGACGACAACGCGAACCGCGGTACAGAACCCGCTCTTTTCATTGTAATATCAGCCTTTGACCGCTCCTGCGACCATACCCTTGATGATCTGTCTGCTGAATGCAAAGTACAGAACCACGATCGGCGCCATGGTCAGCAGCATTGCCGCCATCTGCTTTGGATAGTCTGATGCAAACTGTCCCTTGAACTGTGTCAGCGCAAGCGGCACGGTCTGCAGCCCGACGTCCTTGATCAGAACGAGTGCGAAGGAGAATTCATTCCAGCAGCTGAATACCTGAATGATTGCCACCGTCACGAGGATCGGACGGCAGATCGGGAAAATGATCGTCCAGAGCGTGTGCGTGAAGTTGCTGCCGTCGATGGCGGCCGCCTCCTCCAGGTCAACCGGAACAGTCTTGACAAATCCTTCTACCAGGAAAATTCCCATCGGAAGTCCGAAGGAAACATACGGCAGAAGCAGAGTAAACCACTGGTTGGAAATATTGCACTTTTTAAATACAACATAGATCGGAACGAGCAGAGAGTGAATCGGGATCAGCATGCCCATCAGGAACATAACATACAGGACACGGTTCAGCTTAAAGCGCACTCGCGCGAGGATGTAGCCTACGATAAAGCTGAATGCAACGATTAGCAGGATCGATAACGCTGTCGTCCGGAAGCTGTTGAACATAGATTCCGGAAGGTGATAATCCGGATTGGTCAGGATTCTCGTGTAGTTGATAAGCGTCGGGCTCTTCGGCAGTCCGACAATGTCTGCGTTAAATGCCCGCTTTTCCTTCAGTGAGGAATAAAGCATCCACACGATCGGGAAAATACAGGAAAGCGAGAAAATCCAGAGGATCAGATTCATAAAAAAGCCAAGCAGACCCTTTTTTGCTTTGTGTGCACCGGCACTCTTCGTCTTAGCCATTTTACTTCGCCTCCTTTTCTCTTGTGGCATACTTGATCAGCGCCTGTGAACCGCCGATTACGAGCAGCGACAGAACGAAGATTCCAACGGAAATACAACTGCCGTAACCCATGTTGCTTTGGTTGAAGGAAATCTGGTATCCATACATCGCCATAACCATGGATGCCGTACCGGGTCCGCCCTTTGTCATAACGAAGATATTATCAAAGGCCTTCATGTTACCCGCGATACAGAGCGTGATGCATACCAACATTGTATTCTTGATCAGCGGAAGTGTAATGTATACTGCCTTCTGAAATCCGTTTGCACCATCAATCTCAGCACTCTCAAAGATATCTGTGGAGATCGATGCGATCGCAGAAAGGATAATAACCATATAATATCCGATATACTGCCAGATCAGCGGGATCGTAACAAGCAGCATAACGATCTTTGTATTGTTTAACCATACCTGACACAGATCTTTTCGTCCGATTGCGGTCAGGAACCAGTTGAGTATTCCATATTTGTTG
>JAQXGF010000059.1 GCA_029006155.1 Lachnospiraceae bacterium
CAGGACGACGCGTGCGGATCTCGAACAGATCGTGACGCATCTGCGGGAGGAGATTCCGGATATCGTGCTTCGCACGACCCTGATCGCGGGCTTCCCGGGTGAGACCGAGGAGCAGCATCAGGAGGTCATGGAGTTCATCGATGAGATGGAATTTGACCGTCTCGGTGTCTTTACCTACTCACAGGAGGAAGATACGCCGGCCGCTTCCATGCCGGATCAGATCGACGAAGAGACGAAGCTGAACTGGCAGGAGGAGCTGATGGAGCTTCAGCAGGAGATTGCGTTTGATAAGGCGGAGAGCCGGACAGGCAGCATTGTCACTGCCATGATCGAGGGCAAGGTCGCAGATGAGGATGCCTACGTGGCACGTACCTATGGTGATGCTCCGAATGTGGACGGATTGCTGTTTGTACAGACCGCGGAGGAGCTCAACTCCGGCGATTTTGTGCGCGTGCGTATCACCGGTGCAGTAGAGTACGATCTGATCGGTGAGATTGCAGAAGATATTTGACAACAGGATAGGAGTGTTGATTATGAATTTACCGAATCGACTGACGGTGCTTCGTGTATGCATGGTGCCGGTATTTGTAGTGTTTATGCTCTGGGACGGGCTTGGCAGTGCGGCGAAATATGTAGCGGCGGCGATTTTCATTCTTGCGAGCATGACAGACTGGCTCGACGGATATCTGGCGAGAAAGAACAACCTTGTGACAGATTTCGGAAAATTTATGGATCCGATTGCGGATAAGCTGCTCGTCTGCTCGGCAATGATCTGCCTTGTGGAAAAAGGTGTGCTTCCGGCATGGATCGTGATCATTATTATCGGAAGAGAATTTATCATCAGTGGGTTCCGCCTTGTGGCGTCCGACAAGGGCGTTGTCATCGCAGCGAGCTACTGGGGCAAATTTAAAACGGTCTCCCAGATGTTGATGGTGATTCTTCTGATTCTCGATCTCGGTGGCGTGTTCAACGCGATTGCGCAGGTGCTCATATGGGTAGCACTGGTACTGACCGTCGTATCGCTCGTAGATTACATGGTGAAGAACCGCGGCGTGCTCGCAGGGGATATGTAAACGGTTGCCCCCGCTTCCATTGCGAGGAGCAATGAGCAGTGGATAAATAGGATAGGTGACAGAGACCAAATTGGACAGGAGATGTATATCGCAATGGTATACACCTCCTGTTTTTATTTCACTACTTGTGCCGGTTAAACTGTTTCATCAGTGCGCACATCCGGTCGATCCGCTGGATCTCCTGCGGGGATTTTCCGATTTTCAGTACATGGATAATCGTATCGATTTCAGACGGATCAAACGAGAGCTGCCCGGAGGCGGCAGACATGAGGAACGGGAGCAGCTCGTTCTGGCTTTTTCCCTGCGCCTGTCCGGCAAGCGAAGTCAGCAGCTGCAGCTTGGCGGGATCAATGCCCGAAAGGGCGGGATTATCCATCCAGGAGTTTGGATTCATAGAAGGACCTTTCCAGAGCGTAATCCATTTTTTGACGCGCTCTAAGATGGCATCGAAATATGCTTGATTAGATAAAAGCTCCCATTCTAAAATCGTTTATAAATATGAGACAGAACGCTTCAGATGGATCCATCTTCCGGCGACTGCATCATGACGGCATACAGTTCCATCATGGAAAACATCTGCCCCAGCTGATCGATCAGCTCCAGTTCTGGACCGTCACAGTAATTACGCATTTCTGCGAGCATTTCCGGAAAGGATGCCGGTGTTCCGCCGACATTGCAGGCGTGGAGGCTTCCCTGTTTTTGAAAAAAGGCAGAGAGATTCCGGAGTTCCATCACTTTGATCAGGAGCGAGAGCGCGCGCTGATTTTGCGGTGGCAGAAACGAGATGGCAGCTTTTATGAGCTGGAGATGATTCTGATTTGCGATTTCGTCGATGGGAGTGAGCATAGCGTACCCGATGCTTTTTTTTATTCTTATGTAGGACCGGTATCGTTTAGAACCGGGATTACGAATATCGACTTTGACATATGTTCGGAGACAGACACAGATGCTTCCGGCATGGAATATGGTAAGAGTGTAAGAAGAAAAAACAGGTGGGCGTATGCATCGAATTATTATAGATGGAAATGCATTTTACGAGATTGATGAGGAGTGCGTGAGGCGAAAGCAGGAGAAAGAGGCTGAAAAACAGCGCCAGATAGAAAAAACAGAGCAGAAAACAATGACACAAAAAGCTATGGTATTGACCAGAAGCGAGTCTTGGGATGATAGATAAGAAAAAAGGCGGGGCGCAGGCCCCGCCGGTTGCGGTCATCAGCAGCCGCATCCGTTGCCACAGCCATTGCCGCAGCCAAGGAAGTTATTGCCGTTTCCGCAGCAGAGCAGAAGCAGGATGATCCAGCAGCAGCTATCGTTGCCGAAGCCACATCCGTTGCCGCAGCCATTGCCGTTTCCACAGCAGGCGAGCAGGAGGATGATCCAGATCCAGTTGTTGCATCCACAGCCATTGTTACAGCCGTTGTTATCGCATCCACATCCACAGTTCGTTGCAGCCAAATCGCTCATTTTGTTTCCTCCGAGAGATCATTTACAGTGTATCATATGCCTGCCGACAAAAAAGGTTCAAACCTAATTTCAAGTATGTTATAATCAGACCATCGGATAAAATGAAAATCTACAGAGGAGGCTGCTACATGCGTTTAGAACTTACAAAACAACAATCCAACGAGAAAACAACGATATTTCTGAAAGGACGACTGGATACGACGACGGCACCTGAGCTGGAAGCTTTTCTTGCAAAAGAACTGGATGGAATCACGGATCTGGAGCTTGATATGGGAGAACTGGAGTATATTTCATCTGCCGGACTGCGTGTGTTGCTTGCTACCCAGAAGGTCATGAATCAAAAAGGGGAGATGAAGCTTCTTCATGTCCAGGAAAGCGTCATGGAAATTTTGGAGATAACGGGATTTGTCGATATTCTGACCATCGAATAAACCAGAAATGACAGGAGTAGTCGGATGAAAATAAAACAATTTTTTATGCGTTCCCTGGATGATGCGGATGTACTGCAAAATAATGAAATCCAGGCAAACAAACTGACCGGATTTGTGATGTTCCTTGGGAGTATCGTTCTATCTGTGGTCCTTTTGCTGAGTAAGCTCGGACTGTTTCGGATCCGGGAAGAATTTCTGGGGCCGCTGATCTTTCAGGGAATGCTGGAGCTGCTCATCCCGGCCGTGATCTGCCGGGGAATGAAAGGGAAGAAAGGCTGGCTGAAATACCTGCTTCTGATTGAGCTTACCATTGTGCTGGCGCGGATCGACAGTATTTTGCTGTTCAATTCGGTTCTGATCATGGTAATACCGGCGATTCTTTCCAGCCGCTTTTTTTCAAAACGGTTTACTGTGCTGATCAGCGTGCTGACGGCCATTTTATTTGCACTTTCTTCTTTTGCAAATGCATGGTGGGATGTGGGATATCTGGATCTGAATTTCTATGACCCGCCATCGGGGACTGTGCTGACCATTACGGATACGATCCGGAATGCGATCCGGTCCGTTGGGATCGACCGCAACATCCGGCTCTGGCAAATGATGATCCTGTCGTACCTTCCAAAGCTTTTTGTATTCAGTATCATCGCGGTTATCTGTGTGAAGATTGCAGAAAAAGGCCGGAAAATGGTCGAAAATCAGAAGACGATCACCCAGAAAACGGCCCGCATCGAATCAGAGCTGAATCTTGCAAACAATATTCAGGCACATATGCTGCCAACGATTTTCCCGCCTTATCCGGAGTGTGAGGAGGTGGATCTGTATGCGAGTATGGATCCGGCCAGGGAAGTCGGAGGGGATTTTTATGACTTTTTTATGCTTGATGAGCGACATCTGGCTATGGTGATGGCAGATGTCTCCGGAAAGGGGATTCCGGCAGCACTTTTTATGGTAATTGCCAAGACGCTGATCAAAAATGAAGCTACGATGGGAAGTGATCCGGCCGGTGTTTTTACGAAAGTAAATCATATGCTCTGTGAGGGAAATGAAAACAACATGTTTGTCACCGCATGGCTCGGGATTCTTGACACAGAGACCGGCGTGCTCACCTATGCAAATGCAGGCCACAATCCACCGGTCATCAAAAGAGGTGGCAGTGCGTTTGCATATCTGAAAACGCGAGCGGGATTTGTGCTCGGTGGGATGGAAGGAATCAAATACCGTCAGCAAGAACTGCAACTGGAACCGGGAGATCGGCTTTTTCTTTATACTGACGGAGTGACAGAGGCAGAGGGCGTCGATGGTACTTTTTATGGGACGGACAGGCTCCTGGAGTTTCTCAATGCACATCGTGCGGATGGCCTGGAACAGGTGCTGAAGGGGCTTCACGAAGAGATCGAAGCGTTTGCGGACGGTATGGAACAGGCGGATGATGTCACGATGATGCTCATGGAGTACCGTCAGAAAAAAGAGAGCAGTGATTTCCCGGAACGCGTGTTTGCGGCCAGTGAAAATCAGCTGGAAAAGGTAACCGCTTATGTGGAAGAAGTTCTGGAACAGTCCGGCTGCCCTGCAAAAACGTCCATGCAGATCGCGGTCTGTGCGGAGGAGATTTTTGTGAATATAGCGAAATATGCTTATACCGAACGAGAGGAGACAGTTTCGCTTGGAATCAAGTGCGAGGACGGACAGGCCGTCATGCGGTTCACGGACCATGGCGTCCCGTATGATCCGCTTGCGAGGAAAGATCCCGATGTAAAACGTTCTGCGAAGGACCGTGAAATCGGAGGGCTTGGCATCTATATCGTAAAGAAGACGATGGATGATGTGCAGTATCAGTACCAGAATGGAAAAAATATTCTTACATTAAAGAAAAAGTATTAAAACAGGAGAAGAGAAATGAAATCGGAGCTTTTCAGAAAAGAGGCAATGGAGCAGCTGACTTCGCCGGAAAAACTGGATGAGTATATCCGCATCAGCAATCCCGGTATCTGGCTTTTACTGGGCGCGGTTCTGATCTTTCTGGCGGGTGTTCTGGCATGGGGGAAATATGGATATTTAGATGTCCTTGTGAACGGGGCAGCTGTGGTAGAAAATGGAGAGATCCGTTGCTACATAAATGCAGAAGACATTGCAGACGTAAAGCAGGGAATGACCGTTACCGTAAACAAACAGGGCAGTACTGTCCGCAATATTTCCAAAAAGCCGGAAATTCTGACAGAAGAAAATGACAGCGGACTTCTGGAGGCCGGAACCTTTACGCAGGGAGTATGTGTTTATGAAGTCACAGCAGGAACGACGGATCTGCCGGATGGGATTTATCCGGCAACCATCACGGTGGAACGCATCTCACCGATGAGCTTTGTGCTCAACTGAGGAGGCCGGCAGTGAAGAGGGAGAAAACAATAGAAAAAAGAAGTGTTGCAAAAGTACCGGTCGTGATTCAGCTGGAGGGGCTGGAATGTGGAGCCGCCAGTCTTTGTATGATACTCGCATATTATGGAAAATGGCTTCCCCTGGAGCAGATCCGGTCCGATTGTGGCATTTCCCGAGACGGCACAAAGGCCAGCGTGATCCTGAAGGCAGCCAGAAGCTACGGGCTGGAGGCGAAGGGCTATCGCTATTCGGTGGAGGCGCTCCAGACCGAGGCGACCTTTCCGTGTGTGATTCACTGGGAGTTTAACCATTTTGTCGTGCTGGATGGCTTTAAAAAAGGAAAAGCCGTGATCAATGATCCGGCAAGCGGAAAAGTGGAAGTCCCGCTGGAAAGTTTTGGAAAATCATACACCGGGATCTGCCTGCAATTTCAGCCGGGAGCGAATTTTAAAGCAGATGGAAAACGGAAAAGCGTGCGGGGATTTGTGCGGGAGCGGCTCAAAGGGACCGCCCCGGCCATCGCGATTGTGCTGCTTACGACGATCATCACCTCGTTGATCCGTGTGATCAATCCGGCTATGAGCCGTATCTTTCTGGACCGGCTGCTCACGGGGGAGAATCCGGAGTGGATCCGGATGTTTCTTGCGGCAGTTGTGGTGTTTGCGCTGGTACAGTTTTTGGCGGCATGGCTTCAGACGGTCAGTATGCTGCGGATCAACGGCAAATTCGATGCGGTGGGAAGCAGCCGGTTCATGTGGAAGATACTGAGGCTTCCGATGAATTTCTTTTCTCAGCGCCTGGTCGGAGATCTGATGATGCGCCAGGCAGAGAATGGGACGATTGCCACAAGTCTGATTACGACGCTGGCGCCGCTGCTTTTGAATACGGTGATGATGGTGTTTTATCTGGTGGTGATGTTGCGGTACAGCGTGCTTCTGTCGCTGATCGGAATTACTGCGATTGTGGTAAATATGCTCGTCGCAGGTGCGATATCCAGAAAACGGGTCGATATCACGAAAGTGCAGATGCGCGATCAGGGAAAGCTGGGGGCGGCGACTGTTTCCGGGATTGAGATGATCGAGACGATCAAAGCATCCGGCGCAGAGAATGGCTATTTTCAGCGCTGGTCCGGCTATCAGGCCAGATGCCAGATGCAGTTGGAAAAGTTTGAGCGGACGAATAGCTATATGGGTGTGATTCCGGATCTGATTTCTGGCCTTGCAGATACCGCAGTGCTGATTCTTGGCATTTATCTTGTGATGCAGGGAGCATTTACGGCAGGTATGGTGATGGCGTTCCAGGGATACCTCTCTGCGTTTACCGGTCCGGCTTCGGATATTATTAAGGCCAGACAGACGATTCAGGAGATGCGCACGAGTATGGAGCGGATCGAGGATGTCATGAACTATCCGGATGATGTCGTGTTTGACAGCGAAAAACGGGATGAACCGGAAAACTACAGGAAGCTTACCGGGAACATCGAGATAAAAAAGGTGAGTTTTGGATATACAAAGATCATGCCACCGCTGATTGAGGACTTTAGCCTGAAACTGGAACCGGGAAAAAGTGTGGCACTGGTGGGAAGCAGTGGCAGCGGAAAATCAACTATCGCCAAACTGCTCTCCGGGCTGTATCAGCCGTGGAGTGGCGAGATCCTGTTCGACGGGAAAAGAATCACAGAGATCAACCGGGAAGTATTTACCGGTTCTCTGGCAGTCGTCGATCAGGATATTACACTGTTTGAAGATACAATCGCAGCCAACATTAAGATGTGGGATGCGTCTATTGAAGACTTTGAGATGATTCTGGCTGCCAGAGATGCCCAGATTCATGAGGATATCATGAAGCGGGAAGGCGGATATCAGTATAAGATTATGGAAAACGGAAAAGACTTTTCCGGCGGACAGAGACAACGGCTGGAGATCGCCAGAGTACTGGCGCAGGATCCGACGATTATTGTGATGGATGAGGCGACCAGTGCACTGGACGCGAAGACCGAACACAACGTGGTCCAGGCGATCAAAGACCGGGGCATCACCTGTGTGGTCATAGCCCACCGGCTGTCTACCATTCGTGACTGCGATGAGATTCTTGTGCTGGATCATGGAAAAGTGGCAGAGCGTGGGACACATGAGGAGCTTTATGCAAAAGGCGGTATCTATACCAGTCTGGTCAGCAATGAGTAGGAGGTGGGAATATGGGATGGTTTGACGAGCAGATACATCAGAGAAAAGAGCGGGATGATCAGATGCTGGAAGAATCCTTTATTCGCATCGCGGATTCTGTGACCGGAAAACGAATCGCAGACCGGCTGAATGATGAACGGACCGTCACGCGAAATGCCATAGAGGAGATCCTGAAATTTTATCATGTGAAGCCAAGGGAGATTCCGGAAACCATCCGGGATATGAGCGAGCAGCTGGAATATGCGATCCGTCCTTATGGGATCATGCACCGAAGTGTAACGCTTCAGAAAGGATGGTACCGGAAATCATTTGGCGCCATGCTTGGCATAAAAAAAGAAGACGATTCGGTCATTGCACTGATTCCGGATCGCTTTGACCGCTATACCTATTATGACAGAGAACGTGGGAAACGAATCCGTATCACCGCCGGAACGCAGGAAACGATCCGGGAAGAGGCGATCTGCTTTTACCGCCCGCTGCCGGCAGAAAAAACGGGGATCCCATCCCTGATCAAATACATATTCAGCACGTTTTCAGCGATGGATCTGGGAATTCTTGCAGTTGCGACCTTTCTGATTACGCTTCTCGGGATGCTGCTTCCGGAAGAAAATTCGTTTCTGTTTTCGGATGTGGTCGGCAGTAGTAATCTGAGGGTGCTTGGAGCAGCTGCCACGTTTCTTGTTTCTGTGAAAGTCAGCTCGATTCTGATCAGTACCTTTCGGGGCATGATCATGAACCGGGTGAGCGGTAAGATCGATGTCAGTATCCGGGCCGCGGCAATGATGAGAGTCATGACGCTGCCGGCGGATTTCTTCAAAAAATACAGTGCCGGTGAATTGTCCGGAAAGGTGCAGTATTTGAGCGGGATCAGTGGCATGATCGTGGACAGTGTGCTCGGGACCGCACTGACGTCTCTGTTTTCCATGATTTATATTTTTCAGATCTTCAAATATGCGCCTGGGATGGTTCCGGCGGCGTTAGGGCTTCTTGGCATTACCATTCTCTTTACAACGGTTTCCGCCGCGGTACAGTCGAACGTATCGGAACGTCAGATGGAGAGTGCAGCAAAAGAAGATGGTATGGTCTTTGCCATGCTCTCCGGGATCCAGAAGATCCGGCTTGCCGGCGCGGAAAAACGGGCATTTGCCAGATGGGGAAAAGCGTTCAGTGAAAAGGCAAAGCCGCTTTATGATCCGCCGCTGCTCATTAAATGGAATGAGCCGATCAGTACCCTGATCCAGGTTGGTGGAGCAGGCGTTTTGTATTATGCGGCGCTGGTAAGCCATGTCTCGGTCGCGGACTATTATGCATTCAACACGGCATATGGCATGACTTCAGCGGCATTTCAGATGCTTGTCGGTGTGGCCTTACAGTTTGCAAGCTTCGGCCCGGTTCTCAAAATGGTGAAGCCAATTCTGGAAGCCAGACCGGAAGTTTCTGAAGGAAAGGAAATGGTATCCAACGTTGGCGGGACGATCGAACTGAACAATGTTTCGTTTCGTTACAATGAAAATATGCCGTTTGTCATCGATGATCTCACGCTCAAGATAAAAAAAGGACAATATCTGGCGATCGTGGGGGCGACCGGCTGCGGAAAAACGACACTGATGCGGCTGCTGCTTGGGTTTGAGAAGCCACAGAAAGGTGCGATTTACTATGACGGAAAAGATCTTCAGTCGGTAGATATCCGGTCGCTTCGCAGAAAAATTGGCGTTGTACTGCAAAATGGAAGTCTGTTCGCAGGGTCGATCTATTCAAATATTGTGCTTTCGGCACCGTGGCTGACAGAAGAGGATGCCTGGGAAGCGGCAGAGCTTGCAGGGATCGCAGAGGATATCCGGGATCTGCCAATGGGAATGCATACGATGATCTCCGAAGGGGCAGGTGGCATCTCGGGAGGTCAGAAGCAGCGGCTGATGATCGCCCGGGCGGTGGCGGCAAAGCCGAAGATTCTGATGCTTGACGAAGCGACTTCTGCGCTGGATAATCTGACACAGAAAAAAATTTCAGAATCACTGGATAAACTGAAGTGTACCAGAATTGTGATCGCGCACAGACTTTCCACGATTCGGCAGTGCGATAGGATCATTATGCTTGAGAACGGAAAGATCGTAGAAGATGGGACCTATGATGCACTCATAAAAGAAAACGGAAAATTTGCAGAGCTGGTGGCAAGGCAACTGCAGGCATAAAAAGGTGGAGATACCCACATCCCTCAGACGAGATTCCGGATCTGAGGGATGTGGGTGTTTTTTATACAATCAGTTCAAAGGTATGGTACAGATCCAGAGTGCCATAGCCCCACTCCCGGTTTGGATAGACGTAGGCGCTGCTCTGCTGGCTCCCACGCAGGAACAGCGTTTTTACCTGCTGGGTGGTGAAGGTGAGGGGCGGACGCATCTGCAGCCCCCACTGGGCGAGGAGTGCGGTAGCGCCGGCGGTCAGCGCAGAGGCGGCGCAGGAACCGGTGAATGATTCATAACCACCACCAATGGCCGGGGCAGTGATGGCGACGCCCGGAGCGGCAAAATCCGGCTTGATGATCTGATTTCGTGTATAGCCGCGGCCGGAGTTCAGAAACAGGCGGTTGCTGGTGGCATCGTAGGTGGCGACAGAGAGAAGCGACGGGGCGCAGGATGGGACGACGAGCGTGGTATCCGGATTGGGAGCGGTAAAGAACGTGCCGGGTGAAGACAAGCCGGTGATCGGAAGCCAGAGGTGAAAGCTTCCATTTACATAGGAACGATTGACGACACGGAGCCGCCAGATCCCGGTCGATGGGCGTTCGATCCGGATCTGGATGACCTGCTGCCCGGTGGAAAGTTCGAGGGCGGAGTAATAGACATAGATTTTTGTATTTTCCAGAGCAAAGGTAAATTCCCGGTAGGAAAATGGCCCATAATAAGAGGGCTGGATCGATTCGCCAAGCGGAGAAGTGAAGCCGATGTCGTAGAGTTCGAGCGGTTCTGCCCAGAATTCCAGTGTGACTCCACGGGAAGCGTCGCGGATCAGCAGTTCCAGCTCGGCGGATTCCGCCGCGCGGTTCAGCTTGCCGTAGTAATGATGGGACATACCGGCTTCATTTCCGGTCCCGGCGACGACATACGTCCCGCCGAGAAGCAAAGCGGAAGAAAGTACCTCTTCCAGTGGTGTATTTCCGGTGTGACCGCCCTGATTGGTTCCGAGGGAGAGACAGATGACGAGCGGCATGCGGAGCCGGATCGCGGTGTCGATGAGATAGCGGACACCGAGCATCAGATCATTTTCCTGAAATGCCGTCGCATCATTCGGGATCAGAAAATAGTCGCGCAGATATTGCTTGGCCGGCTTGAGTTTTACGACAGCCAGGGTGCCATCCGGTGCAGCACCGGTGAAGCCAGCCTCCGGATCAGCGCTGCCGCAGGCGATTCCGGCGACAGCGGTTCCGTGTCCGTTGAAATCGCGGGACGGGACGATGCGATAAGGATCTTCGGAAAAGAGCGCCTGATTGATGGCATCCGCCTGATATTCACTGCCGTAGGAGAGTCCTTCCGGTGCCGTTCCGGTCGGATCAGACTGATCCCAGATCGCAGCGATCCGGGTCGTACCGTCTGCTTTTCGAAAGGCAGGGTGCCGGTAGTCAATGCCGGAGTCGAGAAAACCGATGAGGATTCCGGTGCCCAGAAGCCTTAAGTAAGGCTGCGTCTGAGCTGCAAGGATACCGGAATGCTCCAGGCTGGAGAGACTGATGAAGGTATAAAGCTTTGGTACGCCGGTATAGCCGATTTGATGCGCCGCGTATAAATTTTCTGAGAGCGGGGCATAGAGGATGCTGTATTGCCGATCAACGGTCTGCTCCTGATAGCGCTCGTCGATCTGGAACGGAAGCAGCTGTTTTTTTACGATGATGTCGGAATAGTCTTCTGAGATGGCGGGAATGGAAGAAGCCATAGGAAACCTCGAGATGTATGGATTCCGGACAGTATATGGCTTCTTTTTCCGAGATATGATAAAAAAACTCCGAAAGAAAAAGCAGGGCTGATCTTTCGGAGTCGGTGTTATAATTGAATATTTTTTTTGATTGCTTCGAAGCTTTCGTGGCTGATGACGTGCTCGATCTTGCAGGCATCATTGGTAGCGACCTCAGGGTCGACGCCAAGCTTGATCAGCCATGCAGACAGAAACTGATGACGCTCATAGATCTCATCCGCGATCGCTTTGCCAGATTCGGTCAGGGTAATAAAACCGCTGTCCGATACGACGATGTGTTTCTTTTCACGAAGATTTTTCATCGCAATGCTGACACTTGATTTTTTGAAGCCGAGCTCATTTGCAATATCTACTGAACGTACAACCGGAAGCCGGTGACTGAGTATTAGAATTGTCTCGAGATAATTTTCCGCTGATTCATTGACATTCATGTAATTCCCCCCTTTTTCGTATTGATATCTTGGGAAGCAAGTTATCCTCTCCAGTATAGCACACTTTTTGTCGCTGGTAAAGGAAGTAGATTTGTATTTTTTCTCAGTAGGCAGAACTAACTCAAAACCAATACCGGGTCTGAGATGAAAAACAGTATCAGAAACGGAAAATGTGCATAAGCTGATAGAAAGAACGATGCAGGAGTGAATATGAATCGGGTCAGAGAGGCGTTGCATGCCACGGAAGTACACCGTGCTGGAATCACGGGAAGCGGAATTACCGCCGCGATTCTGGATACCGGCATCAGCCGTCATCCGGACTACCGCGAGCGGATCATGGCGTTCCGGGATTTTGTCAATGGAAAGCCATCGTGTTATGATGATGCCTCTCACGGTACGCATGTAGCCGGGATCCTTGGAGGCAGTGGCAGAAGCAGCGGCGGGAAATATTGTGGGATCGCACCCGGATGCCGGATGATTTCCGGAAAAGTGCTCGACGGCTTTGGAGCGGGCGAGGTGGAAAATCTGATCCGGGCGATCGAATGGGTGGTCGAACAGCGGGAGCGGTATCAGATTCGGATTCTCAACATTTCAGCAGGAACGACCAAGACGGAGGAGGACTGGCAGGCAAAGCGGCTGATCCGCTGTGTGGAGCGGGCGTGGGATGAAGGGCTGGTCGTGATCGTGGCAGCTGGAAATCTGGGACCGGGTCCGGAAAGTATCACGATCCCGGGCAACAGCAAAAAGGTCATTACGGTGGGGGCATTTGACCACTATTCCGGATGTGGGCCGACCTCCGAGTGCATCTGCAAGCCGGAACTGGTCGCACCGGGAACACGGATCGTCTCCTGCTATTCCAAGTTTCGAAGGGGCATGTATTATACGCGAAAAAGCGGGACTTCCATGGCGGCTCCTGCCGTGGCCGGCGCGGTGGCTCTTTTACTGGAGCAGGAGCCGGATCTGACGAATGTCGAAGTAAAGATGCGTCTGAAAGAGGCCGCCGTCGATACCGGTATGCCGAAAAACTGTCAGGGCTGGGGCATGCCGGATCTGCGTCGGCTGATCCTGTGGCACGCGGATGAAAAAAGATATATTTGACGCAGTATAGAGAAAATGGTAAAATGAACCGAAACCAGTTCGGGACAGAGAAGGTCCGAAAAGCACAGAGTTGATAAGAGGAGATACCTTATGGAAAAAATTAAAATGACCACGCCGCTTGTCGAGATGGACGGCGATGAAATGACAAGAGTCCTCTGGAAAATAATCAAAGAGGAACTGATTTATCCGTATATTGACCTGAAAAGTGAATATTATGATTTGGGACTGGAGCACCGGAATGAGACCAATGATCAGGTGACCATTGACAGTGCAAATGCAAATAAAAAATATGGCGTTGCCGTGAAGTGTGCAACGATCACTCCGAATGCCGCGCGCATGAAGGAGTACAATTTAAAAGAAATGTGGAAGAGCCCGAACGGTACGATCCGCGCAATTCTCGATGGTACCGTATTCCGTGCGCCGATCACGGTAAAAGGCATTGAGCCGTATGTGCGGTGCTGGAAAAAGCCGATCACGATCGCGAGACATGCGTATGGCGATGTATATAAGAACACCGAGATGATCGTAGATGGACCGGGAAAGGCCGAGCTTGTTTTCACCGGCGAGGATGGCACGACAAAGCGGGAGACGATTTTTGATTTCCGTGGTCCGGGCGTGCTGCAGGGCATGCACAATCTGGACCGTTCGATTGAGAGCTTTGCAAGAAGCTGCTTCAATTACGCGCTCGATACAAAGCAGGATCTCTGGTTTGCGACGAAAGATACGATCTCGAAAAAGTATGACCATACGTTTAAGGATATTTTTCAGGAAATCTTTGAAAAAGAATATCAGGAAAAATTCGGTGAGGCAGGGATCACCTACTTCTATACGCTGATTGATGATGCGGTCGCACGTGTCATGAAGTCCGAGGGCGGATTTATCTGGGCCTGCAAAAACTACGATGGAGATGTCATGAGCGACATGATTTCTTCCGCGTTTGGTTCGCTGGCGATGATGACATCGGTACTCGTCTCTCCGGATGGCAATTATGAGTATGAGGCGGCACACGGGACGGTACAGCGCCATTATTATAAGTATCTGAAAGGCGAAGAGACTTCCACAAATTCTGTTGCGACGATCTTTGCGTGGACCGGGGCTTTGCGCAAGCGCGGAGAGCTGGATGGGATTTCAGAGCTTTGCCAGTTCGCAGACCGGATGGAGCAGGCAGTCATCACTACGATCGAGAGCGGCAAGATGACCAAAGACCTGGCACTGATCACATCGTTAAAAGATGTGACCGTTCTGAACAGTGAGGACTTTATCAAAGCAGTACGTGCAACCTACGAGGAAGCGTAAAAAAAAGATTGCGCATCTGCGAAGAGTAGAGTATAATCATGGTATGAATTCCTGGGGTGTTCGACAATCCCTGTGTTTTGAACCTACATTTACTTTAAACGGGATTCCTATATCGCGCGGCATATGCCAGGCCTCCGTTTGCAGTGGAAGGCAGAAGTCGTTGCTGCGGTTACCCACCTAGCTTAGCTAGGAGTCAGAAGCAGGGAAACGGCACTCTGGGTATCAAATAGAAGATAGAAGGCAGTTACATCACGTAGCTGTCTTTTTTTTCGTCCGTATGGACGATCGGGGTTCAGATAAAATGCCTGCGAAAAGAATGGAATGCGCATTGACATTTGACAGGAATAAATTTACAATACAGATACAAATAAATAAAGGTTGAAAAGAGAGGGTTACAGTCATGAGAAAACACTTGAAAAAGCAGTTGCTGATGCTGCTGATGCTGGCTGCGATGCTGATTCTGCCGACGATGTCTGCGCTGGCGGCGGGGACACCGGGGAATGTGAAGAATCTGAAGCAGAAGGCTGTATCTGAGACGTCGGTGAAGCTGACCTGGTCCAAGGTGAAAGGGGCTTCCGGCTATCAGGTTTATCGGGTGGATCCGACAAGCGGAGCGGCCACAAAGATTGCATCGACGAAAGGCACGAGCCATACGTTGAAAAAGATTGTCCCGAATACGGCGTATACGTATCAGGTGCGTGCGTTTATAAAGAGCAAAGGCACTACGACAGAGAGTGTACAGCCGGCTACGATCCGTGTGCAGACGTCCCTGAAGAAGCCGGCGACGCCATCCGGACTGCGGACGGTCAGCGTCAATGAGACTACGCTCCAGCTGAAATGGAACAAGGCAAAAAATGCGAGTGGATATTATGTGTTCCGCTACGAGGAAGAAGAAGGGAAATATGTCCTCATTACGACGACAAAGAGCACAAGTTTTAATGTGACAAACCTTGAGGAAGGTGTTACGGAGAAATTTGCAGTGCAGAGTTATCGGACCGTAAGCGGGCAGTCGGCCGTGAGCGGGACAGCAGAGGTGAGCGGGGCTGCGAAGGCTCTGAGCAGTTCGGCCAAGCAGGTACACGGACGTTATTTTAATGCGACGCTCCGGAGAGACTCGACGGGCACACTGGTCAGCGGCGGTGCCAAAAAAGTGCTCAAAAAAGGGACGAAGGTGACGGCTACCGCGAGAAGCAGCAAGACCGTAACGGTCGTTATGGGCGATGGCACACGGGTGAAAGTGAAAGGATCTGACCTGCGTTACAATAGCCTGAATGTGACGAGAAAAGAGTATTC
>JAQXGF010000060.1 GCA_029006155.1 Lachnospiraceae bacterium
GGAAGGTGTCAGCTGGTAGTTAAAATTGTTCAGGTGACAGACATCCGGCTTGAAGTCATCTAGTACTAGTCTTAATTTTTCTCTTGCTTCCTTGCTGTAGATGGTCTTGATCGGGTAAGTCAGCTTGCTCAGTTTGCTGCCACCATGGAAGTCCATATCAGATGTATAAGCATTGACACGGTTGCCCACGCAGCGGCCTTCATGCTCCATACCGAAGTACTGAACCTCATGTCCGTGTTGTTCCAGTGCCTCACCCAATTTGAATATATACGTCTCACTTCCGCCGTTTCGGTGCAGAAATTTATTCAAAATCAGCGTCCTCACGTTGTATTTCTCCTTATTCTATGTTCTATTTCACTACCTCTGTTCAGATGAAGCACTTCCAATGTATTGTTCATAAACCAGAGTGCTCCATACAAACGCAGGTAGTGATACTGAAAGTTCTTATGATAAAATCATCTGCTGTTACTGAACCTAGGTAGCGAGATAAAAACTGCTCTCGCAGCTCTACCCATCTCTCGAAAAGTGCCGTAAATACGCTATTTTTCCGGCGTTTTCACTATGTACATCTCACTACCTGCGTTCGGTTAGAGGAGATTATTTATTATCAATACTCTCATCTATTGTTTTCTCCTGTACAGTTTCATCGTTTCCTTTACGACTTCATCCCAGTTGTATTTTTTACAGATGAAGTCAGCTGCATGCTTCTTCATTTCCATAACCATTTCAGGATGATCACAGGCATCTTGCAATTTTTCTTGCAAGTCCTCTACATTCGACTTTTGGAAAATCAATGCCTTATCTTCCACAACCTCAGCGCACTCTGGAATATCGGAAACCAAACAGCAATTGCCATAACTCATAGCTTCTAGCAGGCTCAAGGGCATTCCCTCCAGATCAGAAGGTAATGTGTAAATATACGCATTGCTATATAATTCATCAAGCATCTGCCCCTGAACAAATCCGGTAAAAACGATTCTATTATCATCCTTTGCCAGCTCTTTCAATTCCACTATAAAAGAATCCGTATCGCTAGAGCCACCAGCAATAACCAATTTTTTATCTGTTTTGATGTCTTTAAATACCTCAACCAGATATCGAATGCCCTTTTCTGGCACCAAACGACCGAGGAACAATATGTAGGAATCCTTTGTTAGACCAAATTTTTCTGTTATCAATTTTGCTTCTTTAATCTCTGGTCGATTCACACCGTTGGGAATAAAGCGAGTCTCCCTACCATAGGTATCTTTAAAGTAGTCCTGAACGCCCTTGCTTAGTACAATAATTTCATCCGCATACTTTACGGCATTCCTTTCACCCTGTCTAATGAATTTTGAACCGAACCCTGATTTCCATTTCTCACGTTGCCAGTCTATGCCGTGAATGGTAACCACAACTCTTTTCCCAAACATCTTTGGCAGCCACGAGAAAAAGGCCGGTCCCTCTGCATGGATATGTACCACGTCATATTTTCCGAAAGCACTGTACAAGGCTGCAAAGAAAGAGGAACTCACCGCTGCAAGACCTTTTCTTTCAATGGTTGGAACAGATTTCTGTCGGATTCCATCATATTCAATTTTATTGTCATACTCTGCACCACTCACGTGATGACCAGATCTGTTGTAACAGGTAACCTGACATCCATCTCGTGCCATTCTGGTGCACAGTTCTTTTACAACAATCTCGATCCCGCCCTCACGGGACAGTCTTTTTTGTCCGAACATGGATACTGCAAATTTATCTTTCATAATGTTCTCCAACCAATATTGTCCCCTCTGCTCCTTTATATCTATGTACACATCTGCTCTTCACAGATAGTATTTTTCTCTAATTTCCACTGTGTGATAAGCACACTCGGCTAAGTGTTTTCTTATGCTGTCGTATTCAACTACCCCAGCAATCATATTTCCCTTGTTTTCTACTACATACCACTTCTATTGAGTACACTCGTCTCTATTCCTCTATAACCGAAGTGTTGATTTATACAGTCGAACCCCGTATACCCTGCTATGACGTTTTTTCTAAGTGTTGGATTGTTGAATCGAACCCTGTTGGCGCATGAGTTTTGTTAAAACTGTATATATCATCCGGTCCAATTCTCACCATCCACTGTTCACCATGAATAAATCATTCACTCTCACCGCACAAAATCTGTATTTATCATCGCCATCCATGCTCTACTCAACAGCTGTTTTATGAAGTAGAAATCATCTGTTTTTCTCTATTTTTCATGACTCAACAAACCGTTATGATATAGGTGTCATTAGCGGGTCAGATAGTGTACTCAACAGCAGTTTCAGACGTTAATGATAAACTCATGGATTTTTGTTGTTTTATCCTGTTTTTCGCCATTTCTATGATTCTTCTGAAAAAGTTGTGCCAATTTTGTGCCACATGGGCCAAAAGTTCAGCGTTTTGTATAAGTATCTAGCCTTTATAGCTCATATAGTTGTAAAATATAACTAATTTCAGCGCCCCATATAGTGTGCAAAACAGGTTCTTTTCGACGTTTCTACGTCAATATGGTTTGTTGAGTAGACATTCCTCTACATTGCACGATCGTTCTTCATTTGACAACTATGCAATATCTGTCATCCCCTACATCGACCCTTCCTTCTTAAACACCACCAGAACGGTCTTCACCAATATCTTCAAATCCAGCCAAATGCTCCACTCATTAATGTAGCTTGCATCCAGCTTTACGACTTCCTCGAAGTCCAGAACATTGCTTCGTCCATTTACCTGCCACATCCCGGTGATGCCCGGTTTGATCGCCAGACGCAGACGGTGGCGGGACTCGTAAAGCTTTACTTCCTCTTGTGTCGGTGGGCGGGTACCCACGAGGCTCATATCGCCTTTGAGCACATTATAGAACTGCGGAAACTCATCCAATGAATATTTTCGGATGAACTCACCGATACCAGTCGTCTTATTGCCATTTTCATCGATCTTATTGCCGATGACACGCGGATCGAACTCCATCTTGAACATCAGACCATTGCTGATCCGGTTCTGGCTCATCAGCTCTTTCTTGCGCTCCTCCGCATCTAAATACATGCTTCGGAATTTATAGAGCTTGAACGGCTTTCCGTTTTTGCCAATTCGGGTCTGGGTGAAGAATACCGGTCCTGGAGATTCTTTCTTGATCTTTGGTGCAAGGATCAGATACAGGATACCAGTCAGGATACATCCCGCGATTCCTCCTAAAATATCGAGCAGACGCTTCTCCAGCTGTGCACGCGCCGACATCGTATTCAGGCTTGTCGTGATGACCATCAGCCCGCCGACATTACCTACTACTTGCTTCAGCCCGACCAGATCAGACGATTTGTCCAGATTGATATGGACAGTCACGCCCATCGCAGTCAGCTGATCGATGATATCTCGCGGAAACGGATCATAGGCCGGTACTGCGATCAATACTTCATCGACCCAGTTACCTTTTACATAGTTCTCAATTGTATCATAGGTCGCTACGACCGGCGCACCTTCTACCGTTCTTCCGACTTTATAGTCGTCATGGAACACCCAGGCAATCTTTTCATAATGTCCATAATTGTATTTTTGCAGCTGTTCCATAATTTCCGGTGCACGCTTCTCACTGCTCAGAATCAGGAGAGAATTTCCACTCTTTACATCGGTACGTTTCTGGATCATCCTTTTCCAGATCATGCGCACGATAAGTGTCAGAATGCAATAGATCGCTCCCATGGAAAAAATCGTCACTCGGGAATAATCATGCCCATCATGAATCGCAAACAGATAGGCAATCAGCACCAGCGTCAAAAGCACCGCATGTCGCACCGTCCTGGCTACCTCGGTCTGTGCGCCCCGCTTCAATACATTCTTCAGTGTCTCTAATAATAACAGCAGGGCAAAATCAAGGAACAGTACTACAATACTAAGATTTCGATAGCTGTCTATCGTGAGTGGATTGTGAATTCCATGCCGCAGCATGTAGGCCAGTACCAGGGAAATCTCCAGACAGATCATATCCAATAAGATAAAATCCAGATGCTTCGCCCAGCCCTCTGCAGATCTTTCGTACATGTAATGTTACCTCCCCCGCCAAATTTTTCTCTCTTTTCTCATTCCTCCGGAATATCCTCCCGTCCGATCAACACATATACATCCACATCTTCCGGCTTCTCTGCTCCATCCGACATCTCGAAGTCCTCGGTAAATGTGTCAAAATTCAGCTCTGCATTTGCAAATAATTCCTGCAGATGCTCTGAGAGCTTCCGGCGGTTCTTCTTTATGTAGATCCGGGTCTGCTCTTTTGCGGATCCGGTATAGCTGGCGATCGAAACATGCCTGTAGCCCTCTTTTGCCAGCTCCTGCTTCCACGCACCTGCGACCCCTGCTTTTCCGCTGGCGTTGAGCAACAGTACATGTGCATTTTTCTCTGCCGTGGAAATCAGCTCGGATTCGGTCTCAGTCTCCGTCTCGGTCTCCGATTCAGACTCTGTCTCTGTCTCTGTCTCATCCGCCTTTTCTGTGGTCGCCTCTGCTTTCGTATCGAGAATCGCTTCTGCCGTCTTCTTTCCGGTCACTGCTTTTTCGGTCTCCTGCATCGACTTCGACTCCGTCTCGGATTCAGTCTCAGTTTCTCGAACAGGGCGGACATATTCTGTCTCCTGTGACTGGAGCTGTAAAAGCTCTTCCTGGTACGCTTTCTTCTGCTGTCTTCTCGTGTATACAAGAAATACGAGACAGCCGATCAGCGCCACGATTGCGACTATATATAAAACCATTTTCCATGGATTTCTTTCATAATTCAATTTTTGTTTTTTTGCCATAAAATTTTCCCCACATTATCTGTCATATGAGTGGCACCGGCAGGACCGTAAGGCCCTGTCGTGCCTGCAGTATTACTCAGCTGCTACTTCTGTCGCAGCTTCGGTAGCTGCCTCAGTCTGTGCTGCTGCAGCGGCTGCGATCGCTTCGCTCTTCTCCAGTACCATGAACGGTCCAAGTACCGGGAACTCTGCGGTGATCGCACCTGTTACCGGATCATACTCATCGATCTCGATGAAGTAAATCTCACCGGTGGTCGGATCTACCTGCATCAGAACCAGATCTTCTGCTTTCAGATCCTTTGCGACCTCTACCTTTACGGTAGCCTTGATCGTACCCTCCGTCGTGTATACGACATTGGTATCGTCAGTCAGCACGAGGTCTACGAACGGTGTGATCGACTCATAGTCGGTCGGCACGATCGGGTTGTCCTTAGTGGTCTTGTACTCGATCGGCTGGCTCTCATCCTGGCCCTCAGCCTTCGGCTGATAGTCCTTCAGAGCTTCCAGAATATCTGCTACACTTACCGGAACGTAAGCCGGATCCGTGTCATCCAGATTGAATTTCTCAACGATATCTGCTACTGCCTTTACTTCGTACTTTGTAGTATCTACATTCTGTACGGCAAGGTGATAGCCGGTCGGGATCTCACCAGATACAACTTCCGGTGCCTCCGGGATGAGCTGTCCAATACTCGGTGCTGCTACTGCAGTCATAGCCATGCTCACAGACATTGCTGCTGCACAAATCATTGCAGTAAACTTTTTCATGTTTCCTCCTCCTTTCCCGAAAGATTTGGCTTGCGCCAATATATGTTTAAACTTATTGCTAAGCTTAAACCAAAGTCATATGCCGCAGTGGTATCGTGCGGCCCGCCCCACGATGTGTGGACGTGCGGAAGGATCGATCAGATCTCTTCGTAGAACAGATCAATGACAAGCTTCTGCAGGGCATCTTCATCGACGTAAAACTCATCATGAAGATCGCCGAGCTGATCCTGTCCCTCCGGACGGTAGTAGTCGGCATCCGTGAAGGATACCTGCCCCAGTAAATTCGCCAGCGTGATGTATTTGTTCCGCGTGATGCTCGTCTGCAGGAACTCACTCATATCCTGCGTCTTCTCCCACGTCCCATTCAGGTTCTTCTGAAGCTGTGCCTTCAGCTTCTCGATGTAGGCCGTCACATAGGTCTGCTGGCGCTCGATCCGGCCCTCATTACTGAAGTCCTTAGTCGTATCTCGGTAACGCAGATACGGCTCGATTGTCGTATCATCCAATGTCACCGTGCTTCCCTCTTTCAGCTCCGGGTACTGGTCTGCCAGATCGTTATTCGGAACGGTCAGAGTGATACCTCCGACCAGGTCGTTGATGTAAGTCATGGAACTGCGGTTCGTCACGGCGTATTCGTTGACCGGAATGCCGCCTAAGAGGTTCGAGACCGCTTCCCGCAGATCCTCACAGCTGACCTCTCCTCCGTCGCCGTAGCTGTAGGCGTAGCCTAAGTGGCTGACATAGGTGCCCATGTCGCTGCCGCTTCTGGAATAGCGGCGGATATCGGTCATCGTGTCGCGGTTCAGCGCAAGGATGCGCATCCTCTGATGCTTCTTATCTAATATAACGAGGGAAATGCTGTCGGCGCGCGCCTTATTGCTATAGGCATTGCTCGCCTTCATCTCACCCTCGGAATCGATACCGGCATAAAGAATCGTAGTGATCAGGGAATTGTACTGATATTCCTTTCCCTGATAGGTGATCCGGCGGTAACCGCTCTTCATGTCCACGGAATTGCCCGCGGTGACATGCATCACGCTCTGTGCCGCCCGCTCCTGATGCAAAAATGTACCGCCGGCCGCCAGCGCTGCGATGCAGATCACGGCGCTGCCGATTGCCAGCTTTTTATTTTTCCTCAGCCAGCGCCGGATGCGGTATCCTGCACTGTGCCGATGATGATGTCTGTGATGATGCTGATGTGAAGTATCCGCCATCAGTCCTTCGCTTCCTTCTTATCTGCTTTTTTGCCGGACCGCTTCTGGTTCTTCTCGCCATAGCCATAGCCGTAGCCATAACCATAGCCGTAGCCATATCCATATCCATATCCGTAACCATAACCCTTTTTCGCTGCGCCGACCTTGTTCAGGACTGCACCGAGAAGCTTGATCCCCGCGTATTCCAGCTGGCGCTTTGCGCGCACCGCCTGCATCCGGTCCGTCAGTCCGCTCTCTATAACCATCACGGTGCCGTCACAGCGCTTCGCGATCAAGGTACCGTCGATGACCGGATTGATCGGAGGCGTATCTACAATAATATAGTCATAGCGTTTCCGCATTTCATCCAATAATAAAGTAAACAATTTGCCGGACACGAGCTCACTCGGATTCGGAGCGACTGCACCGGTCAGAATGACATCCATG
>JAQXGF010000061.1 GCA_029006155.1 Lachnospiraceae bacterium
CGGAAGTCCCCCGGATCGTTGTATTTGCCAGTGTGCCATCTACAATTCCAGGCTCATCGGTATAGCTCACCGTATAGCCATTGATTCCTGTTTCTTCTATATAATAGCAGTACTGTACACCGTTCGGTGAGTAGATCAGCAGGTCCTCAAACGTATAGCTCGCCTGACCGTTCTGTCCAGCAAATTCCGATGACCGGATCGTATGGCTCGCAATTTTGACCGTTGTGCCACCCACTGCAGTCAGAACTTTTTTCTCCACCTGCGTGCCATCTTCTGCCGTCGAAACCACCGTCTCTACCTTCGGTTCATAACGATACAAGGTATAGGTGACGGATGGATATTTCTTTTCACTGTCTTTCAGATTTTCTCTTCCTGCCCAGCTCTTCGTGACTGTGATCTGCCGGCGGTTTACATCACTGCGGAATACGTTCATCAGTGTACCGTTCGCATTGATCTCGCTGTACAGCTGTCCGGTGAGTGGATCCTCCATCGTCTCCCGGACAAGGTAGGTGTAACGTCTGCCTTCTGCATCGAACTTCGGCAACATCATTTTCTCGCCCACCTTACAGATCAGTCCGGCATTCAGTTCCTCATTCAGTTCCTCATCTGTCACAGCCGTGTTCGGGAATGTATAGCGGGTCCTGTCGTTCCCCTCGGATTTACTGCCGGAGAGATGTGTCGTATCGACCTGCGTGATCTTACCTTCTTTTTTTATCAGCTCAGCGATCTCATCATCCGTCTTGTTCTGCAGATTGGTAATCGTCGGATCCACGGTCCGGTAGAGCGTAATCAGCGGATCCGGGAGATCTTTTTCCTTGATCTGATATCCCTCAAAGCCGCTCCACGTCTTTCTCCCGTGAACCGTCATATAGTCCGTGATCGTATTCGTAAATACCTCATACGTATCCGCATCGGCGTTCGTTCCCGGAACCTGCTTCGTCTCTTTTGAAGGCTGATAGGTGCCGAGTACGGTTCTTCCGCCATTGTTCATGACTTCTTTAAATACATACCCGTATTCATTTCCGTCAGCATCAACCCGTGGCAGGTTTTCTACGGTAATCTTCCAGTTATATCCAGTCTCATAATCCCCGGTCGAAGGTGTCTCCGGCTCTGCAGTCCAAACCTGATCTTTATAGTCCGTATACAAAGACAGTTTATCTGAACTCAGATCATCTGCTGTCGCATTCGGAACTGTCTCCTGAAGCTCCCGCAGGTCTTTTTTCAGATATCGGTACAGATTCATGTACAGATCCGGCCGGTGGGAAGCGCCGATGCTGGCATCTTTCCAGTATTTGTATGCGATATGGTCAACGGTACCTGTCAGCGTATTTGTAAAGGTAAAGCTGCAGGTCTGCGTCTTATCCTCATTCGTCGTCGCGCTTACTTTCCGCTGGATATAGCTGTATCGCTGTGTCCCGGTGCTGTCGGTCGACGCCACTTCGTCCAGATTGTAGCTGTGCGGAACTGCTGTGGAAGAAAACATGTCAAGCCCTGTGATCGTAAATGCCCACTTTGCAGCGGTATTATTCGTACCTGCTGTTACTGTCACAATACCCGTACTATGATCCAGACTGACGGTAAACGTCGCTGTCTCAGATCCACCTTCTGCCGGTTCTGTGGTCGGATCTCCCGCTTCTGGTTCGGAAGTCTCTCCTGTCTCCGCATTGGTATCCATTGTAACGGTAACGTTCTCCGGTATATTTGTATACGCGACACCGTCCTGATACAGCCGGAACTGAAGCCGCTGCGGACGAAGGCCACTGGAGTTGTTTTCATCGTTCCAGTTTTTCTCCGCATGGATCTCGGTCGTACCGATCCGGGTATTTGTGAGCAGTACCAGACTGTTGTCCCCACTGCCAAATGTAGTCGTCGTCCGGTATTTGCGCATCGTATTCTCAACCGTACCGGATAATGTATAAACTCCGGAGCCATCTGCTGCTGCCATCAGCTGGCTAAATGGATACTGCGCTGACTTAGCACCATCCGCTTCCGCACCGACGGCATATTCCAGGACAATATAATCCGTGCAGCGATCCTGTCCATCGGTTCCGACTTTGCCAATCGCCTTTTCCAGATCGGCGTAATTGAGGAACGCCGTGTACTGATTGCCAGATGTCAGTGTCGTGGAATAATACTTCACACCTGCCAGCTGCTGACCCAGATCTACCACCGTATCATCAGAAACAGACGCGTCACTATTTTTCAGCGTCTCAAGTGCTGCCTTCAACGCCGCACGGCTGTACACGCGCACCTGCACCTCTTTGCGCGTCTTGCTCGTCTCGTCCTCTGCGATCGTATCGCCATTGTCCTGCCAGACTTTGCTGACAGTAAAATAGCCCCGTCCGCCTTCTTTCGCCTTATAATTGACGACCTTTGTCTGCTCCGGTGTGCGGTAATGCATTGCACCCCATTTCCGGTTCGAATCTTCGGATGCAGCCTGTGTCGTGAAGGTCGTTCCGTTCACATCGGTAAAACTGATCTCGGTAGCACGGTAGTAATACTCGTACCCTTCGGAATCGTATTTTGGAAGATTCTCCAATACCTGTTCCCATGTACGGCTGATGGATGTGGCATCAGAACCAGTTCCCGGATTCGCTACCACCGTCCAGAGATTTTTCCCGGAATCATTTACTACCTCTTCATACTCCGCAGCGGTTCCGTCTGCCTGTTCCTTCGTCGACCGGCGTTCCAGTTTGAAGTTTACCGACTGGATTTTTTGAATCTCTGCATCTGAAATACTTTTATCCCACTCTTTGATCAGCGTATAGTCCCGGAGCGCGGTAATCGTATTCGTCTGCTGATAGCGGTACTGATTCGTCCCATCTCCAAGTTCGACCGTACTCTGGTAAGCGGAACCGACGACATATTGATTTCCATTCAGCTCAATGATCTGATATCCGTCTGCCGTCGTTGTCGAAATCTCTTTACCATCTTTTGTGATTACCGTCTCGACGATCTGCGCGGTTGTCATATCGTACGGTCTTCCCTGACTGTCGCAGGTATTTACATAGTAGGATACCTCACTCTGCGGCAGGTTCGCTGCAAAGCCTGTGATCGTCTGGGCGTTCTTTTTCGCATCTCCGGTAAGCGCTTCATAGGAACCGTCCGCATCCGAATATACGGTCAGATCCTCGTATGTCTCGCCATCTGCGCTGGCTTTGATCTCCACTCTTACCGATACGCCCTCGATCTCCTTCAGACCGTCCTGATTCCGCCAGACTTTTGTAATATTGACGGACTCTTTTTTCCGGCGCAGATTCGTGATCGTCCCGCCGACCGGGACACCGTTTTGATAGGTGACTGTGCTGACTGTCCCGTCTTCTTTTTGCGTGGTGCCCGTATACTGGACTTCAAATTCGTCTGCATCTGTTCCGGTCAGGCTCTCACGTACAAAGTAGACATATTCCTGTCCGTGGTCGTCGTATGCCGGAAGCTGGTACCCCTCCGGCATTCCGGAAACCGTAGTGCTGGTAAACGCAATATCCTGCGGAGTCTCTACCGTTCCATTCGCCTTGTCCAGCTGATAGGAGACAATATTCTCCTCCACCGTCCCATCCGTATTCGTTGTCTGAAATACGACCTGTGCTGCGACACCTTTTGTATATGCATCATCAATACTATCTGCCGTCCCCTTTACATAACGCCACAGAGTAACGGTCGCATCCGGACGGGTTTCGGCCGTACCACTCGGATCTTTCCATACCTTCTCTGCCTGAAAATTAACGGTATTATACAGTACTTCTTTGATCGTTCCATCGTTGTGGCAGCGCTCAATATCATTTCCGTAGCTGCCGGTACCGTTGTCATAGTAGGTCTGGTAGTGATCGATGGTAGCCGGGGTGACAGTTCCTTTTTCATCCATGGAACCCTGCACCAGTACATAGTCGTATTCCTGATTCTGTGCATTGTACCGCGGAAGGTTGGAGACAGTTACGTTCCATGTCTTTCCATCCGCTGCAGACGTAATCGCTCCTTCCGGAAGGGAACCGTATACCAGTTTATAGGTTCCATTTTCTACTCTGCGGTACAGCTTCAGGCTGCCTATGCCATCTGGCCTCGAATCTTGTTTATGTGCATCCCGCCACTCGATCGTTGCCGAAAAGCTCGTCTGCTCCTCAAAGATAAATTTCCGGCGGCCACTTTCATCTGTATAGCTGGAGACATAGCCGTCCGGATTCTCTTTTACAAGTACCTGATATTCCAGTGCATTTCCATCGGCATCTACCGCCGGAAGCCCAGTATAGGCATACTGGCCCAGAGCCGCATTGGAAGAATCAAATTTCGGAGCCTTCCCCGCTTCTATGTTTAAGGAAGCATATTTCTCACTGGTCAGCTCCTCCCAGTTACCATCTGCTGTCTTGTACTGCAAGACAAAATTATCTTCTGATATAGACGGTCGCGTCGCACTGTTATTATCCAGCCACTGTACATCAAATCCGATAGAAAGATTCTGCGCATAGTTCACGGTAGAGACTGTAACATCCGTTCCCTCTTTCATCGTTCCGGTCGCACGATCTTTCGATGAGACCGGACCACTTTCTGTCTCGTCTTTTTTTGTCGTCGTGCTGTAGGTTCCGTCAAACCGATACCCGTCTGTCACCTGCTGCGTGACATTATAAGCAATCCCGACCGGCACCTGAATGGTCGTCGGAGCATCTTTGGTCGGACGGTAAGAAGCATCCAGCTTCCGGTCCTTCTCCGCCTCTCCGGTGAGCTGTGGATTCGTAAAGGTCGCCTTCATCGTAAAGGATGGATTATCGGTACTGCCAGTCGGAGTGACCGTCGGCTGCAGGGTCAGCGACTGAGATTTCAATGCAAGTGTCAGTGTACCGATACTCGCTGTGATGTTCTCGGGGTTCGTGATCGGAATCGTAATCGGTGTCGTCGCATTATAATAAGGAAGATTTGGCTCCACATTTACCGAATAACTGGTCACTTGGCACTCTACACCATATGCATCCGTCACGCTCTTGGGAACGTTCCCAATAACAAAGTCACCACCGCCCTGTCCGTCATGGACGAATTTCAGATAAAACGCATTCTGCGACAGGTCGTCCTGTGCATCGTAAACGGCGGTCCGCACCTCTCCGCGGCTGTCTGTATAGGTCTGCGTGATTTTGATCGGCTGATCAAATTCAGACGGGCGTACCAGAGCGCTCCAGTCCATCCCGTTCAGATTTTCATTGTAATCAATATGACCGGAAATCTGGAATGTCCCTGCTACGACTGTACCGGATGCTTCCTGTCCTGCCGTCTCAGCCCCGGCGATCTCCTCTTCGCCTTCCACCGCATAGGAATCTATCGTCAGCCCGTCTGTCTGCTGCATCTCTGTCTCATCGGCCGCATCCGTCTCCGCACTGGATACTTCATCCTCATCGATCACATCGATCCCATCGATCTGGATCGTCTGCGCTTCCGTCTCATTCGTACTCTGCACGGATGCCTCGTAGGAATCCCCTTCCTCAGAAATAATTTCATTTTCCACCGTATCCGCAGCAATCGTCGGAATGTTTACATTTGAAAAAACCATAAGACCAGCTAACACTCCGCTGATCACTCTTTTTCTAAAAGATTTATACATTTTGCCTTATCCTTTTTCGTCTCTGCGGCATATTCCATGCCTGTTTTGCTTCTGTCTTTTTGAACGGCTCTTATTATATCACACCCACCCTTACAAAACCCTTACTTTTTTTCGTTTTTTCGACTGATTTTGACATATTTTTTAACAAAATTTCAAAAAAATATTCGCTGCTTTTTGTTTCATACAATAGTAGCAGCGAATATTTCTATTTTTACTCATGAATTTCTATCATCAGATACTCTGATTTGCACCTGGTCTTGAACTTGATCGCCCAGTCAGAAATACCGGAGGTGACGATAAAATTCGTATTCCCCCTCTTTTCATATCCGTACACCCGATCGTCCAAAGCGAGATTCGTGTGGTTCTCGATCGTCATCAGCGGGAAGAGCTGTCCGCCAGATAAAAAATGCCGATCAGCAGCAGCGCAAACAGGACCACCATAAGAATCGCTCATAAATTCAAAATCTTCGTTTCCTTCCTTGCTAATCCTCATAATGCCCCTTACAGGCTATAATCCATAAAAAACCATTTTCATCTATGTCGTAGACCAATCTGTTGACATCATCAATCCGTCTGCTCCAAGCCTTTCTATGTCGCAATGGCTCAGGCTTGCCAATTCCTTTTGACACACCTTCTCGTTCGATAGATTTAATCAGCTCATTTATACGCTTCATCGTTTTCTTATCTTGTGTTTGCCAGTAAAGGTAATCGTCCCATGCTCTGTCAGCCCACAGCTTCTTCATTCATCTACCTCGATCAATTCATGCTCTTGTCCTTTTCCTGCTGCTAACTGACTAATTCCCCGATCTAGCATAGCAAGATATTCCGCATTTCGCGCAGCCTTTTCAAGCTGATTATATCTTTCAAGGCTCATAATTACAACATTCTTTTCACCCTTACGAGTGACAATAACGGTCTCATGGTTATCTGTTGCCTGATCACAATAATCTTTTAAATTATTTCTAATTGTTGAATAATTTACTGCCAACATAATTCCACCCGCCTTTCTTTTTTGTACAATATTTTGTCCGATTCCTTGTACAATTATACTATGCTATTATTCTGTAATTGTCAATACCAGATCAGTCCTATTAGCGCCGCGTTCCCTCCCTATACTTCAATCAAATAAAACCGGCACGTCCGGATGATGATATGCCGCAAAGCACATCTGAATCTGCTCTTTCGTACATTTCTCTACGGCCAGATTCTCCGGAAGCTCGTCTTCGCCAAAAAAGGCGATCTCCGTCGTCTCGATATTCTCTTCAAATTTGCCACTTTCATACTTGCACAGGACAAATATTTTTATGACGCCGTAGGCATAATTGGTCACATTGTGCTTTCGCCAGTCCTGCACCGCGATCAGCCGGTCGGAAGCGACGATGCATCCCGTCTCCTCCCGGACCTCCTTTTCGGTATTCGATGCGACCGACTGATCGACATCGCACCAGCCGCCCGGCAATGACCATGTGCCATTGTTCTCATGGACGAGCAGAATTTTATCCTCCACGAACACAGCGGCCCTCGTATCGACTTTCGGCGTCTGGTAGCCGGTCTCATTGCAGAACAGGCCATAAATCTTATCCACCGGCATGTCCGTCCTGACCGCGAGCATCTCTGCTGCAATGTTTCTTAATTCTTCATAGCGCTCCTTGTCGTATTTATCTTTTCCGTACTGAAGCCCTGCCTGCGCAATACTCTGAATCCGGATCGCAAAGTCTAACCATTTGTCGTTCATACTGTGTTCTCCTTATATCATGCATCTCCGGGAATACCCGCAGGCTGCGCTCCAGTGTGCCGGTCACGCAGGCGATCACGGTGCCATAGTTCGTAAACGGCACTTTCTGATCCGTGGTACAGCGCATCCGGTACTGAATCTCGCGCTGGGTCAGCATACAGCCTCCGCAGTGCACAACCATTGCATAGCGCGTGACATCCTCCGGGAATTCCTGTCCCGAGCAGAACTCGAATTTCAGCTGCTTCCCGGTATATGCCCTCAGCCAGCCCGGAAGCTTCACCGTCCCGATGTCGTTGCACTGGCGATGATGCGTACAGCCTTCCTCGATCAGCACGGTATCTCCATCCTGCAAGGAGCGCAGCGCTGCCACCCCGGCGACCGCTGTTTTCAGAAAACCCTTGTAGTTCGCCATCAAAATCGAAAAAGATGTGAGTGGAATCGCATCCGGCACAAGGCTCCCTACCAGAGAAAATGCCTGGCTGTCCGTGATGACCATCGCAGCCTTTTCCCCGATCCGTTCCAGTGTCGCTGAAAGTTCGTGTTCCCGGATGACCACGGCGATCGCCCCGGCATCCAGTACCTCCCGAATCGCCTGCTGCTGTGGAAGGATAAGCCGTCCTTTTGGTGCGGATTCATCCACCGGACAGACGAGGATCACCAGATCCAGCGGATGCAGCAGATGTCTCAGCAAATGATGTGCCGCAGAGTCATCTTTTACCAGCGTTCCAAGCCGTTCTTTTAGTTCAAATATATTTGTTCTTTGGGTCGCGCTCACCCAGATCGCATGCCCGTTCTCTGTCGGCACAGCCGGCAAAAGATCCGACTTGTTGTAGACGATGAGGTATGGCAGCTCCTTCTGGATAAATAATTCAACCAGCTGACGGTCTGCCTCCCGCATGCCCACCGTACCATCTACCACGAGTACCGCCAGATCCGTCTTATTCAGAATGCGTTTTGTGCGCTGCACACGCAATTCCCCAAGTGCCCCCTCGTCATCGATCCCCGGTGTATCGATGATGACGACCGGGCCTAACGGCAGCAGCTCCATCGCCTTTTGCACCGGATCCGTCGTCGTCCCCCGGACCTCCGATACGATGGAAAGCTCCTGATTCGTCACCGCATTGACCACACTCGATTTGCCCGCGTTGCGGCAGCCAAAAAAGCTGATATGCAGCCGGGAAGCCGATGGCGTCTGATTCAAATCTCCCATATCTGTACTCCTTTTAGAACCGAAAGTCCCGCTCGCCCTGCACGATTTTCTCCAGCCGTTGCGTCACGATCCCGCGCACCTTCTCATTCGGGATATCTGCAAGCTGGCTGCGGATCATCGCCTCGCCCAGACCGCGCGTTTTCTCCGATGCATAATCCTGCAAATATTCCTGTAAGGTCATCAGCGCATTTGGCAAACAGCAGTTCTGGATCTGTCCCGACTTACACAGCGACATAAAACGATCTCCCGTGCGTCCTTCCCGGTAGCAGGCCGTACAGAACGACGGAATATATCCCATCTCCATGAGCCAACAGACGACTTCATCGAGGCTGCGGCGATCCGAAATATCAAACTGCACCGTATCCTCCGGGCGCTCTTCTTCGGTATAGCCGCCCACGCTCGTGCGAGATCCCCCGCTGATCTGGGAAATGCCAAGGTGCAGCACCCGTTCCCGGCACTTCTGGCTCTCACGCGTCGAGACGATCATGCCGGTATACGGCACCGCGATCCGGATGCAGGCAACGATCTTCGCAAAGATATCGTCGCTGATCCCATTTGAAAATGTGGACGGATCGATGTCATCTGCCGGACAGATCCGCGGCACGGAGATCGTATGCGGGCCGACGCCATGCACCGCCTCGAGGTGCTCCGCGTGCATCAGAATGCCTGCAAATTCATAGCGGTACTTGTCCAGTCCGAACAGTACGCCAAGTCCGACGTCATCAATGCCGCCTTCCATCGCGCGGTCCATCGCCTCCGTATGATAGCAGTAGTCGTGTTTTGGCCCCCACGGATGCAGCTGCTCATAAGATTCTTTATGGTAAGTCTCCTGAAACAGAATATACGTCCCGATGCCTGCCTCGTGGAGCTTGCGGTAATTTTCCACGGTCGTCGCCGCGATATTCACATTGACACGGCGGATCGCCCCGTTTTTATGTTTGATGGAATAAATCGTCTGGATGGACTCTAAAATGTATTCGATGGGATTGTGGAACGGGTCTTCTCCGGCCTCGATCGCCAGACGCTTATGGCCCTGATCCTGCAGCGCGATGACCTCCGCCCGGATCTCCTCCTGCGTCAGCTTCTTGCGCGGGATGTGCTTGTTGATTGCGTGATAAGGGCAGTAGACACAGCCATTGACACAGTAGTTCGACAGATACAGCGGCGCAAACATGACGATGCGGTTGCCGTAAAAATCCTTTTTGATCTGTTCTGCCAGCGCATAGATCTCCTGCACTTTCTCTTCCTGCTCACAGGCGAGCAGGACGGATGCCTCCCGGTGGCTCAGGCCCTTGCGGAGCTTTGCCTTCTCCAGGATCTGATCGATCAGTGCGGTATCTTCCTTATGCGCATCTGCATAGGCAAGAGAATCCAGAATCTCCTGATGGTCAATAAACTCTTCTGCTTTCATTGATTTCGGGTTGTACATAATGGCTCCTTTCTTCTGGGTCAGGTATCCTTCCCCATCAGTAACATGATTTTATTTTATTGTCTTGATTTGTGGTCGCCACGGGATGTGACGATATGATAGCCGATCGAGCGCATGCGCCGGTCCAGGCAGTTCCGGCAGCTCGCCGCCTCATCTCCGGTACAGATTTTGTTGTCATACAGGGCATATTTTTCCCGCACCGCTACCGGAGAAAGATTGGGCATGCACACATTTGCCCCTGCCTGGATGCCTTTTTCCCGCCCAAGCGGGTGAATCGTACCGAGTGCAGTCGTCGCCGGAAGCAGCACCTCCGGCAGCATCAGCCGGATCACGCCAAGCAGAAACAAGGTCTGCTCCATCGTCCCCGGCGCCTTTTCTCCAAACGGCGTATCTTTTTGTGGAAGAAACGGGCCGATGCCGACCATCTCCGGCTGCAGTTCATAGATAAACTGCAGATCTTCCGCCAGTTCCCGGCTCGTCTGCCCCGGTGAGCCGACCATAAATCCACAGCCCACCTGATAGCCGATCGCTTTCAGATCCCACAGGCATTGCTTCCGGTGCTGCAGTGACAGCCCGGGCGGATGCAGCATCCGATAATGTGCTTCGTCCGCCGTCTCATGGCGAAGCAGATACCGCTCTGCCCCGGCATCAAACCAGCGCTGATACGTCGCTTTGTCGTGTTCTCCCACAGAGAGGGTGATGGCACAGTCGGGGTGCTGCCGGTGAATCGCGCGCACGAGCGCTTCGATCCGCTCCGGCGACCAGCCCGGATCCTCACCGCCTTGCAGCACGAAGGTACGAAAGCCGAGCTGATATCCTTCCTGACAGCAGGCGAGGATCTCCTCCTCCGTCAGCCGGTAGCGGCTGGCCTTTTTGTTCGAGCGCCGGATGCCACAGTAGTAACAGTCATTTTTGCAGTAATTGGTAAACTCGATCAGCCCGCGTACGTAGACCTCTGTGCCGTAATGTTCCCGGCGCACGGCATCCGCCTTTGCAAATAGATAGCTGGAAGATGCCCCGTCCTGCCCGTCGAGCAGTGCGATCAGCTCGTCCTCTGGCAAAATGTGCCGCTGCGCCAGTGTGTCAATGCGTTTCTTTTGTTCCTGATTGATTTTATCGCCTCCCATCTTGTTTAGACTTTCGAATACGCGACCTTCGTCGAGATCCCCTTCAGGCGTCCCAGCGCCCCGGACAACGCATTGATCGCGTCCATCGGTGCATCCAATACGACGCAGATCACGTTGATCCCCTTTTCCCGGTGTGGAATGCCGAGCCTGCCGATAATGTACGGGCCATACGTGTGCAACAGGCTGTTCAATGGCTCTACGGCGTCCGTGTCCTCAACGATAATGCTGATGACGGCTACCCGTGTCGGCATATCGCTCCCCCTTTCCTGTTCCTTTTTCTATTTTCATGTGTCTGGTTCAGGCTATTTACAACCACACGGGTAAAGCCTTTCACCACAAACAATAAGGTATTTAAACCTCATTTCATCAATCAACTAAAATCAGCGAATCTCAAATCCAAAATACCTCACCGCATTTTCATAGGAAATTCCTTTTATGATTTTCTCCAGCGTCCCATAATCCGCCGGGTATTCTCCATTTTCCACCCAGCCTCCGATCAGCTCGCACAGAATCCTGCGGAAATACTCGTGCCGCGTGTAAGATAAAAAGCTCCGGGAGTCCGTCAGCATGCCGACAAAATTGGAGAGCAGCCCCAGATTGGCAAGGGAGGTCAGTTGTGCCACCATGCCGGTCTTGTGATCGTTGAACCACCAGGCACTTCCGTGCTGAATTTTCCCGGCAGCTTCGGTCCCCTGGAAGCAGCCGATGATCGAATCGATCACTTCATTGTCCTGCGGATTCAGAGAGTAAAGGATCGTCTTCGGCAGAATCCCCTGCTGCTCCAGCGCATCCAGAAAGTCCGCTGTCTCGCCGCTCGGCGTATGATTACTGATACAGTCATAACCGGTATCCGGGCCGAGTATCCGGTACATCCGTGTATTGTTGTCCCGCTTGCAGCCATAGTGCAGCTGCATCACCCAGTTCCGCTCGTGGTACTGTGCCGCGAGGAACTGCAAAAATGCCATTTTGAACTTCTGCTCCTCTGCCTTTGTGACCGCCCCGCCCGCAAGCGTTTTTTTCAGAATCGCGTCAACCTCTTCTTCGGATGCCGGCGCGGACATGACATACTCCAGCGCATGATCGGATACGCAACAGCCAAGCGACGAAAAATAGTCCATCCGCTTTAAAAGCGCTACCTTCAGGGTCTCAAAATCCTGAATCGCCACGCCGCTCGCCTCGGACAGACGCGCAAGGTAAGACGGATAGTCCGGCTTTTCCAGATTCATCGCCTTATCCGGCCGCCATGCCGGGAGCACCTGCACTTCAAAGCTTTTATCTTCCCGCAACATCTTATGCCATTGCAGAGAATCCGCCGGATCATCGGTCGTACAGATCAGCTTTACACCAGAGCGGCGGATGATATTCCGGACGGACAGGTCATCCTGCTGCAGCTTTGCATTGCAAAGTTGCCAGACTTCCTCTGCCGTGTCCCCGTTCAGATAACCAGTGTAGCCGAAGTATCGCTGCAGCTCCAGATGGCTCCAGTGATAGAGCGGGTTCCCGATCGCAAGCGCCAGCGTCTCCGCCCATTTCTGAAACTTCTCCCGGTCAGAGGCTCCGCCGGTAATGTAGTATTCGTCGATTCCGTTGGAACGCATCTGCCTCCATTTATAATGGTCACCGCCCAGCCATACCTGCGTGATATTCTCAAACTTCCGGTCCTCGGCGATCTCCTGCGGATTGATATGGCAGTGATAATCAACGATCGGCATACCTTCTGCATATTCATGAAACAGCTTTTTCGCGGTATTTGTCGAAAGCAAAAAATCCGAATCCATAAATGCTTTCATTTCTATCATCCCCTTTACAAATTTTCACATGTTTTCTGTAAATACAGATTTTCTCTTTTAAATATATCGAATATTTTCACAAAATGCAAAGTTTTTCTGGTTGAGATTTTCACAGTTTCTACGGATGATTTTTGGCTATTTTTCACAATTTTCCGGTGGTATTTTGTTTTTTGGTTGACGTATTATCCATGCCAGTATTACTGTATCATTGATCGCTTTTTCCTGAATGATTGTCAATTTTCTCATGTAAATTCAATTGTTACACGCTGAGAAAAAATCTAAGAATTTAACAATATAGCGCAACTAATATATAACATTTTATACCTTGCAGATTCGCAGTCTCACTTGCATATGTATACTGTGAATTCGATAATGATCCATAATAACACGAATTACCACATGTAAAAATAAAACTGTCATCAACTTTTAATAAATAGTATAAAGCGAAAACAGGCTTATGCAATAATATAGAAAGGACAACCAAAATTGAAAACATACATACAAATCCATCCCTCTGATACCGTGGCCGTCGCGCTTGCGCCACTGGCAAAATCGACGGTGATCACCCTTCCCGGCCGGGAATTTCTTCTAAAAGAGGACATTCCGCAGGGACATAAATTTGCACTGAAAGCGCACGCCAAGGGCGATCCGGTGGTAAAATACGGCAATCCCATCGGCACTGCCACGCAGGACATCCCGGTCGGCGCCTGGATCCACACCCACAATATGAAGACCGGCCTCGGCGAGCTTCTGGACTATACGTACACGCCGCAGACCACATCACTTCCCGCCACACCTACACGCTATTTTCAGGGATACCGAAGAAGTAACAGAACCGTCGGGGTGCGCAACGAGATCTGGATCATCCCGACCGTCGGCTGTGTCAATAATACCGCCACTGCGATCGAGCGCTCCGCACAGCGCTTTCTCCGTCCGGGCATCGACGCGATCTGCGCTTTCCCGCATCCATACGGCTGTTCCCAGATGGGCGACGATCAGGAGGCGACGCGCACGATCCTCGCCGATCTGATCCGGCATCCGAATGCAGGTGGCGTGCTCGTGCTCGGTCTCGGCTGTGAGAACAGCAACATCGACGTCCTGAAAACTTATCTCGGCACATACGACCCTGCTCGGATCCGTTTTCTGAATGCGCAGGACTGCGAAGATGAAATCGCGGATGGCACCGCACTGGTCAAAGAACTGGTCGACTACGCAACACAGTTTCACCGGGAACCGCTACCGTCGTCCGAGCTGATCATCGGAATGAAATGCGGCGGTTCTGACGGACTCTCCGGCATCACCGCCAATCCATGCGTCGGCGCTTTTTCCGATCAGCTGATCGCCACCGGTGGCTCGACGATCCTGACGGAAGTGCCGGAAATGTTCGGTGCGGAAACACTTCTGATGAACCGCTGCGAGACAGAGGAAGTATTTCATCAGACAGTCCATCTGATCAATGATTTCAAGGAATACTTTCAGCGGCACGGACAGACGATCTATGAAAATCCGTCGCCGGGCAATAAAAAGGGCGGCATCTCCTCGTTGGAGGACAAGTCGCTCGGCTGCACGCAGAAATCCGGACAGGCCCCTATCCGTGGCGTGCTCTCCTACGGTGAGCGGATCTGCCAGAAAGGGCTTCACCTTTTGAGCGCTCCGGGCAATGATCTCGTCGCTTCGACGGCCCTCGCAGCCTCCGGCGCGCAGATCGTCCTCTTCACGACCGGACGCGGGACTCCGTTTGCCTGCCCGGTTCCTACCGTCAAGCTCTCCAGTAACTCGCAGCTTGCCAGAAGGAAACAGAACTGGATCGATTTTGACTGCGGCGTGCTCACAGAGGGGCACTCCTTAGAAGATCTGTCCGGGGAGCTTTTTTCGCTCGTGCTGGATATCGCCTCCGGCAGGCAGACAAAATCCGAGCAGGCCGGATTCCATGACATGGCGATTTTCAAGCAGGGCGTGACGCTGTAATTAATTTATGCAGCTTTCAGGTTTTCGCAAACGCCTGGAGTCAAAGCGGATATTCGCAATCCACTTCGCTACTTGCTTGATTTGGTTAAATATTAAGAAAGGATTGAAATATCATGAAACGTTTATCCTACCAGACATTAGAAGAACAAAATTATCCCGGATACCTCCTTGAGCACGCGCCGGAGCGCGTCCTACAGTTCGGAGAAGGAAATTTTCTCCGGGCATTCGTGGATCATTTTATTGACGTGTTAAATGAGACGGCAGGATTTGACGCGAAGGTCGTCGTCTGTCAGCCATCCTCGCCCAATCCGGCCGCTTCTGACCGGATCAATGCCCAGAACGGACTCTATACGCTTCTGCTCCGCGGCTGTCAGGACGGTCAGGCGCAGACGCAAACGCGGGTCGTATCCTGCATCAGCCGCTGCCTGAATGCGCATCGCGATTTTGAGCCGTTACTGAACTGTGCCGCCAACCCGGATCTGCGTTTTCTCATCTCCAACACGACGGAATCCGGAATTGTATATGATCCGGCCTGCCAGTTCACTGACACTCCGGCCAGCTCCTTTCCCGGAAAGCTGACGCAGTTTCTTTACCGCAGATTTCAGGAATTCGGAACGCAAAAGGGGAAAGGATTCCTGATCTTTTCCTGTGAGCTGATCGATGACAATGGAAAAGAGCTGGAACGCTGCGTCTTGCGCTATGCCGAACAATGGAAGCTCGGCACTGCATTTACAGACTGGATCAAAGAGGAAAATCTGTTCTGCTCCACACTGGTCGACCGCATCGTGACCGGATATCCCCGCGAAGAAGCAGAAGCGCTCTGCCGACAGCTTGGCTATGAGGATCAGCTGCTCGACACCGGCGAGCCGTTCGGATTCTGGGTCATTGAGGGACCGCAGTCGATTCTGGACGAATTTCCAGTCCACAAAACTAGCCTGCCGATTCTTATCACAGACAACCACAAGCCTTATAAGCAGCGGAAAGTCCGCATTCTAAATGGTGCGCATACTTCTTTTGTGCTCGGTGCTTATCTGTCCGGGCAGAATATCGTGCGGGACTGCATGAACGATCCGGTGATCCACGGATTTTTGCACCGAGCCGTCTATGACGAAATCATCCCGACGCTCGATTTGCCAAAAGAAGACCTTTTCTCCTTTGCCGCCGCTGTCGCAGACCGCTTTTCCAATCCATTCATCGACCACGCCCTGCTCTCCATTTCGCTGAACTCGACCGCCAAATGGAAGGCGCGTGTGCTGCCGTCCCTGAAGGAATACATCGCACGGAAAGACCGGCTGCCAGAATGTCTGACCGCCTCCTTTGCTTTCTATCTCGCCTTTTATCACGGACATACCCGCACGGATGACGGCCTGATCGCCACCCGCCCCGGCAACGATTACACCATCAAGGATGATCCAAACGTGCTGGATTTCTTTTATGAGCACCGCGATGACTCCGCCGAAGCGCTCGTCCACGCCGTCTGCTCCCGCACGGACTTCTGGGGCGAGGACCTCACCGCCCTGCCCGGCTTCGAGCAGGCCGTATGCGAGGATCTGTCAAGCGTGTGGAAAATGGGGGCGTATGCAGTGATGGATGCTCATCACCTCTTCTAATGCCTTACACATACTGATTTCCTTTTCCATACCTTTCTGCGCAATTTTCATGATCTGCCCGCCTACCTGCCTGTGTAAAGTTGCTCAGTCAAGTCAAATGCCCCTCTGCCTGCAGTGGAGTATTTGACACTCGTGAAAATAAAAAGTCCCTGCAGGCCGGCGAGAAACAATCTCAACTGCCAGACCTGCAGGGTTTCTTTTATCTACTGCTCGATTGCACCTTCATCTATCCATTCCTGAACTTCCTGCACACTGAGCTTAATCGCCTCCGCGATTTTTTCAACTGGAAGCCCCATCTCTGCAAGCGAAAGAGCGGTTTCTCTTGCCTTCTTCAGTTCTCCCTTTTCCATACCTTCTTCATAAATCTGCTTCATCTCATGACACATAAGTTCCACTCCCTTCTGCGTTTCTTTCAACTCATATACCCGGTCTGCCAATACCTTACTGTGCATATCCTTCGCGTTTTTACAATTCAAATCATGCATGAGTCTTCCTAGTTCTGTATCATCCTGCCTCTTTGCATTTACATAGATGATGTGCGCTTCATCCATAAACTCATCAAATCGAATACTTGATTTTTATTTTCCCATCTGCGACTGCAGCTCCCGCTCCAGCTCTGCCTCCGAATGATGATGACCATGCTTGGACTCATTCAGGTAGTGACTGTGCCCGTGCTCGTGGGTGAGGACATGCTGGTGTGTGCTGCCGTCATGGGTATGCGTAATGGTGTGCGTATGCATATGCGTATGGCCATGCACCAGCGTATCCAGTACGACCAGTACCGTTCCGGCTGCCATGATGAGCAGCGCGATCACGTAGGCCATCGACAGGCTTTCACCGAGAAGGGTGAATGATAAAAATCCCCCGATGAACGGTGCAATCGCATAATAGGCACTCGTCTTTGCCGCGCCAAGCGTCTTCTGTGCTCGGATGTAAGTAAAAATGCTCAGACCGTACGCGACAAATCCAAGCAGCAGCGCCAGAAGAATATAAATTCCCTGCGGCAGCTTTTCTCCTGTCAGTAATGCAATCACACACGAACCCGCACCAGAGAAAAATCCCTTGATCGTCACGACCTGATACGTGCTCTTTGTAGAAATATTCCGTGTACAGTTGTTCTCCAGTCCCCAGCAGGCCGTCGCCGCCAGAACGAGCAGCGAACCAATAGAAAAATCCATGCTTCCCTGTCCCTCAAAGGACAGTACAATGCTCGAAAGTGTGATCAGACCGATTGCGCCCCACAGCCTCCCGGACACCTTCTCCTTAAACAGGCACAGTGCAAATACCGTCGTCGCCACGATCTCAAAATTGCCGAGCAGCGATGCATTTGCAGACGAACCGATGCTGACGCCGAACATCAGAAGGATCGGCGCTGCAATATCGAGCACGACCATGCCGATTGTATAAGGCAGATCGCTCCTGGAAAGCCGTTCCTCCGGCCGTTCCCTGTGCCAGTGAAACAGATACATCGTCCCCACACCGATCCCGGCCCCCAGATACAGAAAGCCTGCCATAAACGTCGGCGGCACATGCACCAGCAAAAGCTTGGAAAACGGCACATTCACCGCATAACACAGCGCGGCCAGCAGTGCATACATAATTGCAGTAAATTCCTTATTCATCCCACGCATAAAGTAACTCCTTTGTCTCACATTTTTTCCTGTCCGCTCCGGACTGTCACCTGATTCTTCCCATGATTTTTTGAGTGATATAAGGCATGATCCGCCTGGTCGATCAGGTCATGGACGGTCATATCTTTGAGTAGCTCGGTCACGCTGACTCCCACACTGACCGTGACATGAATCTGCTGTCCTTTGTATGCTACCGGTGTCTGGTCGATTTTCTGCCGGATTTTCTCGGCCACGGCTGCCGGATCGTGCTCACACTGCATGATCAGCAGGAACTCTTCTCCTCCCCAGCGGCAACACCGGCAATGCTCACACATGGTCTCCAAGGGAACCGACGCTACCATTTTCAGTACCGCATCGCCGCATTCATGCCCGTAGTGGTCATTGATCGATTTGAAATCGTCAATATCGAGTAAAATCACAGCCACCCGCTGATCCTTTTTCCCGCTGAACGCTTCTTCCATAAATTCATGAATTCCATAGCGGTTGTACAGCCCGGTAAGGGCATCGTGCCGGTACAGATAACGGTACTGGCGTTTCGCCTGATCAAGCTGATCCTGCGTCTCCCGGCGCACATACTCAATAATGAGGGAAATCAGATAAATCGAGCTGTACAGGAATGGAAAACGCAGCATAAAAGTCGCGGTATAGGCATAGCGCAGCAGCGCCCTTCCGGCCGGAATCCAGAAAAGAAAGATCATCATGGCAAGCGCAAGCAGAGAAAACTGGCTGCCGCCCCGGATCCCGAAAATCAGAAGAGCAAAGCTCGGAATCAGGCAGATCCACAGCGCACTGAAGCCATCCGGAATCCCGCTGATAAAAAAGAAGGCGAGCAATATCATTGCCTCCATGCCAAACGTATAGTAAATCATCTTTTCCGGAATCCTGGAAAAATACAGAATCAGCAGGTTGCAGAGGCAGACGACCGCAAACAGCAGCGTAGCCAGTAAAAGAATGTATTCTCCTGTGAAGAAATTTACCACAGTCATGATAAAAGAAGTCAGAGACAGTGCACCGTTCAGGAAGAAAAACAGCAGTCTGCGTCTCAGTGTATCGGACACCACTGCTATTTTAATTTTTCCGAGCATTCCCTGATAAAATTCCTGTATGTTTCTCATTTTCTTTTCCTTCTGCTGCAGCTCTTCTGATCCGGATGTGCCGTCCTACCAGTGATAGGCTGCTGCGTTTTCTGTATTTCTCCGGATACGGATGCCTGTACGAAACGTCGCTCCTGATGGTTCTTCATACAGCTGCACGATTAAATTCCCCTGATACCATGCTGTATAAGTCAAAGCACCACTTTGTATCTTTTCCTGTATCTCCCGCATTGCCGCCGCCATCCCTCCCAGATCCGTTTCCGGCTCCTCATGGCACAGATTCTCCAGTAATGTTTGCGTCAGCAAAGCCGCCGTTTCGCAGTTCGTCTCCTGACCTGGAAGAATGCGGATCTCATGCAGTTTTCCATTATTATAATCATAATCCAGAATGACTCGGATGCCATCTGGCAGCAGATAACGGTCCTCCACCGTAAAGTCCGTCTGAATGATCCCATAGTCACCCGTTGTCACTGTAAACTGTTCTGCAGAACCGTCCGGCTCCAGATCCCAGGATGGCTCCGCCTCCTGTAATATGGCAAGCACCGCTTCTTCCGTACTGTCTATATCATAATACAGATTCCCCGGAAGGTCAATCTGCCGGACGTCCGATTCGTTCAGTGTGTAGGTGTTCCCTTCTTTCGTGCTTTCTCCATGCGTCTTCACAAATTCCAGAAACGCCTCGTATTCCCGGCTCCCACGGTCCAGATCCCCGGCGCGTTTTTCGGTGTGGGTATCGCCCAGAACGCCAAACTCATACAGACCAAACGCAAGCAGCAGGCCAGCTGCGAGCACGCCCCCGCCAGCCACAGCCATGCGCCGGCCATTTCTTCCATAGCGTACTTCCCTCATTTTCTCCTGTGGGTAAAAATCGGCGGAAAATTCCTGGATCGAAGCGTAGCGCTCCCGCTCATCCAGCGCCAGCCCTTTTTTCAAGAGATGCTCCTCCTGTTCCGGCGTCATCTTCGCGCCATAGACGGACGGTGCGATCAGCTCGTCCCGGACCTGACGCTGAAGTGCATCTTCCGGCATACAGCCGGTGATCATCTCATAAAGTGTCGCGGACAGGGCATAGATATCTGTCCATGGCCCCTGCGCACTCTTTCCATCGTACTGTTCCGGAGGCGCATAGCCGCTCTTCAACAATACGGTCTGTGTCATCTCCGAATCCTTCTCTCTCAGATACGAACGCGCCGAGCCAAAATCCAGCAGCTTCACAGCGCCATTCTCTCCCACCATCAGATTATCCGGTGTGATGTCACGGTGCAGAAGCCCTTTTTTATGGATGCTTGCCAGGGCCAGCACGACCGGCCGGAGCATTTCGCTCGCCTCATCAAACGATGACACTTCCCCGTTTTGCTCCAGCCAGCTCCGAAGAGAGATCCCCTGCACGTACTCCATGACCAGATAGGCGGTCTGATTTTCCTGAAAATAATTCCACGCCTTTACGACACCCGGCACATCCAGCAGGGATGTGAGAATGCGCGCCTCCCGCAGGAAACGGTTCCTGCCCTCTGTAAAAGCATCCCGGTCCGTCTCCTCCGTGATCCGGATGCTTCCATCCTCCGCCCGCCTGGCAAAGGCAGCCGGAAAATATTCTTTGATCACAATCTTCTGTCCGAGCAGCTCATCTTCTGCCAGATAGGTAATGCCGAACCCGCCCTGCCCGAGGCTGTGGCAGACCCGATAACGCCCGTTCAGTCGATATCCCACTTCCAACCGTTCCTTTTTCCTCATTCGACGTATCCTCCCGGCTCCAGAGTCAGCTGCGCGTAGGCATACTCCTTTCGGACACTTGTATGCAACCGCAGCCGGAATTTTGCGTGCTCTGTAATACGCTGATCTTTTTTCAGCTCCTCCTCTGCGGCCAATGCCTCCTGACCGGCAAAGGCGTCCTCCGCACCGGCAAGCAGCCGGTCTGTCTCCTCATCCGTCAGGTACGTTTCCGGCACGAGATAAGGAAATACTTCCTGTAAAATGGTGCGCATCACTTTCGGTGTCCCATTTGCTACCAGAGATTTTACCCGCCCATCTGCCGGATCCAGCTGCAACGTCATTTCATAGAGCTGTCCATTTTCCGCCGTATAATCATAGACACATCGAAGCGTACTCGTATTATAAATCTCATCCACGCCGTTTTCTCCCCGCTCTTTCCAGATCGAAGCATAGTAAGAAGTCGTATCCGCCTCCAGCGAACAGGCCAGTGCTTCTTCCAGCAATGCTTTTACCGTCTCCTCATCCAGATAGAAGCACCCGTTGAAATACTTGCTTCCCGTATTCCGGAAATTCCATTTTCTGAGCAGATCCTGCGGGATATCGTAGTGCATGATTTCCTCTGAGCCAGCGCCATCGGTATCCTTTGCATAGGGGGTGAGTTTTCTGAGCATGCTCACATACTCCGCGGTTCCCTCACGCAGAGCCTCATATGGATGGTGATCTGCCTTCCTGCGCGCCAGGGCGAGCCAAATAGCAAATTTCTGATCCGGATGCGCAGAAAAATAAGCATGCTCACCGCCAATCGCCGCTGCTCCAATAACGACTGCACAGACCACCCATGCCATGAACCGTTTTCCCAGCCGGATGCGGCTGCCGGCAGAGCGCTCGGAAAAACTCGCGCTGCCATTTGTCGTCAGTTGCAGCCAGTCTGCACCCCACAGGCTTCTCGTCTGCTCCAGCAATGACTGCGCTGCCGCCGTATCCATACCCAGTCCCTCCATCAGGCTGCCCACATAGAAAAACCGGCGCTGTACATCGAGTGAGAGTCCCTGCATAATCGCCGCCTCCGCCTTTGGTGGAATCGCCGCATAGGAAGCGACCGGGCGCAGGCGATCCCTCCGGAGTCGATTTACCGCAGACGGAGGCCGGTGTCCGGTCAGCGCCTCGTAGATCACGCAGCAGATCGCATACAGATCCGTCCACGGCCCACAGTTCTCTTCCTTTATATACAGTTCCGGCGGCGCATAAGCGATCTTCCCGGAGCGTTCCGCCGTCTGCTCCCCGATCTGAAAGGCTGCCCCGAAGTCAATCAGCTTCCATGCACCGTCACCGGTACGCATCAGGTTGTCCGGGCTGATGTCGCGGTGGATGATCCCGCGCGCATGCAGCTGGCAAAGCCCTTCGAGCACCGGCGCAAACCGTCTCTGGCACTCCGCAAACGGCAGGACATGCCCTCTTTTTTTCTTCAGATAAGCACGCAATGTCCCGCCCGGCAGATACTCTTCCACCAGATAGGCCGTCCCGTTCTCCTCAAAAAAATCAAGCACACTGCAGATACCAGGCAGATCGAACATCCCGTAAATCCGCGCCGCTTCTTCCCGGAACCGCCGCCGTCCTTCTGCAAACTCTGCCTCATATCCTTCCAGTGGACAGAGACTTCCGTCCATCTGACGTCTGCACATTCCGACCGGTGCGTACTCCTTGATCGCGACCAGATGCTCCAGCACCAGATCCACTGCCAGATAAGTGACGCCGAAGCTGCCGCTCCCGAGCACACGCTGAATCTCATATTTTTCTTTTCGGATGCTGTGTTCCGGCATGTATGGCACTTCTGTATCCTCCGTGTAATTTCTCTATTCTGATATTTATAATTCCTGCTCTTGTGTGCGTCCTATCCCGGCCAGGTAACGATTCATCTCTGTACATGCCCAACCACATATTTGAGCAGCTCCTCCTGCCTGCAGTTTGCGTCCCGGTACACGTGATAGAGATAAAAATTCTCCCCTTCTGTCACCTTTTTCTCCACTTCCTCCTCAACGACTTCCATCGGATCTTCGGCGCGAAGAAATCGCATGACAAACTGGTCGAATTCCTTTCCGGGGCGAAGCTGCGGGAAGCCGCAGTTGCGCAGGATCCGGTTCAGGCGCGGGATCGTCACACGGCTGTCCGCATCCAGCGGAATCCGCGCATTGACAAACAGAAGAAAGCTCGTGAGCACGGACCGACTGATATCCCGTTTTCCGAGTATGAAATCCCGGAAATAGTCCTCCCCGGCGCGTCCCCTCTGATACAGCTTTTTCTTCTCCGCCGCCGTACGGTCGTGTGCCGCATCGAGCTGCTCTTCGCGCTCTTTTTGCTCTTTTGCGAGCACGGCAAGCTTCTGAAGCGCCTCTCGTTCCTCCGCAGGGGATGCATGTTCCCGGCACAGTAAAAGAGACCGCGCGATCTTCCGCTTCGTCTGCTGCGGCCAGTGCTCAAATTCTCCATACAGCTCAAATAACACTTCCAGCCAGTCCGCTGAGACATACCCGAAGTAGAAATAGTTAAATTCATCAAAAATCCCACCCGGCGTCAGGGACGCAGCCTGAAGATACGTCATTTTTTCCTGCACCGTCATCGTGGGCTTTGCCTTTTCCGCTTCCTTTTTCAGCTTTGTCAGCGGCTTTAAAAAGGTCAGATGTTCCAGTGCAAATTTTTCCAATAATCCGCGCTCTTCCGGGGCATGCGCCGCTCCGTACCGTCTGCGGAATGCCTCCTCCTTCTGACACGCCTCCTCATACTGCCTGCACATTTCCTGAATATAGAAATATAAATATTTGCAGAAATAGTACCGCGCCTTTTCCCGCACGCCGGAGAAGGAATCCAGATTTTCCCGCATAAACTGCAAAAATTCCGCCGCACTCTCCTGCCGTCCCAGATCCCGCGCCATCCGGCGGGTGACACTCTGGGTCTGCAGCTGCTCATCCGAGCCAGAATAAACATACTCCTCCAGCTGTTTGAGTGAAATTTTTCCACCCGTAAAGCCGCCACTCTCCATCCGGTCATCATAGAGTGCCATGCACCGTGCAAACAGCTCCTCCCATTCCAGATAAGACATTCCATGATCGTAGGCAAAGATCAGTCCCGCTTCAAAAAAACTTCTGGCATAAAGAGTCTCACACTCCTCCTCCAGAAGTTTCTCATTTACACGCGCCAGATCCCAGCCTTCGGCAAAGCCCTCCGCCAGGATCTGCACGCGCTTCGGCAGAAAATCATCAAAGCCCGCTTCGTATTTTGTCGCAAGTTTTGCGAAAATATTAGTCGCTTCCATTTTCCCACCTTGCTCTTTCTTCCATACTTTCTATAGATAACAAATCCGATAATCATAATGTGTGTGCAACAATGAAATACTTATTATTTCACTGTACATGCAAATAATGTAGAGAGAGGCCCTACCAGATTCTGGCGTATGTTTAAAAAATCACTTTCACAACCTGCACGCCTTATTTTATAGAAATCATTTTGCAAATACTCTTTAAGCGGATACTTTCACTTTGGCCGCCCGCAACAGCTGTCCGGATAACAGGTATCCTCTCTGCAGCTCTTCTGTCACCATGCCATCCGGAATGCCCGGAACCGCCTCCTGCATCAGCGCATAATGCCGGTCGACATCAAACTCCAGTGCCAGCGCCTCCACCGGTATCACATTCAGGTAGCGCTCCAGCACCATCAGCAGCACACTGTAGTAGCCGCCCATGATCCGCTCCGCTGCGCTTGCCTGACCGGAAATGCCACGCAGACCGTACTCCAGACTGTCCAGAATCGTGAGCATCTCTTCCGCGAGCACCGTGCTCGGTGCAAGCTCTTGCTCTGTGATAGCTGTCAGCGCTTCCGGCACCAGCTCCTCTGGATGGGCGGCCGTCTCACCGCCAGCGTAGCTCTTCACCTGCTTCTGTAAAAATGTCTCGCTCTGCTTTAAGACCTGCTGCAGTCCTTTTAAAACTGCCGCTTCCTGTTCGGACGGTATGTGGGATGTACGCATCGTCGTCGCCCAGTCCCATGAGCTGCCGGACAGATTCGGGTTCGAAGCCGGCATCGCAAGATGAGCCGTCTTCTCCCGCAGCCGCTTTACGGCATGCGCCATATGCGTCAACGCCAGCTTCCGGTTCACCGGCTGTTGTTCCGATACCCCGGTACTCTTCCACGGCTTCTGATACAAGTCGGTAAAAGAAAACAGATGGTGCTCACCGGTCTCCGGATTGGTAACCTGAAGCCCTGAGCCTGCATCCCGGATAGCCCGGCCGACGAAAAGCTCCAGCTCCAGTTCCGCCGTATAGCCGGCGAACTGAGACAGAATCTCAGAAAGCTTCCAGAAACGCAATGCCGCCGTCTGTCCTTCTTCACAGCCCGCATACCTGGACAGTTCCTGTCCCATAGAAACGGTGATCCGGGAGTCGCCACCCATCTGCGCCACACGGCACCTCACACGTTTTTTCGAGCGTGTCGGAATCGTCGTCTGTTCCGGAATGTTGACACAGCCCGCACTTTCTATCTCTAAATGAAGCGCATACGGCAGGCAGTCCAGAAGGAGCGTATCCTCCATACCGGCCCAGCCATCCAGCTTGCCTCCCTGCAGCGCGGCTCCGATCGCCGCCGTCCGCTCCGGATGCTCCGCATAATCAATTGCCTCTCCAAGCCCTGCCGCCTGCAAAAGCCCGCTCTTACGCGAAGCCATGCACAGACCCGGAAATGCCCGAAGCGGCATGTGCAATAGTTCCTCATCTTCGTACAGGCGCCCGGAAATCATTGCCGGAGCCAAAGCCTGCTTCATCTCCCACAAAAGCCCGGAGAGCACACTGCCCGCCTCACCAGAATGCATCCGCTCTGCAGCGCTTAACAGTTCTACGACTCCATCGCTATATTCGACAAGTGCGGCTGAGGTATGTCCTGCATCCGCCGTAACGATCAGAAAATACCCTTCTTTGCTCCAGTCCTTTGCAAATCTTAAAGCTCCTGCCAGCGCAAAGGACAGTACCCGTTCCACGGTAAAGCCGGCCGCTTCCACTGCCTGACTGATCGCCGCCTGTACCCGCAGGTCCATTGATGGGATGGTGAGCACACACCTATCACAGGCTCCATATGCCGTCTCATGAAGCTCTTTTTTCAGATCCCGCAGCAGGCCGCTTAAAATCTCCCGCGCGGTGATGCGCATCCCTTTCCAGGAAAAGACCGCCTCCGGATTCCACACCTGCTGATCCAGATACCGATAGACAGATTGGAGCTGTGGCTGCGACGCAGTCGCTGAACGCGCGCTACGGCAGATCTCGACATACCGTACCGCACGGTTTCCGGTCAGCACCTCACCGACCGGCGAAATGGTAAATACGGCCGGGAGTCGCAACACCTCCACAATCTGATCCTGAACATGTGCACACACGCAGATCTCCTGCTCGCCAAACGCGATTCCGATAATTCTCTCATGTACAAACTGTCCCATATTTAGCTTCCTTCTATTACTCCATCCTCACTACGATCGCCGTGATATTATCTTTTCCGCCACCATCCAGCGCTGCCTGAATCAGCAGATCGACGCAGTCGCCCACATCTTCATTATGCGCAAGGATCCGGCAGATCTCCTGCTCCCCGACCATATCTGTCACACCATCGCTGCAGATCAGGAAGGTATCTCCCTCCCGCAGATAATAGCTCCTGATATATGGCTCGATCATCATCTCATCCGGGTCGATGCCAAGATACTGGGTCAGATACGGCTTGCGGCCGGTGATGCCATTCTCCTGCATAAAGGCGGCATCTGTATGATCCAAAGAGATCTGCAACAGCTTTCCGTCCCGCAGCAGATAGCCGCGGCTGTCACCGAGATTGCAGATCCACACCTGACCGGCATGGAAATACAGGCCGACCAGAGTCGAGCCGGTCTGATCCGAGCCGAGGTTCATCCCTGCCTGGTACACCGACTGATTGATCGCATTACACATCTCGGTCAGGGACGGAGTAATGTCGCACGGATTGATGTGCTGCTCCACGGACAAGTATTCCTTCGCGGTCTTTGCCGCCGTGTAGGATGCCACTTCACCGAAATCACCGCCGCCCATTCCGTCAAAGACGCAGAAAAAACTGTCCTGTGAAAGCGCATATTCTTTTTCTACGATGACTTCAGAGCCATGATTGTCGCTCGGCATATAATCTTCCGGCCCATCTGTCCCCTCCGGCATACGAAAGCCTTTGAAATACAGATTGTCCTCATTATTTTTTCTCCGCTTTCCCTGATCACTTCCGCAGGCCGCCGCAAGCGCCGGCCCACCGGAAAACGGATTTTTGAATCCAAACATCTTTTTTGCAAAATCCATATGATTTTCTCCATTATATCCGACGCATCGGACATCCACCTTTTATCCCCGCGCACCGACAGAACTCATTCCTGCAAATATCCTGCAGGTTATCCATACTGCTCGTACCGACAGGATATAAAGCGGATATGATAGTTATTATTTCTCTACGTGTCTCTGTGCACAGATTTTCAGAAGATCCTCCCACGGCTTGAAGGACTCGTCGCGGTAGCCCTCGAACAGCACCTTCTCGATATCCGTCATCTGGAAACCGAACTGCGCACGGATGTCCAGATTCCCTTCCGGGTACGGCACACCAATGTAGTCCGCCATCTGATCCGGTACGACCGCTGATTTCTGCATGTATCCGAAAATCATGATCGGTTTCGTCGCATTTTTTAACAGTACCACAGAGCCGATTGGTAAAATTGTATTCATAGTTTTTCTCCTTTTTCACATTTTATTTAAAGACCGAATGATACAGGTAGCTGCCGATATCCATCACGCCGTCCGCGATGCCCTGTGCGATTCCGCCATGATCCTGATAATAGTGGGAATCGCTGCTTCCGGTAAAGATCGACTGTACATCACCGATCATGGAATCTACCGCACCGGCAAAGTTCGTCACACCCTTGTCCGAATAATAATCGCCGACGACCGGGAGCTTTGATACGACGTCAAAGGCTGCGTCACCCGCAGTCTCGATCACACCACCCGGCCCCAGATTCCACGCAAACTGAGTCAGCTGATTCAGCTGATAGGCCGGATCTCCGCCGCCTTCAGAATACTGATCCTTTACAATATTTATCGCATTGCCAAGTACTCCCTTTGCCACATGCTCATAATAGGAGGATTCCAGCTTGTCAAGTCCGAGATCCAGACCGAGCGTACTGCCGGTCGCCTCCTGCAGTTTTCCGACCCAGCTGCCCGGGTCCAGTCCATTCGACATCCAGCCGGCGACGGTCTCGATGCCTTTGTCTCCGGCCACCTTCAGGGCACCCTCGTAATCGCCTGACAGAAGCTTTCCGAGCACATCCTTTGTCGTATCGGAATCGATTCCTGTCATTCCGCTTAAAGTCTCAAACAGTTCATCCGGACTTTTTACGAGATTGCCAAGCGTCCCGAGCTGATCGCCGTTTTCACTGAGCCAGCCTGCCAGATCGGAAAGCGAATCCAGTCCGGACGTGTCCCCGCCTGAGAGCATCGCCAGCACCGTACCCGGTGATGCAAATGTGCTCGCGGAGAGCCGTGCCGCAGAGGAACCGTTTGCCAGCATATTTGCCACACTGGTGAACGACTTCTGCGCCGCCTGAATTTTCCCGGCAAAATTTCCGGCTAACGTCGCGCTCCAGCTGTCGTTCATGGAGTTCAAGGTGCTCGTCAGCTGGGAAAAGACCGACTCAAACTCGGTCTGCAAAGAGGTCAGCTCCGTACTCTGCGCAATCAGCTCCTCCGGCGTTAATTTAATATCCGTTCCTGCCATCTCCTATCCCTCCAATGAACTGAATATATTTTTGAAGTTCCCGATCGAAATATTGCTGTGACCGGTATTCGAGCTGCTGATCGCGATCGCATCCGCAGCCGCACCGCCCGTGCTGCCTCCGGTAATCCCCGGCACGACATTGATCACCTGACCGATGATGTCATCCACACCGTTGATGCGCGTGTTGATCTCCTGCTCCTTTTCATCAAATTTCTGCGATGCACTCTGAATTGCCTTGTAAAAATTCTCCGCGCGGTTCTCGATGTCCTGCGCCGTCTGCCTGTTCGCCAGTGTCATCTGCTTGATCTGGTCGCGCTCTTTACAGATCCAGTCCTCATGAACCGTAATCTGGTTCAGAAGAGAAGCCGCCTCAGAGATTGACGCATTCGTCTGCTCTGCCACAGATACTGCACTTCTCAAAACCTCTGTGTCAATATGTAATAACATAACTGCTCCTTTCTCGGTTAGAACGAATTCCGGATCTGCGCCGCGCACTCCTGATCCACTTCCTGGAAATGCGCGCAGGTCGTCGTCGCGTAGCCTTCAATGGCATCAATCACGTTCTTAATGATCGAACCCTGCTGATAATATTTGTCCATCATCTCGGTAAATGCCTTACTCGCGCTGCCCTCCCAGGTCGATGAGATCTGGCCGGTCATCGTCTTCATCCGGGTGCAAAGTCCGTCGTAGGTCGTCGCCAGATTTTTCAGGGACGATGCCGCCTGGGTCAGTCCGTCGTAATCAATCTTAATGTCTGCCATAATCAAACTCCTCCTCCGCTCTTAATCGCGCTCGCCATCTCGGCATCTTTCTGCTGATACTCCTGTACCGCTCCTTTGATCAACCGGATCGTATAATTTAAGTTGCCCGTCAGAGACTTGATCTGTGAATCCAGCGTGGTACATTTTTCCTTGATCGCCTCTCCGGTCTGACCGGTCATATTCTCCGCACTGCCGCTCAGCTTTTTGATGCTGCTCTGTGCCTCCTCCAGTCGGGTTATCGCCGCACGGATCTTTGCGATATCCGCGTTTGCCGCGTCTTCATTAATATAAATATTTGCCGCCACTTCACACCTCTCCTTTCAGTAACTGTACCGCTGCATTCAGCGCTGCCGGATCCTGCAATTCCTTAGCGGTAAATGCTCTGGCCTTCTGTCCGACCTTCACATCCGCACCATGTACCGTGATGTCCTGCCCGTCTTTTAAGAGCGCCCGCATCTCACCCTCGGACGATCTGGAAATCGTAATCTTTCCATTTTCCAGCACGGTCATCGTAATCGCTCCATCTTTGCTGTGGAACCTGCGGGATGGATGTCCTTCCACATCCAGCCTTCCTTCCCTTTCTCCCAAAAAGACCGGGGTGAGCAGCTCACGCAAGTCCTCCGCCATCTCCACATTGTCATCAAAATCGCGCTCGATCATCTCCTGCTCCTCGAGCTCCTCCATCGTCTCCTGCTCATGCAGCGCATATTCCTTCTGCACATCCGGCATCGCCGCCAGATACGCATAGTCATAATATACCGCATCCATCAGCTTTGCACAGAAAAATAGCTGCATGGGTGTCAGCACCGTTTTCTGATTCATGATTCTCCCTCCCTGATTTTTATCTATATGTACCGGGCATTCTTCTTACAGCGCTGCCCATATACAACCTCTGGTAACTCAAATCTCCTATGCCGGCAGTGAGCCAGACAGCTGTTTTTTAGCGTTGCAAATTATAACAACACCAGCTCGTCCCCCTGCCAGACACCCGCCTCATAAAACGTCTTCGCCGGGTCAAGTGTCTTTCCGGTACGCCGGTTCGCGATCGCATAGTTGCTTTTTGGCAACAGCTTTTCGCCTTTCGACGAGCGGTGGTAGTAATTCAGCGCCTCGGCGATATCGTCTGCCAGCTTACGCGCCGGGACATTGACCGGCACCTCCACGTCGTAGGTGAAGCTGTGCGACTCATCCTGCACCGTAACAATAATAAATGATCTCATATCATCTGCTTCTCCTCTCAGACGCTTCTCACAAAGCGGATCTTTCCATCCTGTATCACAGCCGCTTCCTCTTCATCCAGCAGCGTATCTGCCATAACGGCATCTCCCTCTATCTGGAACGCGGAATACTCGATCGGATTGCCGTCTGTGATCACTGCGAACTGCTTCTTCATCGCAAAATCCAGTACGATGTCTTTCTGCTCCGCCAGCAGTGCTTCCTTTGTCACCGCGATCAGCACGATGACACCAAGCCCCGCCGACTTTGAGAGGATCATCCGGAGCGTCTTCTGATCGGCCTCCGGGAGCGCCTCCATCAGCTTTGGCAGATCCTCGATCAGTACACAGATCTGCATGTACGTCTGGATCCAGTCTTTTGCGACAAATCCCGTCTTTTTCTTATTCTGGTTCAGAAGCTTCAGCCGTTCATTCAGCTTCTCCTTCAGATCCGGAAGGACTTCGGCATACGTCGTCTCATTTAGAAGGACGACGCTGTTCTCTTCCGGCTTTTTCCGAAGCGTGTCTCCCAGCCGTTTCAGGAATGCTCTGCCATGTTCCGGATTTTCCGCGCAGATCAGGCAGATCGTCTGCTCCGTAAGATCCAGCAGGGCCGGTTCCATATCGTCCGAATACGTTCCGATCGGAATGCAGCTGCGATTGTCATAGGTCTGCTCTTCTGCCTTTTCCGGTACCGGCGCTTCCTTCGGCTGTGCTTCGCCGTGATAAGTCGCCTCGCCATGGTAAGTCGCTTCCCCTGTCTCTGCCGCAGCCTCTGCCACCGGTTCCTGCCCGGCTGCTGCAGCCTCCACTTCCGGATGCTGTGACGCATTCCATGCCGCCGTCATCTGTTCGGCCAGCGCGAGGATCTGCTCATGCCGCACGGTATCTTCTTTTGCATCCGCATAGACAGCCGCCTGGAATGCTACCGGCGGATTGCCCCGCATCAGCGCGCGTCCCTGTACATTCGGAAGGCTGATGCCTGCGATCGGGCCGACCAGCTGCGAATAATCGCCCTTTTCCGGCATCTGGAAGGTCACACAGCCCTTGATCAGCTGCGTAAACTTGTAGCTTAAGCCAAGGCTCGTATGCGTCGTGTAAATGAGGTAAATACCGTAAGTCGCGCCCGAAGCCGCCAGCTCCTGCAGCACCTCGCCCATCTCCGGTGACTGCTCGAACATCGGCTTGATCTGGTCGATCATCACAACAATTGCCGGGGTATCCTTTGCTACCGCCTCCCGGTATGCCGCAAGCGAGCTGACCGCATGCTTCTGGAATGCTTTTCTTCGCGCTTCCAGCTCCAGATAGATCTTCTTTGCGAAGCTCTGCAGCTTCTCCGCCTCCGAATTTAAAATCACCTGCCGCACCTGTGGCATACCGGAAAATTCGGTCATGCTCCACGTGTTTGCATCGATGACGTATACGTTTACCTGCGAAGGCGTATAGTACCGGCACAGTCCCACCAGCACCGTCTTTAAGAAGAACGTCTTTCCGGTCACATTCGAGCCATATACACCGTAATGCCCGACCCCCATGAAATCCAGTGCCTGTACGCCCTGTGCCTGCGCCGCCGGGATGTCGTACCGTCCGACCGGCACGATAAGACCCTTTGGTGGGTTCCACGAAGTGCCGTCGAATCCGCCAGTGACCCCGAGCTCCTCTAAGGTAAGCCAGTCCGGAAGCTCCGGCAACCACGGTCCTGCCATCTTCTTGATGCCATGCTCTTTGCAGACACGATTGATGTATTGGATAACCGCCGTCAGCTCGTCCAGCTCCACGGCCTCTTTTTTCTTCTTCGGCAGCGGATTGATCCGGTTGCCGGTCACACCGACGACGCGCACCAGATTTTCCGTGCTCATCTTGTCCGTAATCGTCTCCGAATATCCGGCTGCGCTGTAAAACGATTGAAACAGCTCAAAGAGCTCGTCCTCGCCGACCCGGACATACGCACGTCCGGCCTGTGTGATCCGCGCCGCATCCGGCCTTTTGAGCATCTCACGGCTGTCCGCCACATCCTGTACCTTCATACAGATACGGAAGCGGGAGTTCGCGCTGATCTGATCGGTCACGACGCCAGCCGGCTTCTGCGTCGCCAGGAGCATATGGACACCAAGACTTCGTCCTACCGCCGCGATGGAATTCAGCTCAGTCATAAATTCCGGCTCTTCCTTTTTCATCTCCGCAAACTCGTCCGTCACGATGATGAGGTGCGGCAGGCGTTCCTTCGCCTCGCCGTTGCGGTAAGCCCTCTGATATTTCTCGATGTTGTTGACACCGTATTCCGCAAAGAGCTGCTGTCTGCGCTTCACCTCACTCTTTAAGGAGACGAGGGAGCGCCCGATGTTCCGGCTGATGTTCGTGATCTTGCCGACGACGTGCGGAAGTGGCTCCATCAGATCAGACATACCGCCGCCCTTGTAGTCGATGATAACAAAATTGACATCGTGCGGATGATAGGAGACCGCCATCGAGAGAATCCACGACTGCAGCAGTTCACTCTTACCGGAACCGGTCGTTCCAGCCAGCAATCCGTGCGGGCCGTGCGCCTCATTGCCATCCAGCACATTCAAGTAAAAGAGCTTCCTGCCCGCCATCATACCGATCGGCGCTGCCAGAGTGCGGTGCGGTTCGCTCCGCTCCCAGCGGGAAAATACGTCCAGATCTTCCACCCGTCTCGCGTGATACCCCTGCAGGAACGTGATCGAGGACGGCAGTTCCGCCTCGGATGCCCGGTCTTTCAGCTCGACCGCCGCAAGCTTTCGCGCAAATGCCTTCAGCTCAGAAGTATGAATCTGTGCATCCGGCCGGAAAATAGACCGCTCGTCGTATTTTTCCCGCTCATAGGCGATCGCGGATGCCTCAGACAGATCGACGATATACTGACACGTCTGCGGCAGCTCATACAGTCGGGACGCCAGCAGAACCGTCGTGATGCCGAGTGCCGGATTATTTGAGACGAGATCCTCGTAAATGCTCTCATCCTGCAAAAGCTTCTGGTTCTCCGCAATAATGATGTAATGCGGCAGTACCTGTGTCTGCTTTGTCCCGTTTTCCGGATGGGCCTCGAGCTTCCGTCTCCGGATCATATCTGCGAGCAGCTCGCAGACGGTGTGACGCCGTTTTTCATCAAACGCGATGTAGCGCACCTGTCCGCTCTCATCCCAGATATGCGGCAGCCAGCGGATGAGTCCCCAGGTCTTCTGGGAGTCCTCCTCGAACAGACCAATGATATGGACATCTCGGAAGCTGTGCATCGTTGTCAGCTCCACGAGCATGCTGCGCAGCTGGTAAAAGACATCCGCCTTTTCTCCCACAATGCCGACCGTGCGCTGCTCCTTCAGAGAGACACGCACCGGTACATTTTCCACATACCGGGTCTCCTCGATGATCTGACCGGCCAGCTCTTCGAGCTCGTCATCCTCCATCACAAAGCCGTCCGTATTCGCCCGGCTCTTGACCTCGACACAGAGCTTCACCTTTCCGATGCCGAGCCGCACGGTCAGGAAATCCGAATCCGACGGCATGCGCTCCCACAGGTTCCGCTTCAACGATTTTACCGTATCCATACAGGCCGCCGGAGCCGGGTTCTCGGCAGTCAGAATGCGCCGCTGCACATCCGCCACCTTGCAGATCCGCGCTTTCTGCGAATCGATGTAAGCCTGATAGCGCTCCTGCCGCATCTTCTCATATTCTTCGAGCTGCTGGCGCTCTTCCTTGCTCATCTTATTGTACATCGCCATATTTGCGAGCGGGGAAATCATACCGGCTGCACGCATCAGAAGCGCTGCCGGACTGAGCATCCCGGTCGCCAGACTCGCGGCCAACATCGCACCGGAGCTGATGAGGTAGGCAAAATTGCTTCTCCGCCCGCCGATCGATGCGCCGTGTCCCGGAGCCGAAGAAAGGATGATCGGCTCGTGTGGCAGCTGCTCCCGGATACGAGGGGAAAGCTGATACTGCGGATAGACTGCAGTCGAAACTGCTTTCGGAGGCTTGATACCGCCTGCGGCCGGACTTTGCTCCGGCGCTTTTGGCTGCACGGCCTTTTGCGGTGCGGCCTTTGGCATAACGACGTCCGGTGCGGCAGGCCGATCCATCTTCTCGATTTTTTCAGAGACCCGGATCGAGCTTCCGATATTTTCAAAATACAGCATTCCATTTTGCAGGACAAAACGGAACGTATAGATCGAAAGGACATCCCCTGACTTCATGATCGCTTTGGAGATCCTTTTTCCATTCAGATACAGGCCGTTCGTGCTGTTTTGATCCTGTACGTGTACCTGCCCAGCCTCCATCTGCAGCTGAAAATGATGCCCGGAGACGATCGGATATGATACGACGATATCGTTGTCCGGATGCCGTCCGACCCGGATGCTTCCATTATAAGGAAGATTCACTGCTTTGGCGCTGCGCGGAATCACTCTGGAAAGATACAGGGTCGCCTCCACAGACCGGCTCAGCACCATCAGCTCATTGCACGCAAGGAGCGAACCCGGCAGACGAAGCGGCTCTGCTGCTGCCGCCTTTACCTCATCTCCCACGTTTTTCATAATCAGCAAATGTTCCTTCGAATTCGGAATCTGCACGGTGTCTTTTTTGTGACACCCCATGAGCAGCTCGTCTCCGGTATTCAGTTCTTGATAATATTCCCGCTCACGAAAGCGGAATGCTACTGCGATTGCCATTTGTCATTCTCCATATGCCCGGTTCTTTGCCCGCCGGATCATGTCCTCCGTCACCGGATAGTCCAGTTTCTTCAGTTCCATCAGATACGCCGGATCCTGCAGCCGCTCTTTTGACGCCGCAAGCTCCTTAGCAAGTTCCTTCTCCCATTCGCTCTGACGCTTCGCGCTTCCATGCAGCTCCCACACGAGGAGAATGACCGCTACTGCGAGGATCGGAATCACCGTCGTCATGGACGCATATGCACTGGTCAGCTGCATGCCGAGCGAGCAGAGCAGGAGTACCTCAAACCAGACGATCCCCGAGCGCACCTTCGGCATTTTAAGCGCCTTTGCCTTCGCACTTTCCAATGCCACCTCCCGGTAGTCGCGGTCGATATACTCCTTATGGCATTTCGGGCAGGTCCGAAACGGGCTCCCATATGCCACCTTGAACTTCATGCCGATCGCAGCCATGTCGATCTGCTTACCACAATAGGGACATCTCTTTGTCTTGTACATAACGTCTCCCTTCTGACTCAGTCCTTCGCCCCGGAATCGTAGGTCAGATTGCCGTCAGCGTCATACCAGCGCACCTTCCAGAGCACGTCGCCCTCGTTCTGCTGGTAGTAGACCATCTTCTTGCTGATGCTGCCATCTCCGTTGTACTCGGTGCACTGCAGCAAATTGCCATCGGCGTCGTACTGATAATCAGTCGTATAGCTCGTCACATTCCAGTCGCTGTCATACTTGGTATCGCTGACATGATTGCCATTGTCATCGTTCTCCAGAACACGGTAGCCGGATATGGAGCCGTTCTCCCCATAATATTGCGTCTCTACTTCTTTTGTAATATTATCACCGACCCATTCATAGGTCGTCTGCCGTTGCAACTGGTTATCCCCGTTATATTCATTCTGAGAAGAACGGTGTCCATCCTCTCCGTATTCGGTTGTGATACGATAAGAGGGTTTTCCTTCTTCATCATAGTCGAGGCTCTCAATCACTCTTCCCTGCGAATCATAGTCTGTGATATGCATAACCTGATCATCTGCCGTATACTTTGTCAGACTGATCCTGTTTCCGGCCGAATCATACTCAGACAATTCTTTGCTTTTCAGATTCCCGTCTGCATCATAATTTTTTACAAGTACGGTATTGCCGTTTTCATCCGTCTCTGCCACGTAACCGCTTCCGTCATCATAAGTAAAGGTATAATCCGCAGAACTCGACGTTCCGGAAATCTTCTGTCCGATCCAGTCAAAAATCGCATTCCGGTTGTAAAGAGCCACCAGAAGTGCCGCAGCAATAATCAGACCCAACCACCACGGCATCTCCTTTTTCTTCGATGCCTGCACGGACTCCATCGCCGCGACCCGCTCGGACATCTGCTTCTCCTGCTTTTTGTAAGCCTCGGCCTTGCCCATCGTCTTTTCGACTGGCTCTGATGTCTGTCCTTTTCCGGCATTGCCGGCAGATGCGCCGGACATCTTCTTCTTTGGCTTCGGCTGACCGATCGTCTCGTTCGTCGCATCGTCCCAGCCATTGCCCTCGGTCTTGCCGGAATAGCCTGCGCCCCAGGATGCATTTGTCGCGGATGTGCTGTTCATGGTGCCTTTACTGCCGGAAGAAACTGTCCCGCCATCTGAGAAAGCGCCACCTGCCGTTCCGGATGTATCTGAAAGTGAATCTCCCGACGTACTCCGCCCGGTACTCTTGAAATGTCCGCTCGCCAATCCCTTCTTCTGAACTGCCTGCTCTGTGCTCCCGGCACCTGATTGATCCCGGTTCATCGCCGCAAAGAGATCATCAAAATCAGAGCCTCCTGCAGCAGTTCCCGCAGGCGATGCGGTATGGCTCGCTTTGCCAGAAGCGGCGCTCTTCCGATAAGAAGCCGTATGCCCGCCGGACAGTTCAGAAAGTGCGTCATACAGCTCCTGTGCACTGCGGTACCGGTCTTCCGGACGGTATGCGCACGCCTTCAACACGATCTGCTTCAGCTTCGCGCTTCCGTTCTTCGGAGCCGGAAGCTTCTCGCCTTCGTAGCGTCGTCGCAGTGCCTCCTGATTTTTCATCGCAGTGATCGGCTCATCCGCATTTAAGAACGGCATCCGCCGGTTATTCAGCAGCCAGTAAAGCGTGATACCAAGGGAATAGATATCCGCGTCTTTTCCATACTTCTGTCCGTGC
>JAQXGF010000062.1 GCA_029006155.1 Lachnospiraceae bacterium
ACCCAGAAGGACGGCACCCCGATTCTCGACAACATCGAGGACGACGAGGAGTACGAGGCTGCTTCTGACGGCTTCGACGAGTGGCTGGATTCTCTGGAGTATGATGAGCTCGTATCGGAAGACGACGAGGACGCGGAGTAATCCTGACGGCCATTAAGTGTATATACGACATACTCCGGCTGGCAAGTGACCCAAAAAAGCATCCCACAAGGCAAAAATTCTGCCTCAGGGATGCTTTTCTAATTCTCATTCATCCGTTTCTTCCAGCAGCGGCTCCAGAAATACAGACGGCTCCACGCGTTTTCCATACCGCTCCCGCACATAAAACAGGTGCAAGCGATCCTTTGCGCGCGTCATCCCCACATAAAACAGCCGACGCTCTTCTTCAAGATCTGCCTCCATCGACGCTTTCCGATGCGGAATCGTTCCTTCATTGACGTCTACCAAAAAGACCTCCTGAAATTCCAGTCCTTTCGCACTGTGGAGCGTCGCCAGCGTGATTGCATCCGGATCCCGTTCCTTTTTTCCGCGCTGCTCCAGCAGCCGTTCCTTATACGCAGTCAGATGTTCATACCACGCCTCCACTGTCTTAAACGGTCTGCAGCCATCCTGAATCTCATCCAGAATGTCTGTCAGCTCTTCCGGTTTCATCCGACGCGCCTTCGCATATTCCTGAAGGTATTCCTCATAATTCATTCCGTATCGAATGTAATTGACCGCCGCATACGGCGCCATATCCTTCAGCATCCGCAAATCCAGCTCCAGACGGTCAATCCGGTCAAGCATCCATTCCTTATCCTCATAATATGTCCGCAGCGTTTCCAGTGAAATAACCTTCGCATCAATCGCATCACGCGCAATGTATCGCTTCGGCCGGTTCATAACCTGCAAAAACTCCGTCCGATCCAGCCGCTCCCTCGCAAGGTGTAAATATGCAAACAGATCCTTTGCAATCCAATGCTCATAAATATTCGGAAGGGCGTCCCGCATCTCAAACGGGATATTAAACTCCATCAGCCGCTCCGCATACGGACGTGCACCCTGATTCGTCCGGTACAGCACTGCGATCTCGTTGGGCGGCGTCCCGTTTGCAAGACTCTCCTGCACCTTTTTAATTAGATACAAGGACTCATGCTCCTGCCCGGAAAACTCCCGGATGTCGATCTGCCCCTGCCCTTTACGTACATGCACGGCGCGTTTGGCAAAGCGTTTTGTATTCTCACGAATTACAAGCTGTGCGGCACGGATGACCGAAGCAACAGAACGGAAATTCCGGTCGAGCACGATCTGCTTCGCATCCGGATAGTCCTTCGGAAAATTCAGCATAATCTCCGGCTTCGCCCCCCGGAAACGATAGATTGACTGATCATCATCTCCGACGATAAACAGATTTCGCTCCGGATCTGCAAGCAGCCGCAGGATCGCATACTGTAAAAGATTGATGTCCTGAAATTCATCGACCAGGATATAGCGGTAATGCCGCTGCCACGCGGCAAGGATATCCGCCCGCTGTGTCAGAAGCTCATAGGTCATGGTCATCATATCATCAAAGTCCAGAAGTCCCTCTCTTCGATGCATTTCCTCATATTTTCGGTAAAAGCCCCGGAACACCTCCTCCGGACAGCTTTTAGAATAATAGTGTTCCAGCGGAATCTGCTCATTTTTCACCACGCTGATCTCGGAGGCAATTTCTGAAAGCATCTCCTTTTCGTCTTCAAAATGAAGTCCTGACTCTGAGAGCAGGCGCTGCAGAATCTGGTATTTCTTCTCCTCCGTCAGAATATTCGCCGCGCTGTAATGATAGGCATATTTCAAAATATGAAAAAAAACCGCATGAAAGGTCCCGAATGTGACTCCCCTTTGCCTTGACAATGCCTGAAAACGGCTCTGCATCTCCTGTGCAGCGGCCTTCGTAAAGGTGATCACCAGAATCTCCTGCGGTCGTACGTGATACGCTTCGATAAGATAACGGACTCTCTGCGTGATCACGAGCGTTTTTCCGGAGCCGGGTCCGGCCAGTACAATTGCCGGCCCTGCTCCGTGTGTAATTGCCTGATGCTGTGCATTACTTACCTGCATGCTACTCCACGCCCAGCTTCTTCAGTGCTGTGTGAATACGGGCAACGGTCTCATCCTTTCCGATGATTTCCATGATCTCCGTCGCGCCTGCCGGAGTCACCGTCTTTCCGGAAACAGCGACACGCAGCGGCCACATCACAAAGTTGACCTTGCAGCCATTTTCCTCCGTATAGATCTTCAGCATCTCAAAAAGCGCATCATTGGTGAAGGTCTCCTGTGCCTCAATCCGCGGAAGCAGTGCCTGAAGCGTCGCTGCCGCTGTCTCGGCATTGTTTTTGGACTTCTTATTTGTAAACAGGTCGGTATCATACTCCGGAAGTGTCTCAAAGAAGCTTACCATATCAGTGATCTCCGGGTATACCTCAATACGGGTACGTACCATCTCTGCAATCTTATGCAGATCCAGCTCCTTCGTGAGCGCTTTTTTCAGATACGGGAGCGCTGCCTCATAGAATATTTCCGGATCCATTGCCTTGAGATATTCACCGTTCATCCAACGCAGCTTCTGAATATCAAAGACAGCCGGGGATTTGCTCATATTGTGGTAGTCAAATGCCTCGACGAGCTCCTGTAAAGAAAAAATCTCACGGTTGTCCTGCGGGCACCAGCCAAGCAGCGCCACATAGTTTACGATTGCTTCGGAGACAAAGCCCTGATCCAGCAGATCCTCATAGGAGGAATGTCCAGAACGCTTGCTCAGCTTCTGATGCTCCTCATTTGTAATCAGCGGACAGTGTACATACACCGGTACCTCCCAGCCGAACGCCTCATACAGGCGGTTGTACTTCGGTGCGGAGGAAAGATACTCATTTCCGCGCACCACGTGAGTGATTCCCATAAGATGATCATCCACTACGTTGGCAAAATTGTATGTCGGGAATCCATCGGATTTGATCA
>JAQXGF010000063.1 GCA_029006155.1 Lachnospiraceae bacterium
CAGCCTGCATAGTCAGACGTGTCATTCAGACGGATATCCGCAGTCAGGATATAATGCTGGTTCCGGTACTCGGTGCTCCGGTTTTCCTCATCGGAGAGCAGATCTGACAGATACTGCAGCTCCTCCGCGGAGCTGATCTCATACGGAGATTCCTCACTGCCATCCCCACCTGCAAAGGAAGTCGCTGCCATCCGATATACCGGTTGCCGCACCTCCCTGTGCTGCTTTTCATATTTACCCGTCAGAATGCTTTCGGCTTCCGTAGCAGGCTCCTCTGCATTTGCAGCACCCCCCGGCATCGTCCCGACCAGACTGATCCCAAGTAATACACACAATAATTTCTTTTTCATACGTTCACCTCATGTTGTTTTTTGTTCTGATTCACTGGTGATCTTCCTCACTCATTTTAAAGCGGTACCGTGCTGATGTCAATTATAATCACCCTTTGGCTTTGAGCACCTGCTAAGACTCATTATAATCAACTACTCAGAAAATTTGTTTTTCATCAGGGCAAGTAATGTAACTAATCCCGTCGACAGATTCTCGTCAATCGAGAAAAGGGCGGGAGATTCTTTTGCATCTCCTGCCCTTATATCACTCAGAAGGGATATCACCGCATAATAGTTTACTGCGCTGCCTCCTCATTTTTCCTTCGAGCAGCATCAATTTCAGCATTTATCTCTTCCAACGTCATCTCTGACGTTCCATTCTCCAACGCTGTGCTGCTTAATTTCTGAAGCACTTTTATCGCTATTTCCGCCTTGACATCACACATTTAATTTTCACTCTCTGCTTCTGTGGCAGCTTCTGTCTCATCTGCCTCGGTATCTGCCACCTCTGTGGTATCCGCTGCGACCCCTTCCGCTCTTGTCAGTACCAGCTCTGTGCCATCCTCGATCTCTCTTAACGTCACACTGTCTGCATCTGCGGTCACAAACTCGTACTCCTTGCGGCTCTCCACCTTGCCATCTGCGTCGTTCCAGGAAAATGTCACCTTGCCCACATCGCTGTCCTGATCCAGATACGTCTGCTCGATATGGCAGCTGCCGGTCTTCGCGCCGTTGTTCAGATCCAGCGTTTCATCTTTTATCACAAGTACCTGATCGTTGATGTTCCACGCGGTGCTTCCAAGCAATACGGTCAGATATCCTCTCCAGTCTTTCGCTTTGTACACGTATGTGACGACTTCATCTTCCACATCCACCGGATTCAACGGATCCGTCGTGTCGTCTTTATAAGAAGCCAGAACGGTCATTTTATAGTCTTTTCCTGCTTCTAAGCGATAAAGGTCCGGCACAATCGGAAGATTGTCCTGATTTTCCTCGGTCAGATCGCTCTCGACAATCTGCTCCAGCTTCTCTGTCAGCACCATCTGCTTCTCATCAACGGCTTCCTGCTCACTTGTATTCAGGGCCGGAACTGTCGTCATCGAAATCACACCATCTTTGATCTCATAAGTGCCGACCTGTGCAAAGGACATATCCGAATTTTCATAAGAATAAACAGTCCCATCCGGGAGCAATACCATGTTCGTTCCCCACATGCCACACAGATATGCCTCTTCTGATACCGGCTCTGCGACTTCTGCTGCCTCTCCCGTCGCTCCTTCTGTCTCTGACACTTCCGTCTGTGCCTCGGCTGCCTCCGTCTGCACCTCGGTCTCCTCCTGTGCCATCGCCGGAACCGCACTGAGCACCATGCTCGCAGCCATCATACCTGCCAGTATCATTCTTACTTTATTTGCCTTCATTGATTTGTCTCCTTTTATTTTCTATTCTGTTCTTTCGATTCATGCCGGAAATTGATCTCTCCCTGCATCATCCACATGTAAAACCATTCATACGTCTAGCAACAATAATCCAACCCGTCAACTACTTTCCCGCTCTTTTTTTGCCTTCAATGTCTCCAGCCCCGCGCGGATCAGCTGACGGTACATCTCTGAATACGAGGTATCGTGAAAAAACCGCTCTTTTGTCATCTGTATTTCCTCCTCAAGCTCTTCCGGCAGATTCAGCACAAATCTCCTGTTCTTTGTCTCCATCGCTCTAGTCTCCCTCCTGCCATAGATTCTTTGATTCGGTGATTCTCTGGTTATTCCTCATTTTACCAGTATTTTCTTGCCGCTGTCAATGGTATTTTCACATTCTGTTCTTGCATATCTGGTTCACTGATGTTAGAATAAGCGTGGAGGTGAGATTACTATGTCTACAGAGAAACCACGTTATTCTATTACACTCGATGAAGAACTGTTCAAGGAAGTCGAGGACTTCCGCTTCGAACACCGTTACCAGACACGCAATCAGGCCACCGTCGAACTGATCCGACTCGGTCTTGCCGAAATTAAAAAGCAGCAGGAATCATCCTGATTTTCATTCTATCAAAGGCTTCAGAAAATTTGTTTTTTGCCAAAAGAAAAGCTTAGCGGAGGATTTTTCTTCCACTAAGCTTTTTTCTGTATCTTCTGCTTTTACTCCTGGCACCACTGCTGATAAGCATCCAGCCGCTTTATATATCCGGAAAACTCCGGCACCGTAAAATCCAGTTCCTTGTATCTCACCGGATAGATAATCCCTTTATTAATCAGCTGCGCGCGCGTGGTCGAGATCGAATTTACATTTTTATGCAAATTCTTTGCGACATTTGAAATCGTACAGGGCAGTTCCCCACACTTTACCATCGCAAAAATGAATTTTTTATCACTCTCGGCGCATCGTTCATAACGAACTTTGAAAAATCCGGTATCGAGGACGTGATAAAATTCCTGCAGGTTCCGCTCCACATCTGCTTCACCGATCTGACCTGACTCCGTATTCTTATACACGACCTGACACATCTGCTGAATAAAAAACGGATACCCCTTTGTAATTTTAATGATCTCCCCAAGCGCGGCTTCCGTATAAACGACGCCAAACCGTTTCGCCGGCTCCGCGATTGCTTTCGCGGACTGCTCCTCTGACAGAGAAGAAATTTCCTTATAAATAAACAGCCGCTCTGAGTAGGACTTCTCCTCCGACAACATCTTATATATTTTGGGCAATCCGGCTCCAATGACCATCACCGGATAGCCAAGCTGATTGACGCGATGCAATGCAGAAATCACCGCGCCGAGCTCCTCCTGCTTCATATACTGGATTTCATCTATAAAAAAGCAAACCGGTGTATCTGTCTCATAAGCGGTCTCGCCAATCGTGACAAATACATCCGTCAGGCTTTGTGTCAGGCTGTTTGTCTTATACAGCTCCTGCTCCTGCACGGACAGGGAAAACGTACTGTCATTCGGATCAAACGAAACCACCAGTGACTTAATTGCATCCAGCGGCTTCTGAATCAGATGCCGAAATTTTTCTTTTGCACTGACCTTTCGCAAAAAAGCCTGCGCACAGGTCGCAATCTGCGCGATAAAGTCATTCCGCTCTTCTACTTCGATATGCTTACAGAAAATCCCTTTCTCTTCTGCATTTCTCTGAAGCTGATTAATCAGGACTGTTTTTCCAACGCCTCTCAGCCCACTGAATATCACAGACGGACTTGGAATTTTCAGAATCAGCGCTTCAAACATCTGATTGATCTCCTGAATGTCTTCATCTCTTCCGGCAAGATACGTCGGCATCAACCCCGCACCCGGCCTGTATGGATTCACTTTAAACATCGGCACGCCTCCTTTTTCTCATTATAGCGCGCTTTCTCACATGGAGCAACTCATTTCCGCTATTTTACGCTGAAAAAATACGATATATACCTATAACCAAATATAAAAAAGCTCAGTGAGTATGTTCCCACTAAGCTTTTTCTTATCACATCATCTGTTTAAATGCCTCGATCAGCTCGATGTCCGATGCTGTCACCTTCAGGTTCGTCTCAATCACCTTGCCCTCCGGATTCTTTACCGAAATGGAAAGGATGCTGCCCTCCCGGATCTCCGGCTGCGCTGCACGCAGGAAGGCCGGAAACTTCGGATGATTGTTTGTAAAACGCTGCCAGAGAGTCTTCATCTGCATCAGCGCCTGAAAATTCATTGCCATAGACCCTCCTGCTTTACTTTATGAACATTGCATCCCCAAAGGAAAAGAATCGATATTTCTGCTCTACCGCCTCTTTGTACGCGGTCATGATCTTTTCTTTTCCGGCGAGTGCGGAGACGAGCATCAGAAGCGTGGACTCCGGCAGGTGGAAATTCGTGATCAGGCAGTCCAGCACTTTGAACTGATAGCCCGGATAAATGAAAATCTCGGTCCAGCCGCTGCACGGACGCATCGTACCATCCTCTGCGGCCGCTGATTCGATCGTACGGCAGCTCGTCGTGCCGACGCAGATCACTCTTCCTCCGTTCTTCTTCGTCTCATTGATGAGGTTCGCGGCGGTCTCATCGACCTGATAAAACTCCGAGTGCATGTGGTGCTGCGTCACATCCTCCACCTTGACCGGGCGGAAGGTGCCAAGTCCTACGTGAAGCGTCACTTCTGCGATCTTCACGCCCATATCCCGCACCTGCTGCAGAAGCTCCGGCGTAAAATGCAGTCCGGCGGTCGGAGCTGCTGCCGATCCCTCATACTTTGCGTAGACGGTCTGATAGCGGTTCTTATCCTTCAGCTCGTGTGTGATGTACGGCGGAAGCGGCATCTGTCCGAGCTGATCGAGAATCTCCTCGAAAATCCCTTCATACGTGAACTGGATCAGGCGGTTGCCCTCCTCGACGATGTCGATGACCTCGCCGACCAGAATCCCGTCGCCAAAAATGATCTTTGTCCCCGGCTTCGCTTTTTTGCCCGGCTTTACGAGCGTCTCCCACACATCATTTTCTTTCCGCTTCAGAAGCAGAATCTCGATGAGCGCCCCGGTCCCTTCCCGCACGCCATAGAGCCGAGCTGGAATGACCTTTGTATTATTGATGACCAGACAGTCGCCCGGTCGCAGATAATCTACAATGTTATAAAAGTGACGGTGCTCCATCGCACCCGTCTCTTTATCAAGTACCAGAAGCCGGGATGCAGACCGATCCTCCAGCGGATCCTGCGCGATCAGCTCCTTTGGTAAATCAAAATAAAAATCAGACGTTTTCATAATACGTTACATCCTGTTCCTTTATTACCCATTTCGGTGTACTGTTTTCCGGTTGTTCCAAATCTACAATCGTCACTGCACAGTTCTTCGGCACGCCAGTGTCCCAGAAATCCTTCTGCTCGCCGTGCCGGATATTTAAAAGCATTGCGCGGGACGCTGCTCCGTGTGTGGAGATCAGAATCGTCTTTTCCCGCCATTCTGCACGCGTGGACAGTTCTTCTAAAAATGCGCCGGTACGCGCCACCAGATCAGCGATACTCTCTCCCCCCTCCGGTGGGATGAAGTTGCCCGGATCACGAAGAAATGCAAAAAATCTCGGATCGGTGATCTCCCCCTTCGCATCGCGCACCCGTCGGCCCTCATACGTACCAAAGCCGATCTCCTGAATGCGCGCATCGGTAAGCATCGGGATATCTCTGCCACCAAGCACCAGAAGCGCCGTCTCCTTTGCCCGTTGCAGTGGACTGGAAATGCAAAGGTCAAACGGGACCTGCTGCAAAGCACGGGCGGTCACCTGTGCAAGTACCCGCCCGTTCTCATTCAGTGGTATATCGGTCTGGCCCTGAAGACGGAGGGTGCGATTCCACTCCGTCTCCCCATGCCGCATGATATACAGTCTCATATTATGCACGGATCTCGATTCCAAGAGATTCCAGTCCGTTCCAGATCTTCTTCATCGCAGCCGTAATGTCGCCCTCTTCCAGCGTGCGATCCTTGGCACGGAAGGTGATGGAATATGCCATCGACTTAAATCCGTGACGGATCTGTGCACCCTCATAGATGTCGAAGAGCTGGCAGCTCTCCAGAATCTTACCGCCGCGCTGGATGATCACATCTTCGATCTCGCCTGCCAGGATGTGCTTCGGAACGACCATACTGATGTCACGGCTCACAGCCGGGAACTTGGCGATGCCCGCATATTTCCGGTCAAAGGTTGCAAGCTCGGTCACTGCCGGCATATCCAGCACTGCGATGTATGCCTTCTCACCGATACCATAAGCGGAAGCCACGAGCGGATGTACCTCGCCGAGGAATCCAAGCAGTTTATCGCCGTAGTAGACATCTGCCTGACGGCCCGGATGCAGGAAGCTCTTGCCACTGTCCGGACGGTAGGACTTTCTTCCGGTGATGCCAAGCTTGTCAAGGAACTCCTCGATAACACCCTTCATCGTGAAGAAATCGCCGTCGCCATACATGCCGAGTGTAAACTGTACACGCTCGTTCGGCAGCTCGGTCAGCGGAAGTGCCTTCGGGATGTAAATGTTGCCCAGCTCATAGAGGCGGACATTTTTATTTCTGTGGCTGTAGTTGAAGCCAAGAGACGTCAGCATGCCATTGACAGACTGTGTACGCATAATACTGAAGTCCTCGCCGAGCGGATTCATGATCCTGATCGCATTACGCAGCGGAGAATCTGCCGGAAGCATCAGCTTTTCAAATGCCTTCGGGCTCTCGAAGGAGTACATCATGCCCTGTGAAAATCCGCAAAACTCTGCGATGTCCTGAGCGACTGCGCGCACACGCAGGTCAAACGGAAGCTTTCCGGTCGTCGCCTCGCCGGTCGGCAGGGTCGTCGGGATATTTGCGTATCCATAGAAACGTGCTACCTCCTCTGCGAGATCTGCCGTGCGGAACAGATCCTGACGGAAGGTCGGCGCGATCACCTCATTTGTCTTCTCATCATAGCCAAGATCAATCTTTTTGAAGTATCCGAGCATCTCCTCTGCGGAAATGTCGGTGCCGAGCAGGGCATTGATGCGCTCCGGCTCAAACGGGATGCGTACCGGCTCCTTTACGGTCGGATATACATCTACCATACCGCCAACGACTTCACCGGCACCCAGCTCCTCGATCAGCTGGCAGGCACGGTTGATCGCCTCTTCCGCATTGTTCGGGTCAAGACCCTTCTCAAACTTTGCAGAAGCGTCGGTGCGCAGACCGATCCGCTTGGAAGAAAGACGGATGTTCGTACCGTCGAAGCAGGCTGCCTCGAACAGCATTGTCTTTACGTCGTCTGTGATCATGGAATTTTCTCCGCCCATGATGCCGGCGATGCCGACAGACTTCTCACCGTCACAGATCACCAGGACATTCTCATCCAGTGTGCGCTCCTGTCCATCGAGTGTCACAAATTTCTCATCCTTTGCAGCGCGGCGCACGATGATCTCATGGCCTGCGAGCTGATCGTAGTCGTACGCATGCATCGGCTGACCGTACTCTTCCATGATATAGTTCGTGATGTCGACGATGTTGTTGATCGGGCGGATGCCGGCTGCTGCCAGACGGCGCTGCATCCACTTCGGTGACGGAGCGATCTTGATATTCTTTACGACTCTTGCGCAGTAACGCGGGCAGAGATCGGTATCCTTTACCGTTACTTTTACATAGTCAGACGCCTTTTCCTCGTTTCCGGTCGGTGTTACGACTGGCGGATGGAATTCCTTGCCGAACGTCGCTGCCGCCTCACGCGCGATACCGATCACGCCAAAGCAGTCAACACGGTTGGATGTGATCTCATACTCAAAAGTCACATCATGCAGTCCGAGCTCTTCGATCGCGTCTGCACCGACCACTGCATCCTCCGGGAAAATGTAGATGCCATACTCCGGTGCTTCCGGATAGAACTCTCTGGAAGAGCCAAGCTCCTCGATGGAGCACATCATACCGTTTGACTCTACGCCGCGCAGCTTGCCCTTTTTGATCTGGATGCCGCCCTCGGTCATTTTTCCGTCGTGATTGCCTGCGACCCGTCCGCCGTCCAGTACGACCGGAATCTTGTCGCCTTCTTTTACATTCGGAGCACCGGTCACGATCTGAATCGTCTCAGTGCCTACATTTACCTGGCAGATGATCAGATGATCGGAATCCGGGTGCTTCTCGATCTTCTCGATCTGTCCGATCACAATCTTGTCCAGATTGCGGTCTGCCGCCTCATATCCCTCCACCTTTGTTCCTGAGAGGGTCATTGCATCGGTATACTCCTGCGCGGTGCAGGTAAGATCCGGTACATATGCCTTAATCCATGATAAAGTCGTATTCATTTTCTTCTCCTCCTTAGAACTGTTTCAGGAAACGTACATCGTTCTCATACAGCAATCTCATATCGTCAATCTCGTATTTCAGCAGGGCGATACGCTCAAGGCCCACGCCAAATGCAAATCCGGTATATTCATTCGGATCGATGCCGCACATCTCCAGTACGTGCGGATGTACCATTCCACAGCCGAGGATTTCGATCCAGCCGCTTCCTTTACAGAACCGGCAGCCCTTTCCGCCGCACTTGAAGCAGGATACGTCCACCTCTGCACTCGGCTCTGTGAACGGGAAGTGATGCGGACGGAACTTCGTCTTCGTCTCTGCACCGAACAGCTCCTTTGCGAACTCTTCCAGGGTACCCTTCAGGTCTGCAAATGTAATGTTTTTATCTACGACCAGTCCCTCGATCTGATGGAAGGACGGAGAATGGGTCGCATCCACCTCGTCGGAACGGAATACGCGGCCCGGAGCGATCATACGGATCGGCAGCTTGCCCTGCTCCATGATACGTGCCTGTACCGGAGAGGTCTGAGTACGCAGCACGATATCCTTATTAATATAGAAGGTATCCTGCTCGTCCTTTGCCGGATGGTTCGCCGGAATGTTCAGCTTTTCAAAATTGTAGAGATCGTACTCGACTTCCGGTCCCTCTACGACCTCGTAGCCCATGCCGAT
>JAQXGF010000064.1 GCA_029006155.1 Lachnospiraceae bacterium
CCGGAGTGATCTGGGTGTTTTTTTGTTGCGGTAAATCAGGAGCAACAAAGCGTTTATTTATGCGTAGCAGCAAGCCAGATATCGATAGATGATGAAAATGTGAAGGGAGGATACGGGATATGAAAAGGAAATCAGAAATGCCGGATCAGAAAAAGGGAAAGCAGCAGAAGAAGGGGATGATTCACAGGGGATGTCGGATGCTGAGCCTGCTGTTGGCGCTGCTACTTGTGCTGAGCGGGGCTTACCCGGCGGTGCGGTCGCATTCGGCGGAAGGGCAAACGGTGCTGATCTGCACGAGGGAGGAGCATCGGCATGATACTTCCTGCTATGAGGAGGAGCGGATTCTGACCTGTACGCAGAACGAGCGGGAAGGGCATATACATAATGACTCATGCTATCAGAGGCAGGATGTTTTGCAGTGCGGCCTGGAAGAATCGGAGGCACATACGCATGGACCAGAATGCTATAGCACGGAGGAGATTCTCGTCTGCGGGCAGGAGGAGACGGCGGGACATCGGCATGGGGATGGCTGCTACCAGAGTACGCAGAGGTTGGTTTGCACAAAGCAGGAACATGTGCATGGGCCGGAGTGCTACGGGACAGTAGAGCAGAGAGAGAATCAGGATCGCACAGACAGTTCTGAAATCATAAAACAGGATGAAGCGGAAGGACAGGAAGAAGGATTTGGGATCCAAGAAACGGAAATACTGATTGACGAGGAGAGTACGGAAGCGCCGGAGATAGGGCAGACCGAAGAGAGCGGGCTGATTGAAGCGATCACGGAAGAGACGGAAAGTGAGTCAGAATCGGAGCAGTATTCCTGCTTTTTGGAAGAACTGGAAAAATGGAAAGAATCCGGCGTAAACGAGGAGAACTGGATCGAGGCGCAGCATTTGCTGAATCAGATCGAAGAAGCATTCGAGGCAGGTATGCTGACGGAAGAAGAATACCTGGAGCTGAAGGAGGTACTTCTGGCACTGCTGGAGGAATATTACTATACGATGGCAGAGGCCGCGGAAGGAACGAACTGGGAACAGTTGCGGGATAGCGGCTGGTTCGAGGCGTATTGCGGGAGCGTAGATACCGGAGCGGAAAACGCGGCGGAAGTGCAGAGCCTGTCGGTGGATGAGATAGCGGCGGGGATGCAGATAGCAGTATTGGACGAGAGTGGAGATGCCGCGGCAGAGGGCGATGTGGTACGTGCATCCGGGGCAAAGCCATCCGGGGTACAGGTCGTGAAAGGCGGAGGAGGGAATGAATCTGACGATCAAAAGGTAGCAGTCAGCAAAACGATCGCCGGGACGGATCTGGAAAATGTGTTTGATATTACGTTGACGGTGCGGACGACGGAAAATATTTCCGAGATCTATGAAGATCCGGATATGGCGGTCGTGATTGTCATGGATATATCGAATACGATGACTTCGGATTTTGGAGGGGTAACACGTTATAAAGCGGCAATGGACGCTGCGGAGCAGTTTTTGGATCGGTTTGCGGAGAACACAAAGAGTGGTGTCAGCAAGATTGGGTATGTGGCGTTTAATACGAACGCATATCAGATTTTTGGATTGCAGAGCTGCAGTACGCAAGAGGAAGCAGATAAACTGAAAAACAAAATGCGTAGTGAAACAGGGAAAATTATTAATGCGGAAGGGTATGATGGAGATCATTCACGTTTTACTAATATAGAGGCCGGATTACAGAGAGGACAGGATATGTTGGCAGGAAATTCAAATCAGAATAAGTATATTATTTTTCTGAGCGATGGATTTCCGACGACATATATTAGTAGTGGATATAGTGGGTATGATCCATATGATTCGACGGGAACATATTTTTACGATGGAGTTTTAAATAAAAAGTGCTTGTATGGCACAAGTTATAGTGACAAAGCAGCGATTCAGGCAAGAAAAAAGGCAGAACAGATTAAAACATCGGGAATCAGAATTTTTTCGATCGGCGTCGATGTAGGGGGACAGACGATTCAGAAATACATTACGCAATCAGAAAATTCAGTTGGATTTTCGGTTGTCGATCGAACCGGAACATCTTATGAAATCGGAGATGCCAGTAGTACAAATTCTTATAAGGACTGGCTGAAAAATCGCATCGGCTCCGGCTACTATTACGACAGCACCAATTCGGCAGGTCTGCAGGCGGCCTACGATCAGATCTTTCAGGAAATCAGACGTCTGATCGGGGAAAGAGCCGAGGCGCAATGGGTAGCGAAAGACCCGATGCCGACATCCGGAAATGCAGCCGGCATGGTGGAGTTTATCGGATTTTATGACAAGACAAATACATTGACAAAAAACGATTTGACGGGAACGTGGGAAGAGGGGAAAGAGAATACGGTGCGCTTTTCAGGAGAGACACAGACGATTCAGTGGAATCTGAAAAAATCCGGTTATCAGAAGACCGGTTCCGGAAATGCGTTGGTCTATACGTATCAGGTCGTATATCGCGTCCGGCTGAAAAATGAGGCGCAAAGCTTTATAGAAAATAAAACGTATCAGACGAACAATCCGACTTCCCTTACCTATCAGATCGTCCAGAATAACAATGGCAGTATCACAATCTCTGATCCAAAGACACTGGAATTCCCGATTCCATCGGTCAAAGGTTATCTGGCGGAGCTGAGTTTTCAAAAGCAGGATAATTACGGAAGGCCGGTCGCAGGGGCAGAGTTTACACTGCGCCATGACACCAGGAATTGCCCGGTCTGCCATGGAGATAACACCAGTACGGCAATTTCCGATCAGACGGTGATATCCGGTGCAGATGGAGTGGTATCCTTCTCGGATATCCCATCCGGACATCAATACAGTCTGGAAGAGACGAAGGTGCCGGATGGCTATTATGCGAACGGCAACCATTATAAAGTCACCGTGGCTTATGATGTGCTGACGGTGGACGTGACGGACAGTGGTGGCAATTCTCAGATGCCACTTGGTGAGGACGGCAAACCGCTGCCGTGGGATCGGGTCATTGTCAACAGTACGGAGTACCGGCTTCCGGAGACCGGGGGCATCGGGATCAGGCCGTATACGATGGGCGGACTTCTGCTGCTTGCGCTGGCAGGATGCAGCCTTTTGTATAACAAAAAACAAAGGAAGGATGGGAGGTGAGGATTTGCGCTGTTTCGTTGCCTCAGACAAAAGAGCGATATGGCATGAGAGCAGAAGTGCGACTGGTCGGGACAGCCCGGAAATGGAGCAAAGCGTGAACGGATATCGATGGAGACAGCGGCATCCGATGGTCAGATCTTGACGGAAAATCTGCAGAGATATCCCGCAACTATCTGCTTGAAATGGAGAGGAAAGGTGAAAAATATGAAAATCAGCAAACAGATCAAAGACATCAAGCGCTGGGTCAGCGTACTGCTGACGATGCTGCTGGCATTCACAATGGCGCATACGGTGCTGGCGGCAAGTGGAACGAACAATAATAGCGGATCAATTACGATCGATAATGCAGTAATAGGGCAAACGTACGAGATTTATCAGATTCTGGAGCTGGAAAGCTACGACACCAGTCAAAATGCATATACGTATAAAGCAACGTCGGCATGGAAAACGTGGCTGGAAAAACAGACCGGCTATGTTCATTTCGATAAGCAGGGATATGTGACCTGGGTTGGCGGCGACAATGCAGAAACGGTGGCAACGTTTGCCAAAGCTGCACTTGCGGCAGCAAAAGCACAGGGGATTACACCGGTAAAAAAGCAAACGGCTCAGAGTACTAAAATAGAATTTAAAGATCTGAACCTTGGCTACTATCTCATCGACACAACACTCGGCACGCTGTGTTCTCTGGATACGACCAATCCAGATGTGATTATGCATGAAAAAAATGAACAGCCGACGGTCGATAAGGAAGTCAAAGAAGATTCTGATAGAACATGGGGAGATGAGAACACTGCTCAGATCGGCGATACGGTAGAATTCCGGACAACGATTGCTGCAAAAAAAGGTGCTCAGAATTATGTATTGCACGATACGATGACGGAAGGTTTGACCTTACTTCCGGTATCCATTCAGGTGGCGGAGTCGACAGAAAACGCTTCCAGAAAATTGGTAGAGGGTGAGGATTACACGATAAAATTAGCTCCACAGTACGGAGGTACCGAAGGAGCGGCAACTACGGACGGATGTGCATTTGAGCTTGTGTTTGCACAGAGTTATCTGGACGGTATCACAGGAAATAAGAATATCGTCGTTTCTTACAATGCAATTTTAAATGAAAAGGCAGTTATTGCTGTAAATGATGATAAAGATAAAGACGCGGCGAATATAAACAGAACTAAACTGGATTATGGCGATGCCAGCGAGACAAAATGGGATACGACTAAGACTTTTACCTTCTATTTTGATCTTGTAAAGACCGATAATGATAAGATTCTTTTGAATGGTGCGGAATTTGCACTTTATGATGCGCAAAAGGCTGGTAATTTGATTGCGGTTGTAAAGGAATCAGATGGCATATACCGAATTGCGACCGAAAAAGAGAAAGCAGTCGTCGGATTCCAGTCTGCAACGATCAAGGCGAAAGACGGAAAAGCCGTCATCAAAGGTCTGGATGCAGATACGACCTACTGGCTGGAGGAGACGAAGCAGCCGGATGGCTATAATAAACTGTCAGAACGGGCAAAGGTTGATATGGGAGCGCAGAATTTGACGGCAGAAATCGAGATGGTTGGAGATAAAAATACATGGATAGAGGGTGGCGTCCACGTCATCAACCAGAAGGGTACGGAGCTTCCGGAGACCGGTGGTATGGGTACGACCCTTCTGTATCTGGGAGGTTCGATCCTCACATTGCTCGCGGCAGCGCTTCTGCTGGTGAGAAGAACACACCGATAAAAGAGAAGATGACTGACTGAAATACGGAAGAGGACGCTGCGCAGGAGCAGCGCACACTTCAGGCAGGAGGCCGGGAAGGAACGTATGAAATGAAACAGTCAGGATCAATTATCAGGCAGACCATTTTCCGGACGGTTCTCCTGCTGCTGGTGCTGTGGGGACAGGTGGCAGAAGCGCTGGCAGGAGAAAATGACAGCCTGCCACCGCTGACGGCGGATCAGGTGGGAAGTCTGTCCGTCCATGTATTTTATAAGAAAAAAGACGGAACAAAAATCAGGATCGAAGGAATGCGGCTGCAGGTGCGGCAGATCGCGGATCTGACCGTGCAGGCAGACGGGACGGCCGAATATACGCTCGTTCCGGAATTTCAGGGCAGCGGTGTTTCTTTTGAGAACATGACCGCGTCCCGTTCCCTGCGGGATGCAAAAATGCTGCAGGCGCTGGCTAAGGAGACACAACTGACGGGACAGGAGACCAGGACCGATGTGGATGGTGTGGCATATTTTGGTGATCTGAAGCCGGGCATGTATCTGATCTGGCAAACGTCAGAAAAATCGGAAGCTGCTTTTTCGGTGAAAATGGATCCGTACCTGGTATCTGTTCCACAGATCGAGCAGGAGGCTGGAAAACGTGCATGGAACTATGAAGTCACGATGCAGCCAAAGACCGGAATGGATCTGAAACCGATGCCGGAAAAGCCGTCCGAAAAGCCACATGGTGGCGGATCGGGCTCTGTTCCGGTGCGTACCGGAGATGCGACACCGGTCGAATGGTATGCGCTTGGCGGATGCGCTGCCGGTTTTTTACTTCTGTCTCTGCTTTTGATTCGGAGACGTCAGAAAGATTGATATTTACTTTTGAGTGCGGATGATTATAATAAACTTTGTGAAAACGGGACGGAAAAGCAAAGGCAGAAACAGAAAGATAAGAGGAATCAGAATGAACATAATCGACAAATTTGGAAGTATTGTAGGCAGCATGGCGCTGCAGGATCCGGAAAAGGCGCGGCGGCTTCTTCTTGCAGGGTATCGTCTGCAGGAGAAGCGGCTGCAGTTTTTTCCGGACCGGGCGCTGCCTCCTTCCGGGCAGTACGTGGCCCGGGTTGTCATGAAAAATATTATTCAGGCACTTGCGAAGCCAGAGCAGGCGGCGATGGTCAGCATTTTTGTGCCGGGAGAACTTTTGACGGCAGCGGGGCTGACGCCGTATTCGGTGGAAGCGCTGTCCTGCTTTATGGCCGGAACAAAATGTGAACAGGCATTTCTTCGAAAGACAGAAGAAGAAGGTTTCCCGGAGACGATGTGCTCCTATCATCGGGTATTTTTAGGGGCGGCGCTGACCGGACTGCTGCCAAAGCCCAAATGCATGGTCTATACCAATCTTGCCTGCGATGGAAATATGATGACGTTTCCCTATCTGAAGCAGACATATCATCTCCCCGGTTTCTATATCGATGTTCCTTATGAAAAAAATCAGGATTCTATCCAGTATGTTGCAGGGCAATTGCGGGAACTGAAGCGGTTTCTGGAAGATGTGACCGGAAAGAAAATCCAGGAACAGGCAGTACAGCAGGCGGTGGCAAACAGCAAACAGGCGGCGGAGTATTATGAGCGTCAACTGGCGCTGCGCAAATCGCATGACCCTGTGACATCTCTGACGAATGAACTGTACGCGATTTTTATGTGTCATCTGCTTTCCGGCTCTGAGGAGTCCGTGAACTATACAAAGCTGTTGCTTCGGGATGTGGAACGTGCACCTAAAGGGGACGGGCTTCATATCCTCTGGATGCACATCATGCCCTTTTTGCAGGCACCGGTGCGGGATGTGTTTAACTACAGCAAAAACATCCATATCAGCGCCTGTGACTTTGTCGCGGACGGTTTTCAGACGATGCATGCACGCGACCCTTACGAAGCGCTGGCAGAAAAGATGGTGCACTGCATTTACAATGGAAATGTGGAGGAACGCATCCGGCTGGCGGATAAGCTGGCAAAGGAGACCGGTGCGGACGGTGGCATTTTATTTGCACATTGGGGCTGTAAAGGGACGATCGGTGCGTCCTCTCTGATCAAGCGCTCGCTGGAGGAACGCGGGCTTCCGACCATGATCCTCGACGGGGACGGATGCAATCCGGCGAACACCAGCGACGGGCAGGTGTCCACGCGGTTGCAGGCATTTATGGAGATGCTCGAAGAAGGCAGGGAGGTAAAACACGTATGATACATTATGTCTGTAAATATACGCCGGTGGAGCTGTTCCGTGGATTTAAAGAGACATGCGCGGTGCTGGAAGAAATGCCGGAGAATTTTGAACAGTCAGATCAGATCGCACATGCCAATCTGTGCGGATTTGGAAAATCGGTCATTCAGGCCGTGCTGGAGGGAAAGGTGGAAGAGCTGGTGCTCGTCAACTGTTGTGACTCCATGCGCCGGGTGTACGACATTGTGAAGCACACCGGAAAATGTAGGTTCCTCGCGATGCTGGATCTTCCGCATGATGACCGGGAGTGTGAGAAGCTCCGGTTTGCAGGATCACTTCGGCGGCTGAAAGAAGAATATGAGGCATATTCCGGGAAAATATTTGACCGTGCAGCTTTTTTAAACTCATTTGAAAAGCCCGGAAGCGAAAAGGAGCCGTACATTGGGGTGCTCGGCGTGCGGGTCAGCGGTGTGCTGGAACATATGATCCGGGAAAATATGCGGATGAAGGTGGAAAATCTGACCTGCACCGGGGGACGGAAGCTGGCTGAGCTGCCGGAGGAGATGGAAAAGGCCGGGGAGGAGGCACTGTTTCTGGCGTATGCAGATGTGCTTCTTACCCAGATGCCCTGTTTCCGGATGAACCGCAGTGCCGGGCGAAATGCGCTTTATCTGGACCCGGATCTGAAAGGGATCATTTATCATACGATCAAATTCTGTGATTACTATGGATTTGAATATGCGAGCGTAAAGAAGCATATCAAAGTACCGCTCCTCAAGATCGAGACAGATTTTACGAGCCAGAGCGCGGGGCAGCTGCTGACGAGAATCCAGGCGTTTTCGGAGACGATCGAGGGATCGGAAAGTATGGATGCGGGAAGCGGAATCAGTGAGGAGGCAAAGAAAAAGATGGAATCAGGCGTTTACTATGTGGCAGGAATTGACAGCGGATCGACCAGTACCGATGTGGTGATTCTGTATCAGGATGTAAAGATAAAAGCGACGATGATCATTCCGACGGGTGGCGGTGCGATGATGAGCGCGGAGAAGAGTCTGGAGCTGGCGGTGGAAAAGGCCGGGATCCAGAAGGACGCGATCGTGCGGATTGTGACGACCGGGTATGGACGCGCCTATATCGACAGCGGCGATGACAGTATTACAGAGATTACCTGCCATGCAAAAGGGGCACATTACCTGAATCCAAATGTGCGGACGGTTATCGACATCGGAGGACAGGACATCAAAGCGATCAGCATTGACGAACATGGTGCGGTCAAAAATTTCCTGATGAACGATAAATGTGCCGCCGGGACGGGCCGCTTCCTTGAGATGATGGCCCGGACACTCGGGCTCTCGTTGCAGGAGATGAGCACAAAAGGGCTTGAGTGGAAGGAGAACATCGTGATCTCCAGCATGTGCACGGTGTTTGCCGAATCGGAGGTCGTCTCCTTAGTTGCACAGAATAAAGACGTGGCGGATATCGTACACGGGCTGAACGTCTCGGTGGCGTCTAAGGTAGGCGCGCTGGCGGCACGGCTCGGGAAAAATCAGCCGGGCGAATATATGATGACCGGGGGCGTGGCCCAGAATCAGGGAATTATAAAAGCGCTGGAGGAGAAACTCGGCGCAAAGCTGTATATTTGCAAGGAGGCGCAGCTGTGCGGCGCACTGGGAGCCGCACTGTTTGCGTATGAGAAGTGCAAAGGAGAAGAAAAAGCACGGGAATAAAAAATATCCCCGGTACGGCCAAAACCAGTACCGGTGATATTTTTTTACGATTCCCGCGAATTTGCCAACGGGATATCAGATTCGTTTACCGTTTGTGCATATGGCTTACTGCTCTTTGGCAGATTCTTTTGCCTCATGCTGCTTTAAAGC
>JAQXGF010000065.1 GCA_029006155.1 Lachnospiraceae bacterium
ATCAGGGGCAGCGTGCGGGTAAGCGTATCCGACGCTCGAAACGCGATCCCCGGAATCTCCTCCAGCGTCCCGTTTCCTCCTATATAATAGTCCAGCAGCCGATAAAACGTCTGCTCTCCCTCCCCGATCATCACACCGTCAAACGCCGGATTCTGCCGTAAAAAGTGTTCCGCATCATAGGTCACTTCCGGGCCGCCCGCCCAGATCTTCAGATCCGGAAGCACTTTTTTCAGGGAAGCCGCCGTCTCCGTGACCTCCCGCCGATTCCAGATATAACAGGACATCAGCAGAAGCTCCGGCTTCCGACGATAGATTCCTGCAAATATTTCATCCATCTGATGGTTGATCGTATACTCTGCCAGCTCCACCTGATCTTCATATTTTCCGGCAGACGCTTTCAGGCTGTACACCGCAAGATTGGAATGAATGTATTTTGCATTGATTGCCGTCAGTAAAATGTTCATGACCGCTGATCTCCTTCCTTATGTCTGCGCTCCAGCTTCGCCTTCACGCTCGGATATTCATCCAGATCCGTATACGGCAAAAACTGTGCCGCATGCATTTTCTCGACAAAGTCTCCCGCATTGCCGAACTGGACGTATGTAATCTTCTTCACCAGCTCATCCGCCCGCGCCACAAGCCGCAGATCCAGCAGCAGCTCATGTGCGCCATCCAGAGAAGAATTGCCAAGCATGATAAACTTCTCCCGCGGCAGATCCGGGTACATGCCGATCGTAATCGCGGCTTCCAGATTCAGATATTTTCCGAACGCCCCGGCAAGATAAAAATGCGCGATATCATCCGCCTGCAGTCCAAACTCCTCGATCAGGTATGCGACCATCGTGTGGGCCGCTGCTTTCGTGCGGATAAATTCGTGAATGTCCGTCTGGGTAAATACCAGATCCTCCTGCTGATCCGACTCCGCCGCCCACGCATAGCAGACAGCCAACTCTTCCTGCTCCTCGTCCAGATGATTCTTCACCGGAATGATCCGGCAAGATGCGTCCGGATTCAAATTTCCAAGTGCGTCCACCCAGCCATTTAAAAGCATCCCGGCCAGAAGCTCCACAATACCGGATCCACAGATCCCACGCGGCTTTGCCTCCCCGATCACATGCAGATGCAGATCTTCTCCCTGAACCGTCACCCGGTCGACTGCTCCGGTATCTGCCCGCATTCCATATCGACTGATGCCGCCCTCCAGAGCCGGACCCGCCGCCCCTGCTCCGGCGAGCAGAAATTCCGAATTGCCCGCCACCAGTTCGCCGTTTGTACCGATATCGATGAATACAGACAAATCCGGCGACTGATCCAGCCCCGCGGCCAGCAGCCCGCTTGTGATATCGCCTCCAAGGTAATTCGCCGCTGCCGGAAACACATAAAGATAGCCCGGCAGCTCAATGCCAAGATCCCTTGCCTGTACAAAGCCCGGATTCTTGGCGACCGGTGCAAACGGTGTCTCAAATACCGGCCACGCAGACAGACCAAACAGGAAATGGATCATCGTCGTATTGCCACCGATCACCATCGCTCCATACTGCTCTTTCGGAATTCCGGTCGCCTTCTCACAGGTCTGGATCAGCGCATTGAACCCATCAGCCGTCTTTTGCTGCAGCTCCTCCAGATGCTCCGGGCGGTCCTTTGTATAAAAGATACGGCTTAAAATCTCTTCGCCATATGGAATCTGTGGATTGAACCTCGTCTGCTGCGTCAGTATCTCGCCGGTATGCAGATCTACCACCTGCATCACGAGTGTCGTACTCCCGTAGTCGACCGCCAGCCCATAGAGATGCGACGTCGTATCCCCCGCCTCTACATCCAGAATCTCCCATATACCATCATGAAATCCCAGAAGAAGCGTCACCTTCCAGCCGGCTTCCCGGCACAGCGGATACAGCTTTCGCATCACCCGAAGCGGCATCACCGCTTTCGCATATTCCCCGGTCAGGCCATCCAGGATCCGCTCCCGGTCTCCACGCGCGTCCTCCTCCGTCGGCGGCGTGAGGTTTAGATATAGTTTTCTGCACAAAGGGTGTCGCTCCATTTTCTCATCTCCATACTCGGTCTATTGGGTTTTCCGTTACCGGTCATTGTACCACATTCCAGGTAAAAAGAACAGCGCGCAAAAAAGAACACCGTCCCGGGACAAATGATCCCAAAACAGTGTCCTTTCTCCTTATTTATAAAATTATGTACTACAGTACCAGCTTCGCCGCGCCAAAGATTCCTGCGTCATTTCCAAGTGTCGCCAGTGCGAATTCTGTCGTCTCTTTGCACGGTGCAAACGCATATTCCTTAAACGGACGGATGATATAGTCCAGAAGGATCGGGCCGGCCTTAGATACGCCGCCACCGATGACAATGATCTCCGGATCTGCAACGGTGGAAAATGTCGCGAGTGCCTTTCCGAGATAGTCGCCAAACTTCTCAGCGATCTGGATCGCAAGCGCATCGTCCTCTTTTACTGCATCAAATACGGTCTTTGCCGAGATCTCCTCTTTCTCGCGCAAAACAGATGGCGCTTCCGTCGCTGCCAGTGCTTCCCGTGCGAGTCTCGCAATACCAGTTGCAGATGCCACCTGCTCCAGACAGCCGTGATTGCCGCAGTTGCATGCCTCCTGCATACCGTCGATGACATGTGCATGTCCGATCTCGCCGCCTGCGCCATGGCTGCCTGCGATCACCTTATCATTGATGATGATACCACCGCCGACACCGGTGCCGAGCGTTACCATGATCATGTTGTGATGGCCTGCTCCGCCACCCTTCCAGAGTTCTCCGAGCGCTGCCACATTGGCGTCATTTCCTGCCTTTACGATAAGGCCGGTCATCTCTGAGAGTTCTTTTTCAATCGGAGTAAAGCCCCAGTGCAGATTGACTGCTACCGGTACCTCGCCGTGATCATTGACCGGACCAGGAACGCCGATGCCAACGCCAGCCACTTCCTCTGCATTCAGCTGTTTCTCTGCGATCTTTGCCTTGATCGTCGCTGCCACATCCGGAAGGATGTTCACACCATTGTTCTCGGTGCGCGTCTCGATCTCCCATTTATCCAGGACTTCACCATCAACGGTGAAAAGTCCGCATTTTACTGTTGTTCCTCCTACGTCAATTCCAAAGCAATACTTCTTCATGTCTATTCCTCTTCCTGCTTTCCTGCATTTTTCATAATACTGTTCTGCACGCGGTTGTACAGCTCCTTCGCCGCGTTGTAGCCCATCTTCTTCTGACGGTGGTTGACCGCTGCTGCCTCTACGATCACAGCCAGATTCCGGCCCGGACGGATCGGCAGCGAATGGCAGACGACCTGATTACCCAGAAATTCCGTGTACTCCTCTTCCAGTCCAAGACGATCGTATTCTTTTTCCCGATCCCACTCTTCCAGCTTGATGACCAGATCGATGGACTGCGTATTCTTGACGCTCTCAACGCCGAACAGCGTCTTTACATCAATGATTCCGATACCGCGCAGCTCGATAAAATGCCGTGTGATATCCGGCGATGATCCGATCAGCGTCGCATCACTGACCTTCCGGATCTCCACCACATCATCCGTAACAAGGCGGTGTCCGCGCTTGATCAGTTCCAGCGCCGCCTCACTCTTTCCGATGCCGCTCTCCCCCATGATCAGCACGCCCTCACCGTAAACGTCAACCAATACGCCATGAATGGAGATACACGGCGCGAGTTCGACATTCAGCCACCGGATGATCTCTGCCATGAACGATGACGTCGTCATCTTCGTCATAAATACCGGCACCTCATACTGCTCCGCCAGCCGGAGCATGTCCTCATCCGGCTCGGTCATCGTCGTATAAATGATACACGGTACATGATAAGAAAGGAACTTCTCATATACCGGAAGCTTTGCTTCTCTCGGAAGATGCTCCAGATAGGTATACTCTACATATCCGATAATCTGCACACGTTCCGAATAGAAATGATCAAAATATCCGGTCAGCTGAAGCGCCGGACGGTTGATCTCTGACGTCACGATTTTCTTGCCCGCCATGCTGATATTCGGAAGCAGATTTGTGAGCTTCATCTTATCCGCCAGCTTTTCGATCGTTACACTGCTAGCCATTCCTGAATCCTCCTGAAATTATGGCAGCCTTTAGCTGCAAACTATATATCTATTATAAGTAATCCGGAATGATTTGTCCACCGAGTATTTGTGGATTGTGCAGCATATCGCGAACTTCTTCTATGCTCCATGTTGTCTGCCCTGTGATCCGTTCTTCTTCTGCCTTTAATACGGTTTCCCGAAGCTGCAGAAGCTCTTTTTCATTCCAAATCTCTTTCTCCATCCCTACTCCTCCGTTACCTCGGGTGCCTTCCCCTTTCCGTTCTCCGTATGGAAGAAATCATACACCTGCTGGGCGCTGCGGGCGTTCATGGATTCGGCGTTGGCGAGTTCTTCGAAGGAGGCGTCACGGATCGCTTCGAGGGATTTGAAGGTGCGCATCAGTGCCTTGCGGCGGGTCGGGCCGATGCCCTCAATGTCATCCAAAATAGAATGCACCTGCCCTTTGCTGCGCAGGCTGCGGTGGTACTCGATGGCGAAGCGGTGCGCCTCGTCCTGAATTCGGGTGATGAGTTTAAAACCCTCGGAGCGGGGATCGATCGGCACCTCGACGTTATTGTAGTACAGACCGCGGGTGCGGTGAAAATCATCCTTTACCATACCGCAGACCGGAATCGCGATGCCAAGCTTATCGAGGACACGTAAGGCTACGTTGACCTGTCCCCGGCCACCATCCATCAGGATAAGATCCGGGAAACGGCTGAAGCTGCCCATCTCATAACCCATTCCCTTCTCATCCAGCTCGCATCGCTCCTTAAGGCCATGGGAAAAACGGCGGGTCAGTACTTCCTCCATGCTCGCATAATCGTCCGGTCCCTGCACGGACTTGATCTTGAATTTGCGGTAATCGCTGCGCTTTGGCTTTCCTTTTTCATAGACGATCATCGAACCGACTGACTCAAAGCCACTGATATTGGAAATGTCATATGCCTCCATGCGCATCGCCCGGTCGACGCCGATCAGATCCTCGATCTCATGCACCGCACCGATCGTCCGGCCCTCCTCGCGCTTGATCCGCTCCCGGTCCTGACGCAGCACGATCGCCGCATTTTCCCGTGCCATCTCGACGAGCTTCTCCTTCGTCCCTTTCTTTGGAATCCGCAGATAGACTTTCTGTCCGCGTTTTTCAGTCAGCCATGCCTCTACGAGTTCATGTTCTTCGATATCCGTCTCCAGCATCAGCTCTTTCGGCACAAACGGGGTCCCGGCATAATACTGCTTCACGAAACTGTTCAGGATGACGGATTTGGTATCCTGAAGCGCCACACGCAGGAAAAAGTGCTCCCGGCCGATCATTTTCCCGCCCCGGATGAAAAATACCTGCACGACTGCGTCAGCATTCGCCACCGTATCATCTGCATCGTCGACCGCCAGCGCGATGACATCTTTATCCTCGCCGTCCTCGTTTGTGATCTTCTGACGCTCGGATACCTGATGGATGCTGCGAATCAGATCCCGGTACTCAATCGCCTTTTCGAATTCCATCTCCTCCGACGCCTGATTCATCTTCTCTTCGAGCATCTTAACGACCGGGGCATGGTTTCCGGCAAGAAAGTCGACCGCCTGCGCGACGGATTCCCGGTACTGCTCCTTTGTGAAATTACCCTGACACGGCGCATTGCACTGCCCGATGTGATAATACAGGCACGGACGTTCCTTTCCGATATCACGCGGAAATGTCTTGTTGCAGCTGCGGATCTTGTACAGCTTCTTGATCAGGTCGATCGTATCCTTGACTGCCCCCGCGCTCGTGTACGGGTCAAAGTAGCGCGACTTGTCTTTTTTCATCGTGCGCGAAAAAAGCACCCTCGGGTATTCCTCTCCGAGCGTGACCTTGATAAATGGATAGGTCTTGTCGTCTTTGAGCATCGTATTGTATTTCGGCCGGTGCTCTTTGATCAGGTTGCACTCGAGCACGAGTGCTTCCAGCTCTGAATCTGTCACGATGTATTCAAAGCGCCGGATCCGTTCAACCATCTGCAATATTTTCGCGCTTTTGTTGCGGCTGCTCTGAAAATACTGGCGCACCCGGTTCTTCAGGCTGATGGCCTTTCCGACATAAATGATGTCGTCGTGTTCATCGTGCATGATGTAGACTCCCGGTCGCCCCGGCAGCTTTTTCAGTTCTTCTTCTATATTAAAATGAAAGGTATTCTCTGTCATCTGATCTTCTTCCATTCATGCCCTTCCTTTTCCTGTACCCGCTGCAAACCATACCATTTTTCCATGTAAAATGCTTCCCATTTCTTTTATGATTCCTTCATTTTTCTTTCAGGAATTAGTCACTGATTAGACACATTTTTCCAATATACTTTCTGTATCAAATGAAGTCATCCAGTACATGGCGCGTCGGTATTGCAAATGGCTTCGCCTAACAACAATCTTAACCTAAACAACTATCTTATTTTCGGTTAAGTTTTCATACATTTTTCTCTTCTTGAGGGGATATCGATCCGGTATCCCCTCCTCCTTTATGTATACCAAGTTCCGTGCAACGTAAAGCGGAACGCCCGCATCTGCCTCTTTTAGAACTTCCGAATCTGATCCTCTTCCTCCCCGGATGCCTCACTGATCGAACGGATCTCCACATAATATCCAAACTGATCATTTACTTTGATATAGACCCGGTCTCCTACCTTGTGCCCCATCAGCGCTTTCCCGAGCGGCGACTCGATGCTGATCAGACCGCTTAAGGAATTGCCGCGCACGCTCGTCACAATCCGGTAGGTCTCTGTCTCGTCGTCATCCTCACAGTACACCTCGACCGTCTTGTCCAGCCCGACTTCATCTGCCTTCGAGTGGTCGGTGATCACGTTCGCCGTCTTCAGCATCCGCTCCAGATAGCGGATCCGGCTCTCGTTGATATTCTTATCCTTCTTTGCCGCATGGTATTCAAAATTTTCGCTCAGGTCGCCATGTGCGCGCGCCTCTTTTACCGCCTCGATCGCTTCCTTGCGCACGACCAGCTTCCGGTATTCGATCTCTTCCTGTATCTTCTTTACATCACTTTCTGTCAACTGTTCCCGCATATCTTAAAATCCTTTCTTTATACTATGCTGACCGAAAAGCGGGGATGGCTGCCCCATCCCCGTCTTTCTCCACTTCACTTATCTCACGCTCGTCACAAACCGCCGGAACGCTTCCTTTCCTTCCGGCGTGCGTTTGTAAACCCCTGCATGCTCCAGCACTTTCATGAATACGATGCCGACTTCCTCCTCGATGATCTTGTCGATCGTGTCCTCGGAAAAGCTGCCGTATTTCTGCTTCAGCTCCTCGACCCAGTCTGCATGCTTGCCAAGCTCCTCATCGTTCCGGATATCACGTCCACTGACCATGGCGCGCTTCAAATGCTCCAGCTCATCTTTTAAGCGGGCCGGAAGTACGGCCAGTCCCATCACCTCGATGAGTCCGATATTCTCTTTTTTGATATGATGCAACTCCGCATGTGGATGAAATACACCGAGCGGATGTTCCTTCGTCGTGATATTGTTGCGGAGCACGAGATCCAGCTCATATTTGCCGTCCCGCTTCCGTGCGATCGGTGTGATCGTGTTGTGCGGCTCACCGTCAGTCTCCGCATAGATAAATGCCGACTCATCGGTATATCCTCTCCATGCCTGCAAAATCCGATCCGCAAGATCAATCAGGCGCTCCGGCTGCCCGGAACGGATCCGGATGACGGACATCGGCCACTTTACGATCCCCGCTTCCACGTCTTCATAGCCCGCAAACGAAACCGTTTCCTCGATCGGTGCCTTCGCCATTGCAAACTCATAATGGCCACCCTGGAAATGATCATGACTTAGGATCGATCCGCCTACAATCGGAAGGTCTGCATTCGAACCGACAAAATAATGCGGAAACTGGGACACGAAATCCAGCAGCTTTGCAAACGTCGCGCGTTCAATTTTCATCGGGACATGCTTCGAATTAAACACGATGCAGTGCTCGTTATAGTAAACATACGGAGAATACTGGAAGAACCACTGGCTGTCATTGATCGTCACCGGAATGATACGGTGGTTGCCGCGCGCCGGATGGTTCAGCCGTCCCGCATAGCCCTCATTTTCCCGGCAGAGCAGGCACTTCGGATAAGAGGTCTGCTTCGCGAGCTTTGCCGCTGCGATGGCTTTCGGATCCTTCTCCGGCTTCGATAAATTGATCGTGATGTCCAGATCACCATACTCCGTCGGTGTGATCCATTTGCGATCCTTCGCAATGCGGTAACGGCGGATGTAATCCGTATCCTGGCTGAATTTGTAATAAAAATCAGTCGCTTTTTTCGGGCTTTCCTGATACAGTGTCTCAAACTTCCGGATGATGTTGGAAGGACGATCCACAAGAAGTGACATCACTTTTGTATCAAAGAGATCCCGGTAGCCGACCGTATTCTCCTCGATTATGCCCTTATCATATGCATAATCACAGATCTCCCCGAGAATCTTTTCGAGCCTGCCGACGATCGCCGCATCTGCTTCTGCGTTCATGATGGCTGCCTCGGTATCTTCCTCTAAGGTATCCATATGCAGCAGATCAAGCAGACGGTTTGCCGTATAAATGGCATCTTCTTTTTCAATCAGTCCGGTCGTAAGGCCATACTGAACCAATTTTGCAATGCTTTCCTGTATCATTTCTTTTCCTCCCAAACTGTTTGTTTTTGCTTCACAAACTGATTTTCTTCATTATAGCGACTCTGCGGACACAAATCAACATCCTTATCAAAATGCCTGGAAATATTCGTGCCCCGTATCCCTGAATCGCGGGAATGATTCTCTGCGTTCAAATACGTATGTTCTGTAAAAAGATATCACAGCTCTGCAACGGAAACAGGCTGGCCTTATCCAGGTCAGCCCATTTTATACGGCAAATATTTTTTATGCTGTTCGTGTTTAGTGGTGGAACAGACGGATACCCGTAAACACCATCGCCATTCCGTATTTATTGCAGGTCGCAATCACGTCTTCATCCCGCACGGAGCCGCCCGGCTGTGCGATGTAGTCGACGCCGGACTTGTGCGCCCGCTCGATGTTGTCACTGAACGGGAAGAATGCGTCGGAACCGAGGGTCACGCCATGCAGCTGATCGAGCCATGCCCGTTTCTCCTCTGCCGTAAACGCTTCCGGCTTCTCGGTAAATACCTTCTGCCATGCGCCGTCTGCGAGCACATCTTCGGATTCATTGCCGATGTAAACGTCGATCGCATTGTCGCGCTCGGCACGTGTGATTTTATCCGAAAATGGAAGTACCATAACCTTCGGGCACTGGCGGAGGAACCAGTTGTCCGCCTTCTGTCCTGCGAGGCGTGTGCAGTGTACACGGGACTGCTGCCCCGCACCGATGCCGATTGCCTGTCCGTCTTTGACGTAGCAGACGGAATTGGACTGTGTATATTTCAAAATGATCAATGCAATCTTCATATCACGTTTCGCCGATTCCGGCACATCCTTCTTCTCGGTGACAAAGTTTGCAATCAGCGCATCATCGATCGGAAGCTCCTGGCGCCCCTGCTCGAAGGTCACGCCAAATACCTGCTTGTGCTCGATCGGAGCCGGGCGGTAGGACGGGTCGATCTGAATCACATTGTAGTTGCCTTTTTTCTTCTGTTTCAGGATCTCCAGCGCCTCTTCGGTATAGCCCGGTGCGATGACCCCGTCGGACACCTCACGCTTGATCAGCATCGCCGTATCGCGGTCGCAGACGTCCGAGAGTGCGATAAAATCGCCAAACGATGACATACGATCCGCACCTCTTGCACGTGCATACGCGCACGCCAGTGGAGAAAGCTCTCCCTGATCATCGACCCAATAGATTTTTGCCAGCGTCTCGTCCAGTGGCAGGCCGACTGCCGCTCCGGCCGGGGAGACATGCTTGAAAGAGGTCGCCGCCGGAAGTCCGGTCGCCTCTTTGAGCTCCTTTACGAGCTGCCAGCCATTAAACGCATCAAGGAAATTGATGTAACCCGGACGGCCGGAAAGCACCTGAATCGGAAGGTCGCTCCCATCTTCCATGAAAATACGGGACGGTTTCTGGTTTGGGTTGCATCCATATTTTAACTGTAATTCGTTCATACCCTGCTCCTTTTCTTCTATGCAACATTTCTCATTTCTGCATATTCAGCATGGAATCTGCCATTTTCTGTTTGTTTGCCTTCGCTCGCGCGTATTCGAAACATGCATTACTCTATGACTCTGAGGCCATAAAATTTTATTCTTATCATTGATTCTTGTTTACAATTCGGCTCTCATAGGTTCCGGTCTCGATATCAATGTAGCGCACAAACAGCGATACTTTATTGTCCGCATTCAGGCTGCTCCAAATCAGATCGGTAAATGCATTGATGTCATCCGGGATCGCTACCAGCTTTGGCTCTCCTTCAAAGCTCGGGAGTGGATTGCCGTCACATTGATACGTATGAATGAAATGTCCCTCGCCTGCCACACAGTTGCTGTATGCAAAGGTATAGCGGTTGCAGGCTGACGGATCTCCGTTGTTGCTCTTTAAAATGGACATCGCGTAGCTGTAGCTTCCATTTTCAATATGCAGAATTCCGGAAATACGCGGCGTATAGTTCGGAGCGTCCGGCTCAAATTCACGGCTGCGCAGAGACTGCTCAAAGGTGAGCTGATGATCCATACCCTCATAGATCGTATCGGTCTGGTCGCCGTTTGTGACGATCGTCTTATTGCCAAGCACACGCACCGGCGCGTAAATGATCAGGCTCGGATCGGTCAGTTTCGATGGATCAAATGCCTGAGTGCGGATGCCCTCCCCGTCCTCTACAAAAATGCGGTTGCGGCTGTTCTCGCTTCTGCCCATGATGAAATAAGCGGTGACTGCCTTTTTTCCGTCTGCAGAACGGCCAATCACAATGCCCCGTCCCGGGTACGTGTTACTTTGCAGCTCCTGTTGCAGTGAAATCTTTTCCATGTCGATCGCTCCTTTTTAATTTTCTAAGCCGGTCATACAGCAAAACTCAGGTCTGCACTTCTCTTCGATCAGTGCTAAATGAGTTCCACGAAGGCCAATCCAAACTGCCTTGCAGATGATACATTGCTATCGCAGCTTCCGGTTTCCTTTTCCTTTTGTCTGCTGCACAAAACTATGGCATAACAAAAAGAAAGCCCACACACTCTGGTCCCTTTTCATGGCCCAGACGGTCGGCTCTTCGAATGGCTCATACTCCCTGTGGTTCCCCACTTCCGTCAGTCATATGAGCACATTCACAATAGCATCTTTCATGAAAAAAATCAACCGGAAATTTAACCGAATCAGGCAAGTCCCAAATACCGGCCTCCCCTTTACAGCTTCTGTACCAGCTCGACCACTTCTTTATTCGGACCTTCGATGAGGAAGTAGCGGATTCCGTGATCCCAGAACGGCAGGTCGGTGATCCCTTCCAGAATCTTATATGGAAGCTTTTTCGCCTCCGCAAAAGCTGCCTCGATATCCGTGCAGTTCAGTGCCAGATGATCAATCGCACCACGGGCATTTGCCGCGTGCTCCACCGTATAGGCTTCGATCTGAACCGGGCCGTTCTCAAGGAAGCAGACCTGCTGGTCGCCGTTCTTTGTCTCATAAATCAGTGCAAATCCAAGGTCCGTATAAAAGCGGACAGTCGCCGCCATGTCCTCCGTCGGCACACCGACGTGATTGATTCTATTATAGTAATCCTTCAATGCCATATTTATCCCTCCTGTACCTTGTTATATATCTATAAATACTGTAATCCTATGACAATCTGATTTAACCTTCTATTTATACTACTTGCAGCTGACCACTTTTCATCACTTATTTTTCCTTTGTAAATCTGCTATCGGTCAATTGACAAATAGCTTTCCTGCATTATTTATCAGCGGTGCATTACCCGCAAAAAACACTATAAACCAAAAGATTTACAAAAGCCGGTATCTTCCCAGTGCCGCCAGTATCTCCTGCACGCGCACTTCCGCGGACGGACCTGCACCGTAGTTTTTCGGTGTCACGGAGAGAATTCCTTCTTTTTGTATTTTCTCTGCCGCTTCCATCGCCAGCTGATCTGCCGTCTTTTTGCCGTCTGCGAGGCGGGTCAGGATATACTGCAGGGTATAGCCAAGTGCCGCTGTCTGACTCTCATCAACGACCTGTTCCAGATAACGCAGGTCGATCTCCGTGCGGTCAAGGCTCAGAGAATCCCAGCCATGTACCCGGATTTTCTCGATTTCCCTTTTGGGCACCGGCTTGCGGATCCAGTTTGCTGCCTGTACCGCATCCTCTGCAAGCGGCTGCGCCAGTGACCGCGCTTTTTCTGTCACATCCAGGGTATGATAGCAGTCCATCTGCAGCACGGTATCCGCCACGGATAAATAGTCTCCAGAGCTTCCGGCTACCAGAATCGTCGAGATGCCAAGGTCACGATGCAGGCTGCGGATCTTCCGGATAAACGGGGAAATCGGCTCTTTCGCATCCGGAACGAGCTGTGCCATCCGCATATCGCGCACCATAAAGTTCGTCGCAGACGTATCCTCGTCGATCAGCAGCACCTTCGATCCGACGGAGAGCGCCTCCACGGTATTCGCTGCCTGTGAGGTACTGCCGCTCGCATTTTCCGTCGAAAAATTCGTCGTATCTGCTTTGGTCGGAAGATGGCTGATAAACATCGAAATATCCACACCGTGAATACTCCGGCCTTCTTCCGCACGCAGCTTAAATGCGCTCTCATCCGTGATCACAGACTCTCTCCCGTCGCCCGCGATATGATTGTACACGCCACGCTCCAGCGCCTTTAAAAGCGTTGACTTTCCATGAAAACCGCCGCCGGTGATGACTGTGATCCCATTGCGGATCCCCATACCGCGCATGGCACCATGATGTGGCAGCTCCAGCGTCACAGCAAGGCTGTCCGGGCTTCGAAACGGAACCGCATCCGCCATCTTTTTCTGGGAGACACCGCTCTCACGCGGAAGCACAGCCCCATCCGCCACAAACGCGGCAAATCCCTGCTTTTTCAGCTCCTGACGGATAAACTGCTGGTCATCGGCCAGATCGACGGCCACCTTCAGCTCTTTTACAAGCCGCGGCTGCATCTTAAATGTCTGTTCCGCCACCTCCGGCAACACATCAAAGAGCAATGCTTCCAGCTCCTGCGCCGCGATCGTGCGTCCATAGGCCGGGAAGCCGACCTCGATCCGTGCCTCGACCTCTTTTGGCGTGATCCGCATCGCCGAGCGCTGCAGCACCTCCTGTCCGGTACGGCAGGCCGTGATCAGCCCGCTCTTTCCGGAACCTCTGCGCCCGCCGTTTTTGGACGCGCGAAATAAATTCCCATGCAGTCTGCGCAACAGCGCATCCTCTGTGGCCGTCTTCCTGTAAGGCTGGTCAAAAAACTGCACTGGTATCTCATGTTTGTATACGATCCGTACCCTTGACGGTGTGGCAAACGGATCCCCCTGCACGTGGTCAATGCAGAGACGGTACGCGCCAAAGTCATATTCCCCTTCAAGCACCTTATATGCCTTGTAGCCTTTGTGATCGATCTGGCGCAACTGCTTTTTCAGTTCCTGATTGCTTTTCATGCCTCCTGCTCCCTCCATTTTTTCTGAATCTCATCGAGCAGATGCATGATCTTCAGGGTATGTACATGTGGCATCTCCTCACACTCGAGCTGGTTATTTATAAGTGCACGATGGCATGCCCGCACCTCATACTCATAGCCGGTGAGCTGCTCCGGGCGGCGGATCGTCTCCGTGAGCTCGTATTGATTATTGTAGATGCGAAACTCTTCGTAATTGTTGATATTCTCGACCTCGATATGTCCTTCCGTACCATAGATGAAACCCTTCCGGTCAGTGACCGACACCATTGTATTGAACAGTCCGGCCACGACTCCGTTCGGATAAATCAGGTTGACAAACTCCTGCTTATCCACTCCGGTGTCCAGCCGCACCATCGTCGTCTCAATCCGCTCCGGCTCATCGCCCAGCAGTCCGGTCGCAAAGTTTAAGGTATACACACCAAGATCCAGAAGCGCACCTCCTGCCAGCTCCGGTCGCGTCATCCGCTCTTTATGCAGCAGGGCATAGCCGAGATTGGCAGTCACTGCCGTCACCGTTCCGATCTTTCCGGAATCGACCGTCTCCTTCAGCATCCGGAACATCGGCATATACCGCACCCACATCGCTTCTGTGATAAATACCTGCTTTTCTTTTGCAAGCTGCAGCACTTCCTCTGCCTCAGCCGCCGTCCAGGTAAATGCCTTCTCACAGAGCACCGGTCTTCCATGTTCGATACAGAGCTTCGCGTGCTGTGCATGATGGGAATGCGGCGTCGCGATATAGACGAGCTCCACGCCGTCGTCCTGCAGCATTTCCTCATAGCTTCCATAATAATGCTCCGCGCCATACTGCCCGGCAAATGCCTTCGCGCGCGCTTCCTCACGTGCCGCCACTGCATACAGACAGACGTCATCCATCTGCCGCACCGTCTCCGCCATCGTCTGCGCGATGCGGCCCGCGCCTAAAATTGCAAGCTTTAACTGGTTCATAGCATATCCCTCCTTCGTTTATGTTAAAACAGGTCACTATGCGACCCTGTTCTGAAATCTTTCTGGCTCCTTGTAGTTGGTCTTATCTCATACATCAGCAAGCAGCTCCTTCATCATCTCGTAAAGCGGACATTCGCAATCAATCCCTGCAGCTCATCTCTGCAGCTTTGCTGCGGGGCCACTGCTGCGGGGCCTAGCTTCGCTACTTGCCATAATACCAATCCCCCATCTAATCTTATACAGGTATTGTATGTCTTTTTATTTCCATCGTCAATATCACCCCTTCCCCCAGCGCATATAAAAATGCAGCAGACTCCCCAGCGTCTTGCCAACCGCGAGTGTAAGCACGATCCAGCTCGTCCCTTTCGTAATGCCGAGTCTGCGGCAGTAGACCGGAAAGACATTCACGACTTCCGCCAGCGCCATGATCCAGCCACCGACGAAAATGCCCATAAACAGTCCTGCCACGACAAGTACCCACACTCCGACCGGAAGCTGAAAGGAAAAGACGGTGAGGATCGTGCCGATGATCGCACCGAGCAGAATTGCATCCTCTACCCCTCTGATGTGTTTTGCGGTTCTGGAAATGCCGATGAACCGGGTGATGATCCCGAGTCCCACCATCAGCGCCACCACACCGCCTGCGACGATAAACCCGCCGGAAAATCCGACCAGTGCCAAAGAAAACTGCTCCATGGCTCCTCCTTTCATCCTTTCTGCCGCTTCCCTTCTTTGCGGTTGCCGGACTCGATCAGGGTGGCATCCACATCGTCTTCATACGTACGCATCTCCACTTCCAGCGGCGTCGGATCGGAGCCGCCCTGCTTCTTTGCAAAGTGGTGAAAGAAAATTAAAATGCCAAGCCCCACACCGATCGAATAGGAAATCTCCAGTAACGTGAAGCCGTCCGATTCCCGCCCGGTAAACATCTCATAGAGCTGTCCGAACAGATTTTTTATCCCGATATCATTATTAAATGCCATGATGGAAAATGCCGCGCCAAAAAAGGCAAGAACGCACACGAATGCCGTTTTCCCCCAGTTTACCACATCCGGCATCGTCTGCTTCTTTTCCACGGTAATGATAAAATCTGTCTCGCCGAGGTTCTCGATCTCCAGCGAAGGGTACTCCTGCTGAATGACCTCGATCACATCAAGTACACTGAACACGTAACGGCCAGGCCCTTTGATGACCTCTGTCGGCAACCGGAGCGTTTTGACTTTATTTTCGATTGGTTTCGCACTGCAGTACAGGCTCGCGATGTCCCGCAGATGTACCGGACTTCCATCTGCCTGTACATTCCGGTCAATTTTCAGATAAAGGATATCCGCCACCACTCTCACCTCCCGGAAATTCTTCTGCCGCCAGCACGGCATCTGCATGCGGACGCTCCTTTTGCTGCGCGCGGTACCAGAAAAGGCCCACACAGAGCAGCAGGGCGATCACAAGTGTCACCAGGCATATTTTTCGTCTCCATTCCATCACAGTCCCGCTCCTTTCCCGCCGCAGACGGATGCGCTGCGGACGCTTTACGTTTACGGGTAGTGTGTGCGGAGGGACGGCATTTTATTCCCACGAGATCCTGCTGTGTAGTCCATTTTTACAAGTCAAAGCGGATATTCGTAATCCATCCCTGCTGGTCTGCCGCGGGACCTGTCACGGGCCTGCAGCAGAGGCTTGTTGCAGAATCTGCCGCAGGAATATTCCCGTGTAAGCTATTTTATGTTCGGTTAAACATTCAATTTACACACTATGCATAAAACGATCTTACTTCTTATAAAAGCAGCACGGATTTTGCTTGATTTTTCCCTGTAATTTCTTATACTCAAAGTAGAAATATCAACAAACTGAATAATCACTCACAAACAAACAAGGAGTTTCCTATGCATGTTCCACTAAGATCTCTGTTACACACACCAGAGGGCTACTTATTCGATAATCAATCATTAAAGGCATTGATCATTCCGCTTGTCATCGAACAGATCTTATCCATTGCCGTCGGTGCCGCCGATACGATGATGGTCTCAAGTGCCGGAGAGGCGGCGGTCTCCGCCGTATCACTTGTCGACAGCGTGTTTATCCTGCTGATCAACCTGTTTGCCGCGCTGGCGACCGGAGGCGCGGTCATCAGCGGACAGTATCTCGGCCGAAAACGACCGGATATCGCGCAGAAAGCCGCAGAACAGCTGGTGCTGTTCACTGCCGTGTTCTCTGTTCTGATCATGGCATTGGCCTACTGCTTCCGCTCTTTCATTCTGCATGTCGTATTCGGGGCAATCGAGCCGGACGTTTTAAGCGGTTGCACGACTTATCTGATGATCGTTGCGGCTTCGATCCCATTTATCGCACTGTACAATACGGGTGCGGCTCTGTTCCGGGCGATGGGCGACTCACGGACGGCAATGTTTACCGCACTGTTCATGAACGGCATCAACCTGATCGGAAATTCGATCCTGATCTTCGGTCTGAAGATGGGCGTCGCAGGCGCAGCGATCCCGACCCTGATCTCCCGGATTGCGGCGGCTGTCCTGATTCTGTCGCTTCTGCGCAATCCGAAAAAGATCATCCATGTCTCCATCCCGTTCCCTCTGCGCTTTGATTTCCCGCTTCTGAAAAAGATCCTCGGAATCGGCATCCCGAACGGTCTGGAAAACAGCATGTTCCAGCTTGGAAAAATTCTCGTGCTCAGCATGGTATCGGGCTTTGGCACCGCGTCCATCGCCGCGAACGCCGTATCGAACACGATCGGGCAGTTCCAGATCCTTTCCGGAGCGGCGATCGGGCTCGCCGTGCTCACGGTATCTGCCCGCTGTGTCGGTGCCGGAAGCTATGAGCAGGTGCGCTATTATACCAGAAAACTGCTGCTGATCACCTACTGTGCCAACATCGCAGTCAATCTGCTCGTGCTCGCAGTCCTTCCGTATTTCATCCGGCTCTACAGCCTCTCTCCGGAGGCCGCAGGATATGTGGACGACATCATTTTCTACCATGCCTTCTGCGTCATGACGATCTGGCCGCTCTCTTTCACCCTGCCGAACACGCTGCGGGCCGCTTCCGACGTCAAATATCCGATGCTGCTCTCCATCGTCTCGATGTGGGTGTTCCGTATCTGTTTCAGCTGGCTGCTCGGCGTACAGCTCGGGCTTGGCGTCTTCGGCATCTGGGTCGCCATGACGATCGACTGGCTGTTCCGTGCGATCTGCTTTACGATCCGGTATCGGGGGCATAAGTGGGAACACCATGCGTAAATAAAAAGATAAGCATCTGGATTAGAGATAAAAATCTGATCCAAGTGCTTATCTTTTTCTATACAGTCTAATATCCGGATATCTGAATTTTCTTCTGTGAAATCCAACAGCAAAACGGCAGAAATGAACTGCCAAAATGCATGTCACCATAACCGTGCTCCGGGCTTACGCTTATTCTTTATATGTCACCTCAAACTCCCGGAACGCACCGGTCGCCCGTTCTGCAAACATGCCGAAATATACGCCCGTAAAGGTCATCGTCCGGGTGATTTCCGTACACAGCCCGGCAGTATCGCCGCAACCAAGATAGACATAAGGTGCCCCTGCTCCCAGACGGTAGTAAAAGCGGTAGCTCTCTTTATCTGCAATGATCCTCAGGCGAATCTCTGCCTTTTCTGAGGCTTCTGGAATCTCATGTACTGCAGTCACCGCCTCCAGATCATGAATCCGCCGCGAGAGACAGATCCGGCCGCTTCCATCCTGTTCGGTATAGTAGATCTCATAGTGATAATCATTGCTGTAAAATGCAGCCAGGCCAAGACGTCCGTTTTTCTGCACATTTTCCGGAGAAACGGTCACCTCTGTGGTGGCACAGAATTCTCTTTGCCGTACCATCTGGATCGTCGGAGAATCTGTCTCACTCAATGTCACGTCCGTTCCTGTCAGAACCAGGCAGCCATGCTCTGCATCGCGCTCATAGTGCTCCATATGCGGATTACGCAGATAATTGTATTCCAGCGGGCTCTCCTGTCTTGAAAAATCATCCGCAAAATCCCAGTCGGAAGAAAACGCCTCCTGAGGAAGCGGGCCGTCCATCTCCATCATGACCTCGCGGCCGCCATTTACGACCGGCCAGCCATTTTCCCATGTCACCGGTGCCAGGAATGTCTCGCGGCCCAGATTGTGGAGCAGCACTCTTCTGTGCTCGTCGGTAATCGGCCGCACCGCAAGGAATACCAGCCACCAGTTTCCGTTGTGATCCTCCATCAGATCCGCATGTCCGGTACACTTGATATCTTCCATCATCGAATCTACCTTTGACAGAATCGGATTGTGCGGGCATACTTCATACGGCCCATACGGGCTGCTGCTGCGCATGATCGTCTCGGTATGTCCATACTCCGTGCCACCCTCTGCCATCATCAGATAATACATGCCATGAATTTTATACAGATGCGGGCCTTCGGCATAACGGCCTCCACAGCCTGTGGTGATGCGCACCGGCTCTTTTTTAATCTCTCCGGTAAACGGATTGATCTCACTTAAATAAATTCCGGTACGCTCCCCGTCAAAAATCGCAGAGCAGAAATAGACCGTTCCGTCATCGTCAAACAGGAGGGACGGATCGATCCCACCCTGTGCGACCCATACCGGATCTGACCACTCACCGGTGATGTCCTTTGTATGGATGATAAAATTCCCACGGCTGGACACATTCGTCGTACACAGGAAAAAGGTTCCGTCATGTAATCGTAAGGTCGGAGCAAAAATCCCACCGGACGCGGTACATTTGTACAGATCCAGCTGGCTCTCCCGGTTCAGTGCATAAGAAACCAGTTCCCAGTTTGCCAGATTTTTACTGTGATAAACCGGAAGACCCGGGAAAAACTCAAAGCTGGAATTTACCAGATAGTAGTCCTCCCCCACTCTGCAAATCGTCGGATCCGGGCTGTATCCCCGGACGATTGGATTTCTGTATTTCATATTTACCTCATTTCTGCGGCGACTAAATATTCCACCGCTTTTTTATTCCCGCGAGCAACAGACCAGGCAGCTCACTCTGTTTAAATATCATGCTCCGCCAACAACCTCAAAATGCGAACATGGCTGTCTGGCTATTGCCCGCAGAGATACACCGCAGCCCCTGACGGCTCCAGTACCACCCGATCCTCGCCTGCCTCTGCCATGAGCAGATACAGCGGATGGCCCGCTACCGGCACTTCCACCGCCTGTTCTGCACAACGGTTAAAGATAAACTCGAAGCACTGCCCGTCTTTCACTCTTCGGATCCGAAGCGGCGTATTTTCTCCTCTTGCCACCTCTCCGGAGAGCAGATGCGCCTCTTTTCCATCCGGCACTGCATCCGTTTTCAGGATCCGCTCCCGGAAGAGCTGCTCCGCACTGCTCCGGTCCAGTTTTGTACCGATGTACCACGCCGATCCTTTTCCATAGCTCCTGCGCGTCACAATCGCCTGCCCGCGCAGTGCACGGTCACTTGCCGACGGAAGGATCCGTGACACGACCTCACAATCCTCCGACACACCCGTGATATCGTCGGCCCACATCTGGCCGCTCCATCCATTATCAAGCTCGATCTTATCGTTCTCATCGATCGCCACAAATTCTTCCACACGCACACCGAGCAACTCCCGGAACGCACCCGGATATCCGCCCAGATATACATGCTCACGGGAATCCATGATCCCGGAACCATAGGTCACGATCAGCTGTCCGCCCTGTTCGACATAGTGTCTGGCCTTTTCTGAAATTTCCGCATCCGCCAGAATCGTCACCGGAAACATCACCGTCTCATAGCTTTCCCATGCGTCCTCTTTTCGCACAACATCTGCCGCGACTCCCGCGTCCAGTGCCGCGCGGTACCAGTGATAAAACTCCGCACGATAGTCAAAGAGCTGTGTCAGAAGACCGTTCTCCCAGGACCACCACGAGTCATAATCATAAACCATCGCGATCTTTGCCTGCTCTACCCGGCTTTTTAATACCGGCTTCAGTGCTGTGAGCGCATTTCCAAGCTCGCACACCTCCCGGAACAGCCGGCTGTCCTCCCCGGCATGGGGAAGGAGGGAAGAGTGAAATTTTTCTGCACCGGCACGGGACTGCCGCCACTGGAAGAAGCAGACCGCATCCGCACCGTTCGCCACATGTACCAGTGCATCCCGGATGATTTCCCCCGGCTGCTTGCGCAGGTTGATCGGGCGCCAGTTCACGGAGGAGGTCGAATTTTCCATCAGGAACCACGGATTTTTATCCGCTACTCCGTCTGTGATCGCCGCAGACATTGTCATCTCATCCAGATGACGCTCATCCGGCAGATAATAATGGTCGTTCGATACGAAATCCAGATGGCGCCCCCACTTGAAGCAGTCGACCGGATTCGTCTGATTTTCAATGATCATCAGGTTCGTCGTCACCGGCACATCCGGGGTGATCCGGTGCAAAAGCTCTGCCTCTGCCTCATAATATTCCAGAAGCGCATCGGAAGAAAACCGCTTAAAATCCAGAAGCGTCGTCGGATTGCAGCCACACATACTCTCACGCGGCGGGATGATCTGCGACCAGTCTGTCACCTTCTGTGACCAGAAAGCTCCATTCCAGGAATCGTTTAATGCTTCCAGCGTGCCATATCTTTTTTTCAGCCATTTCTGAAAGCCAAGTGCCGCATCATCGGAATAGTCAAAACGGTTGTGGCAGCCAAGCTCGTTGGATACATGCCAGGATACCAGCGCCGGATGATTCTTATAGCGTTCTGCCATCTTTTCCGCAAGGCGGAGCGCATATCTCCGGAACACTTCCGAAGTCGGTCTCCATTGCTGCCGGCTGCCCGGCCAGAGCACTTCGCCCTGTTTATTGCGCGGTAAAATTTCCGGGTGCGCGCTCGTCAGCCACCGTGGCGGCGTCGCCGTCGCCGTGGCCAGGTCCACCGCAATGCCGCCTTCATAGAGTTTATCCAGCACACGGTCCAGCCACTCAAAGGTGTAAACGCCATCCTCCGGCTCCAGATTTGCCCACGCAAAAACGGCCACCGTCACGACATTTACCTTTGCTTTTTTCATCAGCCGGACATCTTCCTCCCAGATGTCCTCCGGCCACTGGTCAGGATTGTAGTCTCCTCCGAACAGGAGCTTTGGCTCCTGCCCGGTCATTGTTTTCGGCCAGCGATATTCCATGTTCCTTCCTCCCATCATCCTTTTTCTGCTCCCAGCGACAGTCCGGACTGCCAGTACTTCTGCAGGCATAAAAATGCAATAATCAGCGGAAGAATCGTCAGCAGTGCTCCGGTCAGTACCAGGTTCTGAATCATCTCACCGTTTCCTCCGGCAGAAGAGTTTGCCAGATTCCACTGATACAGTCCGAGGGTCAACGGGTAAAGATCCGAATTTTTCAGCATGATCAGCGGAAGGAAGAAATTATTCCAGACGGGTACAAATGCAAACAGGAATACTGTGACAAGCGCCGGAGATAAAAGTGGCAGAGAAATCTTAAAGAAGGTGCGCCACGGCCCGGAGCCGTCGATCTCCGCTGCCTCCAGCAATCCGGTCGGTACCGCCTGTCCGGAAAAGATCCACATCAGATATACGCCAAACGGAGAGACAAACGACGGGATAAATACCGACCATACCGTATTTGTAATTCCCATTTTAGAAAACAGAAGGAACTGCGGGATCGCAAGCGCAATACCCGGAACGGAAATCGAACCGAGGATGATCAGCAGTACCAGTCTCTTTCCGCTGAATTTCAGCTTTGCAAGTGCATAGCCTGCCAGCGCTGCCAGCAGGGTGGATACAAACGCGCTGATCACCGTGTACAGGAGGGAATTTCCAAGCCACCGCACAAAGATCCCGTCATGATAAGTAAACACCTGCCTGATGTTGTCAAACAGGGCAAACTCGCTTCCGAACGACAGTCCAAACGTGGACGCAAAATCCTTCTGCGTCTTTGTCGCGTTGATAAACAGCCAGACATATGGCAGCAGTGTATAGATGCAGAACAAAAATGCAAAAAATGTCAGAAGATTACTTTTCTTCGGATTATCAATGGTATAAAGCTTTTTTTCTGAACGCTTCATGTCCTCAGCCCTCCTCGCTTTGCTTCATCGTATCCTTCAGTCCTTTAATCTGTACGACATATGCAATCGCAATCGTAATAATCGCCATCACAATCGCAAGTGCAGCTGCATAGCCCTGCTGAGAACCGGTGAATGCCAGATTGTAAACATAAATATTCGGTGTGTAGTAGTTGGTAATACCCGAATTTCCGACCATTTTGCTGAGGATCGTCGGCTCATTAAATAACTGGAAGCTTCCGATAATTGAGAAAATAATTGTAACAACCAGAGATCCCTTTAAAGCCGGAAGTTTAATGTACCGCACAATCGCCCAGCGGCTTGCGCCATCCATCTCCGCTGATTCATAGAGATCAGACGGAATAGTCTTCAGGGAAGAATAGAAAATCAGCATATTATAACCGACATACGTCCAGGTCGCCATGATCGCGATCGACACCAGCGTCCATCTGGGCGAGAACGGATTCAAGTCTGTTCCAAAAAAACTGTTGATATTTTTAAATAAACCGTATTTTGTGCCAAGCATAAAGCCCCACATCAGGGTACTTACGATTGCCGGAACCCCATACGGAAGGAATGCGACAATCCGGATAAATTTTGTCCCGTGCAGACGCAGAGAATCGAGTCCCAGTGCCAGCGCCTGAGAAATAATCAGCATCACAGGTACCTGAATAATCGTGTAAAGCATGACCCGTTTTACACCGTCCCAGAAATCACCGTCTGTCAGAAGTTTTTTGTAGTTCGCAAGGCCGACAAAGACCTGTCCGCCGACCAGCTTGTTCTGGAACAGGCTGATATAAATCGAATAAATAATCGGAATGATAAATACAAAGATAAAAAGGATTCCAAAGGGAGCGATAAACATCCAGCCGGTCTGCTTCCGGCGATGGTGCCTGCTCTTTTTTACTGTCTGTTTTTCCATAGTTTTTTCCTCTTTAATGCGTTTCGACCAGTTCTATAAAGAATGCGCTATCCTTTTCCATCCGGAAAGAATAGCGCATCTGTCGAATCAAAACCACTCACTGTGGCAAAATTCTGTATTTACTCAACGGTAAAGCCCTGCTCGTTGCCGTAATCAATGCTGCTCTTCTGCCAGTTGTCAAATACAGTCTTAAGATCGCCTTCGCCATTGGTGAAGTACGGGGTAGCTACGTCATTCCACTCGCTTCTCATCCACTCGAAGAACGGCGGGAACTGCCATCCGGTTCTTACGTTTGCTGCTGCGTCTGCGATGACCTGATTTACCTGCTGTCCGCCGTAGTAATCATCGGTTGCTGCCAGATAATCCTCGTTCTCAAGGATAGAAAGGTTCGGAACGGTTGCGTTGGAATCTACACGCGGCTGTACTCCGTCGCCATGTGTGATATACTCAACAAACTTGAATGCAGCTTCCTTCTGCTCAGAAGCATCAAGAATAGCCAGTGTGCTTCCGCCATTCTCAGCGCTGTAGTTCTCGCCCTCATTCCACTGCGGCATTGCTGCTACACGGAAGTTGCCGGCTGCATCCGGAGCACGTGGCGGAAGGTTTGCGGTCATCCATCCACCGATGACCTGCGTAGCCAGTGTTCCGTCGTTTAATGCACGGTTCCAGTCGTCAGACCAGTTGGTAATATCGTTCGTAATCAGATCCTCGTCGATCATCTTCTGCCAGAAATCCAGTGCCTTCTGGGTATTCTCATCCTGCGAACAGAAGGGATGAAGCCATCGTTGCGCTTAATAATGCACAGATAACTCTTCTTTTCATGTTGTTCCTCCTTCATTTTCTTTGTGTTGCTCTGTCCAGGGCCATTCCTGAACATATTATGTGTCATGTTTTTGCAAAAACGTGTTACCTATCTTTATCTCAAACCAGTTACAGGCAGGATTCTCTTAATATCAGCTTTCCATTTAAAACAATTTCTTCTGACGACATTCCTGCAATCTCCCGCATCAGCATGTTGACCGCCAGCATTCCGATCTCCATCTTCGGCGTCGCCACCGTGGAAAGAGACTGGGAGTGAAACTTGCTGCGGTTTAAGTCGTCACAGCCAATGATCGAAATATCTTCCGGTACCCGAAGTCCGAAATCTTCAATCGCCTCTATGACGCCGATCGCACTGTCATCATTCTGACAAAAAATCGCCTCCGGATACTCCGTATGGGTACGCAGGAACCGATCTACCGTCTTATAAGCCGGGTCTTCTGCCAGCTCACATTGTAAATCCCACTCTGGTGGAACATGAATTCCTTTTTCCGCCAATGTCTGTAAAAAGCATTCTTTTCTCATGATCGAGCTATCCGCCGGTGTCCCGACAATCCCGATTTTCCGGAATTTCCGTTTCAAAAAATGTTCAGCCACTCTCCGTCCGATGTCGCTTTCATTGATCAGAATTGAACCAATTCCTTTATAGCTCTCCCGAAAGCAGCACATCACAACCGGGAAATCGGCGGCTGCTGCCGCTCTTAAATATCGCTCATCATAAATCGGTCCATTTACCAGAATCACGCCCTGGTATGCCTGGCTTTCTACAATGTTCAGCAGATAACGGTTAATCGCGTCGTCACCGGCATACAGCACCATATCCTTCTGATTCATATAAATGGTCTCACTGATCCCCTGTATGATCTCCAGATGATACGGTCCGACCAGTTTCGGACAGATAACTGCGATGGACTGACTCTTCTTTTTATTCAGTACTGCCTTTTTGTTTACTTTCGCCGGTACATAGCCCAGGCTCCGTACTGCATCAAAAATCCTGTCCCGCGTTGCCTCCGTCACCCGTTCCGGACTGTTGAATGCAAGCGAGACGGTTGAAATCGATACACCTGCCATCTTTGCCACATCTTTGATTGTTGCCATTGCTGTCATCCTCTTCCGTCGTTTTATTGTGTTTCGCAGGTATTTCGCTTTCACAGCCACATAATATCACCATCTTTCTATCGAAACAATCGAAACAGTTGCGCACATTGCCCTGTATTTTCGTTCTTTCTTTTGTTTTATAGTCACATTTCACAGTATCATTCATAGTTTTTACGATATATCTATCGAAACAGGATCGAAATTATTTCGATTAAATTCTGCACACTGCTTATTGCGTGTCATCATTGCAGCAGGGTGCTTACCGGACTCAGCAAAAAAGGCAAGGTACACGCATGCTTATTACGGTACCTCGCCTTTTCATCTTTTTTATCCAATCGGATATTCACAATCCGCTTCGCTACTTGCCGGATCCCTGCAGGCATTTCGCCGGGTATTATGGTGCAGTTGCATACAGGCAATGTCCCTATGCCTCCAGGTGAATCGCTCCTGCTGCCCGGATCTGCATCGGATAGACGTTCTCTGCTCCGACGAATTTCGCGATGTAGTCCACGTACTCCTGCGTCTTCTTCTGCGGGATGATCGCTACGATGACACCCGCAAATCCACCACCGTGGATGCGGCAGCAGCCATCGCCGACCTTTTTAAGGAAGTGCTCGGTCAGAGCCAGCGCCAGTGCGACCTTCTGCTCCTTGTAGTCTGCAATCGCATAGCAGTTCTGCAGAAGCTCCCAGGAAGAACGTCCGGATTCGTCGAGTACCGCAAGAAGTGTTTTTCCGTCGTTCTTCTCCGCCGCTGCTACTGCACGCTCTACGCGGTCATTTTCATTGAAATAATGGATGGCACGCAGGATCGCGCGGTCGTTTGCCACCTCTGACTGCACCTTTGCATAGTTCTCCAGAAGCTGATCCATGCTGCAGTCTGCCAGCCAGTTGCCGCCAAGACACCTTGCGACTGCCTTCATCTCTTCCGGGATCTCGCTGTACTCACGGCTCAAGTCCGCATGTCCCTTTCCGGTATTGACGATCACCATATCGTAGCCAAAGCGTGCAAAATCGAAATCTACTTTTTCATATTTTACATCGTTTGAGAAATCCAGACGGATCGGTCCGCCGACCGCACAGGCCATCTGATCCATCAGTCCGGACGCCTTGTCCCAGAAATGGTTCTCCGCATACTGGCCGATCTTCGCATAGTCCGCATAGCTGATCTTTCCATCATTAAAGAAATAATTGATGATCGAGCAGATCAGCATCTCAAACGAAGCAGAAGAGCTGACGCCTGCCGCACTGATAACCTTCGTGGAAACATACGCCTGAAATCCGGAAACAGCAAAGCCTTTCTTTCTCGCGGCCTCTGCCATGCCTGCCACCAGCGATACGGTACCGCAGTTCTTCGGCACACGCTCCAGTGCAGACAAATCTACAACCACTTTTTTCTGATACCCTTCACTTACGATCTCAATGATATCCGTGCCATTCGGTGCCGCTGCTCCGATCGTATCCAGACTAATGCTCGCCGCGAGGATCTTTCCTCCGTTGTGGTCTGTGTGGTTGCCGACGATCTCCGTCCGGCCCGGAGCTGAGAAAAACTCCATCTCCTCTTTTCCAAAAAGCTCTGTAAAATGTCCTGCCAGCGACTCAAAGCGCGCACGGCTCTCCGCCGTCTCTCCATATACCTGCTGTAAAACAGCTTCCGCCGGTATTCTCATAGTTTGAAATCTCCTTTCCCTTCCCAATACAAATTTATCCGTTTCATTATAAACGCTTTTTCCCCACTTGAACAGACAATAATCCTTGTATTTCTATAAATAATTACGCAGACCTTCTGAAAGTCAAAGCGGATATTCACAATCCATCTCTGCACCTCTGCTAATGGGATCTAGCTTCACTACTTGCCTGATTCGGTTAAATGTCGCACGGCCCACAACAAAGCCGCAGAGAGTCCTGCCGAAATACAGCAATCATATTACTTCCTCATCAGCTGCTCATAGGTCACGCCATATTTTTGTGCAATGTCCCGCGCATAGGACAGGCCCACCGGCTGTCCGACCCGCACACGGTACGAGCGTTTTCCGTCTTCCGCCTCTGCGACCAGGCTCGAGACAAGGCTGTCACCACTGCCCTCTGCGTTCAGTTTGTCCAGCTCCCGCGCCAGCTTATGCATATGTGTATTATAGACCGTCCGCGCGCCGAGGTCCCGCAGTGCACGCACCGCGTCATAGGCGATATAAAATCCTTCCTCAAAGGAAGTCGTCGAGAAGGACTCATTTAATAAAAACAGGCTCTCCGGCCCTGCCGCCAGAAAAATATCCCGAAACCGTTTCGACTCCTCGCCAAGCCGTCCCAGATCCATCGTCTTATTCTCATCTGCCGGAAAATGTGTGAAAATACAGTCCGCCGGGCTGAACGCGAATCGCTCAGCCGGTGCATAAATCCCGCCGTGCGCCATGACAAACGCGATGCCGACCGCCTGCGTAATCGTCGTCTTGCCGCCCCGGTTCGCGCCTGTCAGGATGTAGATCCGGTGCTCCCGGTCAAAGTCAAGATCATTCGTCACAATCGCAGACGGTTCTTCCTTTGTCAGCTTCAGGTTGTAAATGCCCTTCGCGCGCATTTCCCGTGTCTCTGCCGGAAGCACTTCCGGCTTGCAGAAGGTATAGCCCTTTGCCTGCAGCTTCTCGATATACTCCGCCCAGCGGATATAGTAGGTCAGCTCCGGAATCAGCCCGGCGATGACCTGCGTGCTCACATTGACATGCCGGGAGAGGATCTGTTTGAGCTTGCGCACGGTACCGGAGAGCATCGCGGTCGCCGCCCGGTCAAGTGTATGCATCACGTCATCCGCCCGTGCATCTGCCGTCGGTGTCACAAGTCCGGCCACCGGATGGTTGGCACGGAACATCGTATCCGCAGTCTTCTCCAGTCCCGCCGTGCTCACGCCACTTCCGCCGGTACGGAAGCTGTATTTCTGTTTCCATTCCGTATCCTTTTGCAGCTCGTCTCCCCGGTTCAGAAAATCGCAGAAGTTGGAAATGATTCCGGATTTGGTAAAATACTTGCTGTTGATCGAGACGATTCCGATCCCGTTTGGCTCAAAGCGGTTGTTCAGGTTTATGCCAAGCGTCACGCTTTTGATGTCGGACGCATCCGTCTTCAGCCCCGCAATGTCTTTTTGCAGTTCCGAAAAGCCATTGTCCTCATACAGATTTTTTACATATTCCTTCAGGGCAAGCAGCCCGGCTGAATGGATCTCCTTTTCATTCAGTGACTGATAGATCGACTGCACACACTGAATATACTCGTCCATCTCATCCAGCCGGTGTACCAGCTCCCAGATACCGGATGCATCCGACTCCTTTGTAAAGCTTCCGTATGTCTTTAAAAAATCAACCCGATCCAGCAGATCGTGCAGTTCTCCCCGAAGTGCCGGATACTTTAAAATATCCTCAAATACATCACAGCGGTACCGGATGACCTCCGGCTTCGCAGAAATCTGCGACAAAATCCGGCGGATCAGATTCCGCTCCGCCTCCATCTGGGACAGTCCCTGACAGATCGTCTCAAATGAAAGGTCATGCACCGTCTCCTCCGGCAGCTGGTGATACTCCGGCTCCACATCCGCCGGGTGCAGCAGACTTAATTTATCCATGGTAAATCCCTCCTGTGTGATATATCAACCTGAGTCAAGCAGATATTCGCAATCACTCCCTGCAGCCCATCCCCGGGATACCAGCCTCCTTATTACTCTTCGCAATGGAAAAACAGGCAGGTTATTTGCTGTATGACAGCAGGCCCGTACACCAGTCATAACGGATACACCTGCTTTGCGCGCTGTAGGCTCAGTAAATACAGTATATCATGAAGCCGACAGAACATCATCAAAAAATTTTTCTGTGAATTTTTTCACAATTTTGTCAGAAATATCCCCCGGGGGAGCTTGTCTGGCTCTTTCAAGTCTGATATCCTGTAACTCCGGGTAATCGAAAATCCAACGATCGGTAACTGAGTATCCAACCAGAAACACTGCAAGAAGCAGAGTATTGTGGCCCATGCCGGCGCCACGGCAGAGCTGCCGGGATGGGCTGCATAATGGAATGGGATCACATGGTTACCTGACTCATTACCTGTGAGAATAACAAACAAGGCAGGAACATAAATGGAAGGACAACTCAAGGAACTGGAACAATACTGGACCAGCCGTGCGGAAGGCTACTCAATGGTCAATCAGGAGGAGCTCGCCGGTGAGCAGCGGCAAAAATGGCTGCATTATTTACAGACACATTTCCCCAAAAAAGCACCGGAACAGCTCTCCGTGCTTGACATCGGTACCGGCCCGGGATTTTTTTCGATCATTCTCGCAGAAGCCGGATATCAGGTAACTGCGGTCGATTATACCGAAGAAATGCTGAAGCAGGCCCGTAAGAATGCAGGTGCTCTGGCTGAGCAGATCACATGGCTCCGGATGGACGCACAGCACCTCGATTTTCCGGACAGCCAGTTCGATATTATCGTCACACGGAATCTCACCTGGAATCTGGATGATCCACAAAAAGCTTATCAGGAATGGCACCGCGTACTGAAAGACGGCGGAACCCTTCTGAATTTTGATGCAAACTGGTACGGCTATCTGTTTGATGAGGAAAAGCGGCTTGCCTATGAAGCGGATCGGGCGAACGTGGCAAAGCTCTCTCTGGAAGATCAGTACACCTGTACCGACATTGATGCGATGGAAGCTCTGGCAAAAAATATGCCACTCTCCAATACGCTGCGCCCGGAATGGGACCGGCGGGTTCTGACCAAGCTTGGATTTTCAGACATTCAGATTGAAGAAGACATGGGCAATCAGGTCTACAGCTTTATGGAAAGGATGAATTATGCCGCTACGCCGCTCTTCTGCGTGCAGGCATATAAGTAGAATTATGGAATTTAAAGAAACCTACCACCCGGAAGCCGGGGAAATCAAAAATCGAATTGTAAACTACTGGACGAAGCGCAGCCACGAATTCAGTGACCTGCGCGAACGGGAACAGGCATCCGAGACCGGCCATGCATGGCTTACGGAAATCCTGCGCCATCTCCCGGAAGATCGCTCCCTGAACATCCTTGATGTCGGCTGTGGCACCGGGATGTTTGCCCTGATGCTCTCTGAACTCGGCCACCATGCAACTGGCATTGATCTGACCGGGCATATGGTCTGTCATGCACAGGACCTCGCAAAAAAGCATCACTCCACGGCCCAGTTTTTCTGCATGGATGCGGAGAACCCGGACTTCCCGGATCAGACTTTTGATGTCGTCCTGACCCGGAATCTGACCTGGACGCTTCCGCACCCGGATCAGGCATATCGTCAGTGGTTCCGTATTTTAAAGAGCGGCGGTATCCTTCTGAACTTCGACGCCGACTACGGCCACGATCCGTGCAATAAGGACAGCTCCGCACTGCCGGCCTCGCACGCACACCGCACGATGGCACAGGAAATGCTGAACGAGTGTGAAACCATCAAGGGGCAGCTCTCCATCAGCCAGCAATCACGCCCGGCGTGGGATCAGGCACTGCTTCAGGAAATCGGCTACACAGATATTTCCATTGATACGGAGCTTTCCTCCCGCATTTACAGAGACTGCAATGAATTTTATAATCCGACACCGATGTTCGCGATCTGCGCGCAGAGGCCGTAAGTAAAAACACCATAGCAGTAAAAAGGCTCTGCAGGCCAGATGAGAGAAATCTCAACTTCCAGACCAGCAGGGCCTTTTATGAATCTACTCCACTACTTGCTTACGCTTTCATCCAGCCATTTCTGAACTTCCCGCACGCTGAGCCTGACCGCCTTCGCGATCTTTTCAACTGGAAGCCCCATCTCTGCAAGTGAAAGAACGGTTTCCCTTTTCCCCTGTTCTATCCCTTTCTCGATTCCATTCTCAATACCTTCACTATAAATTTGCTCCATCTCATGACACATAAACGCTACTCCCTTCTGTGTTTCTTTCAGCTCATATACTCGATCTGCCAGAATGCTGCTGTACATATCACCTGCATTTTTACAATGTAAGTCATGCATCAACCTTCCCAGTTCTGTGTCATCCTGCCTTTTCGAATTTACATAGATAATATGCGCTTCATCCTGAAAGCTTTCGCTGATCTCGTGAATTAAAAACTTTATCCTCACACGACTGAAGTCGCGTGCTTCCAGACGCTTTAGGCGTCAGACTAAATATCGGCGGATACGCCTGTAACTTAGGAACGCGCAGTTATGCACAGTTTTCCATGCCGGATACGGCAGGTTCCCACATAACAGGTAGTCCGCTGTATATCTGCCTGCATTTATGCAGCTTTTAAGGATTCCATCTGTATATGAAGTTCTTTTAAATCCGCATAAACACATGAGGTTCTACGCTTTACTGAAGGGACTTTTGCCTCCAGCAAAGACCTTTCCGTTGCCGGTAAGGGTTTTAATCGTTCCCGGATAAAATATCTTGCACCAATATTATACGATGCTGACAGGTCGCAATTGTATCTTTTCCCGGTTCGGAACGTACAGAGGCTGTGGTTTTTCGGGTCACGGGATACCGCCCCGGATCCATCATACGCAAACCTGCTGGTATTCCATGCACAGACACGGGAGATGCGCATCCCTTTTCTATGGGCCTTGTGCCCACAACATTTCTGGATATCCTGCTTTCTCCACAGGTGCAGCTTCTGTTTCTTTTTCCCGGATATCTTCCCGTGCATTTCCAGATACTCAAATACGATCAGATCTGTATGGTTTTCCTCTGCATATCTTACGATTGCCCCTGCAATCTTCCTGCCCAGTTCTATGTTCAGGCGTTTCGTATATGCCCATCTTCCCCGTGACTGTGCAGAACCGTGCACCCTCTGAAACCTCCGGATCCGTCCCAGCGTGCGGTACATCCGGTCTTTTTCACTGGGGAAACTGATAAATTTTATCCCCAGGACAGTTCCGTCTGACTGCATGATGGTACAGACCGCATCGGTATTAACCCCTAAGTCCACGCTGCAGATCACCTGCTCTGTTACCGGTGTCTTTGTAAGTTTTATTTCTTCCATATAGGAAAAGCGCAGGAAATATTTACGGTGTCTTCTTTCCAGCGTCGGGGCAGAAGCCTTTCTCCCATGCCAGTTCTTACGCAGGTATTCCATATCCGTATGGCTTAACCGTACACAAAACCATTTCCAGTCATGGCCATCGTACAGTTTCAGATATGCCTCATCTTTCCCATCTGTTCCTTCCCGGTACATCACATCACGGTAAAATACCGGCATGGCATGGTTTTCATATACAAGCCGTGGCCTCCCGCTTTTTTCACCGGCCTTTTCCCACAGCCCCATACGGGATTCATAAGAAGATACGCTCCCCAGTGCATGCTGGATCGCTGCCCTTCTCAGATAGGATGGCATCTTTGGAAAACGGAAATCAAAATCAAAATGTGCTACATTCTTTTTTGTCGTATGCACCAGATGTTCCGCGGCATTAAACCGCCTCTTTGCATCTGAGATCCCTGCCAGTTCCGGCCACACCTTCCCATACCGTTCGGTCAGGTAACGAACCGCTGACCGGTAGATCTCCAGCGTCTGGCGGAGCGGGATATTCTGTTTTTGTAATTCTACGCCATAGCTAGATACTGTCTGCATCTTTTCCACCTTCCAAATAATGCTAATTTTCCTTTCTTTTTCGATAGAAATAATTTTCTGATAATACAATAACATATGTACGCAGAAAAAGCAAACATTTGTTCTCTTTTCATCAAAATTGCGCGTCTAACTCATCACTAAAGTAACGAGAATGCGACGCGCAGTTATTCATAAGTTCCCCCTTCTGCCGCCACCTTTCTGCTGCTTCATCCCCATCGGCCCCCCAAAATGCCCCATCACCTGCATCTGGATATTTGGCTGTATATCAACAGGTCCGTACACTAGCTTCTGTGGTCGTCACTTTTCTAAGCATAACAGACCTGCATCCGTGGAATAAGCCCTGCCAGGGGATATCGCGGCATTCCATTTTTTCATAGATCTAGCTGTTTTCTGCATAGACCAGGCTTATTCTCCTTTTTTGTCCTTCACCACTTCTAATTTTTTTCCTTCTCAGCAGCAACCATAAACAATGCTGCCGGATTCATCCATGCTTTTTCTTCTTCACGAACCGGCTGCTTTCCAAAAAAATGTTCTTCTGCTGCCAGATCTACGGTCATCTTTTTCATGCCAAGCAGAGATAAAAACTGCAAATCCCAAAATGGCCGATCCACCTTGGAAATACTCAGCTGTCCGGCCAGCGCATTCCGTTCGCGCAACATGGCCAGACTCCTTGCCGGATTCTCGTATGGAGATGCCTCAGAAACCGCCTGTTTTTCTGTCAGCCCCTGTGCATCCTGTTCTCGAAACGCTCTCCCGTAATTTGCATCAAAATTTAAAATACGTCCACCTGGCACAAGTACCCGGTACATCTCCTGATATGCCTGCTCTGGATTTGGTAATGTCCACGTCACATTTCTGGAAAAAATAAAATCAAAACTTTCATCCTCAAATTCGAGTTTCTGTGCATCCATCTGCTGAAAATGAATTCCCTCATATCCCAGTTTTTGCATTACCTTTTTCGCATTTTCTATCATTGTCTCAGAGTAATCAATACCGGTCACCTGACAGCCAAGTTCATGCAGCAAAAAAGCAAAAAAACCTGCACCGGTTCCTAAATCCAATGCTCTGATTTTCTTCTTATCTGGCACATATCTCCGGATTACCGCCATCCATTCTTCTTTTTTCTGACTGTGAAAATCTCTGTAACGCGCGTCAGCAAACTCATCAGACCGCTTTGACCAGTATTGATTAATTTTCTCCTGTAAATCCATCTCGCTCGTCCCCCATTTCTCTATTCTTTATGCGAAACAATATTTTTGTGCCTGAATTGACGAGATTGGATGAATCATCGGAATCCCATACGGATCATTTTGAACGATTGCACATATCCCGTAAGTTTTCCTGATCGTTTCCTCGGTCAGTACGGTCTCCGGCTCACCGCTGCTGTAAACCTTTCCGCCATACAAAAGCACCAGATAATCCGCATACCTTGCGGCCATATTCAGATCATGTAACGTAAGAAGCGTAGTAATCTGCTTTTGTTCCGTATACGCCCTGATCAGTTCCAGTACCTCCAGTTCCTTTTGCATATCCAGATTAGCCGTCGGTTCATCCATGATCAGAATCTGCGGCTCCCGTACAATCGTCTGTGCAATCCCCACCATTCTTCGCTGGCCACCGCTCAGTGCATAAAACGGCCGGTCAGCCAACTGTTCCATATGAAGCAGCGACAGGATACTCCATGCACGCTCAAGATCCTCCGAATCCACTTTTAACCGAAGTGTCTCCATACGGCCCAGAAGTACTACATCCAGCACACTCAGAGAAGAAAGTAACGGTGTTTCCTGCGTCATATAGCCAACCATCCTCGTCTGCTCTTTGCGGCTCATCTCATCCCGGTTCCTGCCGGAAAAACAGACCCTCCCATCTCCATGACAGATTCCCAGCATATTTTTAAGTAACGTTGACTTTCCTGTTCCGTTTGCTCCGATCAGAGCCGTCACCTTTCCACATTCCGCTGAAAAGCTTACACCATCCAGTACCTTCGCAGAAGCTCCTGGATACGAATAAGAAATATTCTCTGCCAATACTCCACTCATACATGTCCTCCTCTGGCACGAAATACCACAGCAAAGAAAAACGGTACACCAATAATTGATGTAATAATACCGATCGGGAAAATCAGTCCCGGCTGTATCGTCTTACTCAAAATAGAAGCCAGCGACAGCAATACTGCTCCACACAAAGCTGACATCGGTATATAAAATCTCTGGTCTTCCCCGACGAGCTTCCTTGCAATGTGTGGACCTGCCAGCCCTATAAACCCGATTGTGCCGGTAAAACATACCGCTGCAGCCGATAAAAGGGAGATGAGGAAAAATGCTTTCATCTTCAGCCTCCCCACCTCAATTCCAAGGCTTTCAGCCTTTTCATCGCCAAGCATCAATGCTGTGTATTTCCAGGAATCCAGCAGAATAAAGGGAATACTCACTGCACAGATCGCTGCTGCAATTCCGAGCTTCATCCAGCTCGTTTTCTGTAAACTTCCAAAAGACCAGAATACAATAGACTGGTTCTGTGATTCCGACGCTCCATACTGTAGTAAAGCCTGAAGCGCCTGAAAGAGAAACAGTAAAGCAATTCCCGACAGTACCATCGTATTCCCGGAAACATCCTGTCTCTTTCCAAGCAGATAAATCAGAATACAGATTAACATTGCAAACGTGAAGGAAAGAACACTGATCCCTCCATTCCCCCACCCCATAATAATTGCAAGGGAGGCGCCAAATCCGGCGGCTGCTCCAATCCCGAGTGTATATGGACTTGCGAGCGGGTTATGTAAAATCGTCTGCATGACAGATCCGGATGTACCAAGCGCCGTTCCTACTACCAGTGCCATCAGAGCTACCGGGAGACGCATGCTCCATACAATTACCCGCGTATTATCAGATGCCCTGCTCTTATAAAACAGACATTCCAGCACTTCTTTCACGGGAAGCATCGCCGGTCCCGTCATGACATCCACTACCAGAAACAGTGCTGCCGCCATGAATAAAACAAAGAAGAAAGCATATTTTTTTCTGTTCTGCCGCACGTAAATCTGTCTGCCCTGACCACTCATTCTCCATCACCCAGGCTCACCATCCATACGCCATCCAGATCTACCGGCATATATTTTTCAAAGAATGTGCGGAGATTCTCTTCCGGATCAACATCAGCAAAAAGCTCCGGCTGGCACATCTTCGCCAGCATCTGGGTTCCTGCAAAGTCAAAAATATGTCTGGAAAGATCGTGATAAATGACTGCCATACGATTGTTCTTTACCGCATTTAAGCCTGACCACCCTTCCCGGTTCTGATAAGCCTGCAGGCGCTCCAGTGCTTTTTCCCGGTCAGCCCCATATCCAACCACGATATTCTCATCGTTTCCATCCACAAGACAGCCGGTAAATACAATCAGATCCGGGTTTGATGCTATCACCTGCTCCGGAGCTACATCCACACTGTTTCCATCGGAAAGCCCGGCCGCAATGTTTATTCCTCCACACTGCGGGATCAGCGCACCCCACATTTTATCCGCCCAGGAATTCCCATAGGTATTAGGCGCGATACTGAATTCCATGTACACCTTCGGAAGCTCTGCTTCCGGATCAAGCTGTGCAATACGCTCTGACACGACATTCACCTGTTCTTCGTAAAAATCAGCGATCTCCTTTGCACGCTCCTCCTGTCCCATAATCGCTCCGATCAGCTCTGTGCTGCTCCGGTGCATGTCGATAGTCTGCTTATGATAATTCACAAACGCCACTTCGATTCCGGCTTCCTCAAGCTTGTCAAGTTCCGGCTCAATGTAATCGTAATTAACCGGAGCCGACATCAATACTACGTCCGGATCAAGGCTGATTATATTTTCTACACTGATCGTATCGTTATATCCTACATCCGGAATTTCTTCTATCTGAGGAAATTTCGAAAGATATGTCTTCCATGCATCTTCCCGTCGGCCTTCCCAGTAATCATGGCTGAAACCAACCAGTTTATCAATGCCCGCTTCTCCTGTAACCGCAAGATACTCTTCCAGATTAAACGTCACGACAACCTTCTCCACATTCTCCGGTATTGTGATTGTGCGATCCAGCACATCGGTGACTTCTCTTGTTCCATTCTCCTGTGCAAATGCAGTTCCTCCTGCCGCAAGCACAATTGCTGCCGCCAACCCCATCCATACTGTATTTCTTTTCATTCTTTTCATTCTTTTCATTCCTCCGCTTTCTTTTTCCCGCAAACCCCAGCACAGCCAGACAGGTCTGTGGCAAAGTCTTTGATTTACTTTTACCAAAGCGTTCTGAACTATCCATTTTCTGCTTTGGACACGTATACTATACAGTATATCTGTTCTTTCTCTGCTGTCACAAGCCCTGCCGGGGGATATTGTGGCATTCTATCTTTTCATAGATCAGGCTGTTTTTTACATAGTTCTGGCTTATTCCTGTTTTTCATGTATCTGTGAGTTCTTTTCATAGAAAAAGAATCCCCCTGGGAGGCTTGTTTTAAAACGGTGATTTGTTAAAATATAAACAACACAGAGATGTGTTACATGAAGCTTGTGCATTACCTCCAATTAATCACATTCATGTAAGTAAATTTCTAGTCACCCATCAAAAAAGATACCTGCAGTCCCAGGTATCTTTTTTGGTTCGTTACTAATTATCCGGTTTTTGCAAAAGCCGGCCCACACATCTCTGGTAGCTCAGAATAAACAGCAGCATCGCGATCAACCATGTGACCGGATAGACTGCCGCCACCATCTGGACAGAATGGAACATTCGGACAGAGCATCCAAGCAGCAGCACACGCACAATACAGAGGGCAAAGATGACAATTCCCATCGACTGCATCGTCTCTCCAAGACCGCGCACCACACTTCCAGTCAGCTCCATAACGGAATAAATAAAATAGAACGGGAATGACACCAGAATAATGCTGCGCGCTGCCTCTACTACTTCCGGATCCTTGCAGAAAATGCCGAGTACCGGTCTGGAAAAACACAGGATCAGGGCAGAAAGAGCCGCAATGACCAGTGCAGAAAACAGATTGCAGGAGCGCACGCCCTTTCGGATTCTGTCGTAGTACCCTGCTCCATAATTCTGCCCGGTAAAGGTCACCATCGCCTGCCCGAAGGCCAGAATCGGCAGATACAAAAATGTCTCTACCCGAAAATATACCGTAAATGCCGCGACTGCGTCCTCCCCAAAACCGTTGATATAATACTGGACAAACAGATTGGACAGCGTAAGGATCATCGACTGGATGCCCAGCGGTACGCCCGTCTTTATAATAGAAGCCATCATCCGTCTTTCCGGCTTCCAGCTCCGCTTTAAAAGCGCCTCTTTCCGGATGATCCGGACAAGGAGGCAGACCGCCGTAAAGGTCTGTGAGCCAAACGTCGCAAATGCGGCGCCAGCTACCCCGAATGGAAGCACCACTATAAACAGATAGTCCAGCAGGACATTCAGCATCCCGCCAATGGCCAGCACGACAAACGGTGTCCGGGAATCCCCCATCGCACGCATGATTCCGACACACATGTTATATACAATCATCGACATGATGGCCAGCAGATAGATTTTAATATAGACAAGTGCCTGGGCCAGAATACTCTCCGGCGTATTCAGCCAGAGCAGCGCCTGCCGTGCCAGCAGCTGCCCAAGGACCATCAGTCCGACTCCCCCGGCAAGCGCCAGTACCAGCGCATTCTCAATGCTGCTTTGTACCGATTCCGTATCCTGTGCTCCCCAGTATTTTGCAGTAATGACACTGGCACCTGCCGCAATTCCGGTAAACAGCCCGATCAGGCAGGTCACTAAAATCCCGCTTGCCCCGACCGCCGCCGCTTCCGTCTTGCCAAGACAATTTCCTACAAAAATCAGGTCTACCGTGCCGTACAGCTGCTGAAACAGGCTTCCGGCAAATAAAGGCAACGCAAAAAGGATGAAACCCTTCAGCACGCTGCCTTCCAGTAATGATTCTCTTTTTCTTTTCTTTTTTCCTGTCATTCTTCTTTTCTTCCCTACAAAACGGAGGCAATCAGCCGTTTTGTGTACTCCTGCTGTGGATGCAAAAGTACCTGCTGTGTCTCTCCATACTCCACTGCCTTTCCATGCTGCAGCACCAGAACGGTATCGCAGAGCCGCTGTACCAGTGCCAGATCATGGCAGATCAGCAGGAACGATAACGAACCGCTCTGCTTCAGGCGAATAAGCAGCTCCACGATCTGCTTCTGTACCGTCACATCCAGCGCACTCGTCGCCTCATCACAGATCAGGACGGACGGATTTACTGCCAGCGCACGGGCAATCGCCGCCCGCTGGCACTGACCGCCGCTGACCTGATGCGGATAGCGCGCGGCAAATTCTTCGGAAAGGCCGCAGTCTGCCAGCAGCGCACGGACTCTCGCTTTCCGCTCCGCCTTCTTCACTTTACGGTTTCGCAGGCTTTCTCCGATTCCATCCCCCAGCGTGCGTCTCGGGTCAAATGATTCCATCGGCATCTGAAATACCATCTGAATCTCCCGGTAAGTGTCGCGCAGCTCTTTTCCCTTCACATGCGTGATATCTTTTCCGTTCAGAATGATCGTTCCATCTGTCACATCAGTCAGACGTGTCATCATTCTTGCGATCGTGCTCTTCCCGCTGCCGGATTCTCCTACAATCCCAAGGCACTGCCCGCGTTCCAGCGCAAAGCTCACGCCATCCACCGCCACAAGCGCTCTTTTTCCGGCGCTGAATACCTTTTTCAGATTTTCTGCCTTTAACACAATTTCTGACATTGTTCTCTCCACTTCGCTACTTACTCATAACCGGATCACACGTCGGCCTTACCGGAAAGCCGGTGCGACTATCTTCCCCTTCTGCTTCCGGGATCCGGAGCCGCAGCACCGAATCCAGCAATGTCCTCGTGTAAGCACTCTTGGGGTGCTCCAGCACTTCCTTGCAGGATCCATAGTCCTGTATCATTCCATCCTTCAGTACCAGCACCTGATCAGCCATAAAGCGGATCAGCCCGATATTGTGTGTCACAAGAAGCATCGCTGTGCCATATTCTTTCCGCATCAGCAGCAGTTCCTCTGCCACCTGTTTCTGCACCGTCACATCCAGCGCACTCGTCGGCTCATCCGCAAGCAGAAGCTTTGGTCTCATCATCATGGCCAGACAGATCCCGACTCTCTGGTTCATCCCGCCGGAAAGTTCAAACGGATAGCTGTCCCAGACCCGGTCCGCATCCGTCAGCCCGATCTTTCGCATTACTTCTTCCGCCCGTTTTTTCACTTCTGGCATGGAAATTTTTTCGTGTTCACGGATCGTTTCATATATCTGTGCCCCTACCGTGCGTACCGGACACATGGCCGACCTGCAGTCCTGAAAAACAATTCCCAGCTCCGGTCCGCGAAGCTGCCGGAGCTGTCGCTTGGGCAGCTCCAGCAACTTTTTTCCGCGGTAGCAGATATCACCTTCTACCGTCATCCGCTGTGTCTTTGCAAGCCCGAGTACAGAGCGGAGGATGGTACTCTTTCCACTTCCGGATTCTCCTGCAATGCCGAGGATCTCTCCTTCCGCAAGTGTAAAGCTGACATCCTTTACCACCGGCTTTTCTCCATATGATACCGTCAGATGCTCCACACGGAGCAGCTGCGGCCTTTCCTGTTTTTGCTGTCTGTTTTTTTCCACTCTGACTCATCCTCCTGCAGCTCTTTCACAGCTGCATGCGCCGTAACCTCTGTGAACATTTACCATGAACATATCCCCTGATCCATCCAATCCTCCCACCAGCGAAGCTGCGCGGATACCATATGCCCACCGACGGGTTCGCAGCAAAACTGCAGAAATGAAACGACGGTATAGCATAACACAGCTTCCCAATCCGTCGCCCGCGGGTATCATTTGCGAATCAGATTCGGAAAATTACTGCACATCCAGATCTGCTGTGATCTCATAATAATCACACGGATGCGCTGCCATGCCGGTCACATTTGCCTTCGTCACGATTCCCATATTCAGATGCGAAACGAAGAAAAATGCGTCATCGTCCAGAATTTTCTGCTGCAGCTCTACGGCAATCTTTCCACGTTCCTCTTTATCAAAGGTCTGGTGCAGCTTCTCTACCAGAGCCGTCACTTCCTCATTCTGATAGTTGCCATAATTCTTCGCACCGACCACCGTACTCGTAAAGAAGTACTCCGGATCTCCGGTCGGAGCGGTCGTAGTCGAACTTACATACACATCAAAATCCCCATTGCCTGCATAGGTACGGTGATCCGTCGTATCATTTACATCGACTTCGATTCCGATTTCCTTTAACGTCGACTGTGCATACTCGGCCAGCTTCGGCTGCTCCAGGCGGGTCGGGTAGGTCAGCCAGCTGATTGCAAGCTTCTGGCCGTCCTTCTCCCGGATCCCGTCTCCATCGGTATCCACCCAGCCGTCTTCTTCCAGAAGCGCTTTCGCCCCGTCCGGGTCATAGGATACGGTCGTCACTGCATCATTTCCATAAGAAAAGCTGCTCGGAAATGCCGCTTTGGCCGGAACGCCACGCCCCTGCATAATGACATTGCAGAAACCGTCCTTATCAATTCCCATCTCGATCGCTTTCCGTACCGCATCATCCTGCATGATCTCCCGGTCAAAATTAAACTGTCCGAAGAAGCAGCGGCTCGTCGCAACGGAATTGATCGTATAGTCATCATTTTCAAACAGTGCATAGTTGTCATACTGCAGGCCATAGGTTCCCTGAATATCCCCTGTCTGAAGCGATGCGCTCAGTGCACTGGCATCCTCAAAGGATTTCACAATGATGTGATCGACTTTCACCTCTCCGCCCCAGTAGTTCTCGTTTTTCTCCAGCGTGATCTCGGTCGGGGAAACCGCAGTTGCCACATACGGGCCGGTACCTGCCACATTTGCATTTCCTGCCTCACCATCAATGCCGGCCTCCATATCAATGATTGCGCCATACGGATCTCCGAGATAGTTGATAATTGCCGGGCATGGCTCCTTCGTGTAGATGGTCACCGTCTGTCCGTCTGCCTCGATATGGTCGATCTGCAGATCTGCCGGAGCACGGTCGTGTACTTCGATCAGATGCTCCAGACATTCCTTTACTGCCTGCCCGTCCATCTTCCGGCCACTGGAAAAAGTGACGTCATCCCGAAGGGTGATCTTCACGGTTGTATCATTCACAAATTCATAATCGGTTGCCAGCCACGGCTCAACTTCCATATTGTCATTGTATTTGAACAGCGTCTCTCCTACCCCGTACCGAAGCGCACTCCAGCCGGAATAATTGTCATGCGGATTCAGTCCGGCATCTCCCATCGACTCTCCGTATCCGGTCGTCCCGTATACAAAGGTTTTCTCTTCCGCATTTCCCTGCATGGCTGCCAGACCTGCCAGCATGACACCGGTTAAAATTGCTGCTGCTATTCTTCTCTTCATCTTTGTTCATCCTTTCTGTTCAGGCGGATATCCTCAGTCCACCCCTGTCCTGTGGCTCTCCTCTGCCTCTTTACCCACTGCTTATTGCTTTACCTGTCTATATCAACAACACGGTCGGCCGACCCGTCTGTCTGATATCTCATGTAACGCGGACATCCCTTACCCGCTTTGCTGCTGCTCACAGCTATGATCACAAATGTGTCTGTATCGGCTAACTGATACTCTGATGATTTTTCGGGTCCAGATAATCCCGGAGTGTATCTCCGAGCAGATTGAATATCATCACCGTAATAAAAATCGCAAAGCCCGGTGCCAGCGCCATCCACGGCGCAATCTGAAGCATGCTCCGGCCATCGTTGATCATGCTGCCCCATTCTGCCATCGGCGGCTTTACGCCAAGACCAAGGAAGGAAAGCCCTGCCAGCTCCATCATCATCGTTCCGATATCCAGCACCGCCGTGACCAGAATCGGCCCTGCAATGTTCGGCAGTACATGCCGGATCAGCAGGTTCGGGACGGAACTTCCGGACAGACGTGCCACCATCATATATTCCGAATCCTTCTGGGCCAGTGTCAGTCCCCTCGCAAGCCGGGCAAACTTCGGCCAGCCAATCACAGCCAGCGCAATGATCGCATTCTGGATTCCCCCGCCAAGGACACCGGCGACCGCCAGTGCAAATACAAGGCTCGGGAATGCAAGAAAAAGATCCGATATCCGCATAAGCACCGTATCGGCAACGCCGCCATACCATCCGCCAAGAATGCCCACAGCCGTACCCACGGCCGTCACGATCGCGACGAGCAGCAGCGTCGCATAAATGCTCGTCGTACTCCCGACCAGTACGCGGGAGAGCATGTCCCTGCCATACCGGTCTGTGCCAAACGGATGGGCCAGTGTAGGAGCCTTCTGCGCGAAAAGAAGATCCTGCGCATACGGGTCATACGGGCAGAGCTTTTCGGCAAACGCCGCCACCAGCAAAAGCAGTATGGCAAGTGCAGAGAAAAAAATCAGCTTCCCTTTTATATGGTTCTTTCCCGTCTTCATCGTTCTTCCTCTCCCAGCCGGACCCGTGGATCCAGAAAATGATAGATCAGATCCGTGATCAGATTCACAAGTACATAAATCACCGCCATCCACGCCACATATGCCTGAATAATCGGATAATCACGCATCGTGATCGCATCCACGGCCATCTTTCCCACGCCATCCCACATGAAGATCGTCTCCACAATCGTCGTCCCGCCCAGCAGGCTTCCGACCGACAGCGCAAGCAGCGTAATAATCGACAGCATCGAAGCCCGCATGACATTTTTCCAGATAATCACGCTGCCCCGCACGCCTCTTGCACGTGCACCCGCGACATAAGGCTTATTCAGCTCCTCCAGGACAGTAGCCCGGATCTGCCTTGTGTATTTGGATGCCATAGACACTGCCAGCGTCAGGGTTGGCAAGATCAGGCTGACTGCCGTATTCCCGGATGTGATGACCGGAAGCCAGCCAAGGCGGATGGAAAAAAAGTACATCAGTACCAGCGCCGCAAAAAAATTCGGCATTGAATTCCCGATGAAGCTGAAAAAACGGATCAGATAATCGATCCAGCGGTTCTGCCGTACTGCGGAGAGCACGCCGAGCGGCAGCGCAATCAGCATGGTCGTAATCAACGAGGAGACGGTCAGCAAAAGGGTCGCCGGAAGGCGCGATGCAAAGCTCTCATACACATCCTGCTTTGACACATAGCTCACTCCCATATCTCCGGTCAGCATTCCGGAAAACCATTTTGCGTACTGCACCAGAAACGGCTGGTCCAGCCCGTATTCTTTTTTCGCCGCATCGATAATATCCTGGGAGACGGTCGTCCCCGCATTGTCATACATATACGTGACCGCATCGCCTCCTGCCAGACGCATCATCCCAAATGACAGGAAGGTGATGCCAATCAGAATCGGAATCAGCTGTAAAAACCGTTTTAAAATGTATTTGATCATATCATCCCTGCTTTCCTGTATCTTCCGCCACCGCTTCCTTTTTCCGTTCTGCCGAAAGTTTCCGTTCCAGATACCGGATCAGCTCCCGCACGCCATCATCCAGCGGTTCCTCCTTTCGTGTCACATACCCGAACCGGATGCGTCCGTCCGGCAGTTCCAGCCGCTTCCCGTAATTGGCATCCTGGTCTTCGGAGAGATAGCTTCCGCTTACATTTACCAGATCACTGCTTTTCAGCATCTTATCCATAATATAATCGCTGTTCGTGACGACCGCGACATCCAGATCCCGCCAGCTTAAAAAATTTTCCTCCCCGCTGTTTTCCATTGAGACATATTCATCCTGATAATTCTGGATGAACCGCTGATCCTTCAGCTCCTCCAAGGACACCGTATCACCATCCCCGGCGGCCAGCGCATTTCTCATTCCCGGATACACCCGAAGCTCACTCTCATGAAGGGTCACAAATGTCAGTCTGCTCTTTGCCAGCATATGGAGAAATTCTTCCTTCTGCTGCTCAAACACATAGACAAAGCCTGCATCGTCCAGGTAATCCCGCACCCGCTCAAGCACAGTCTCCACACCTGCGGTGTAGATCTGGTAGTGGTAG
>JAQXGF010000066.1 GCA_029006155.1 Lachnospiraceae bacterium
TGTGGTTTTGAAGGCACATGCCTTTAGTTGGCCTAGTGGCTCAGTTGGTTAGAGCGCCGCCCTGTCACGGCGGAGGTCACGGGTTCGAGTCCCGTCTGGGTCGTTTCTTTGAAAATATGGGGTCTTAGCTCAGCTGGGAGAGCATCTGCCTTACAAGCAGAGGGTCATAGGTTCGAGCCCTATAGGCCCCACTTCAAAGAAATGAAGCTGGAAATGACCGGCCAATGCCGATGTGGCTCAATTGGCAGAGCAGCTGATTTGTAATCAGCAGGTTATCGGTTCGAGTCCGATCATCGGCTTAATTAAATAATTATTTTGGATGGATTCCCGAGTGGCCAAAGGGGACAGACTGTAAATCTGCTGCAAATTGCTTCGGTGGTTCGAATCCACCTCCATCCATTTATCTGATCTTTCAGATAGCATTAATTTCATATCGCGGGATGGAGCAGTCTGGAAGCTCGTCGGGCTCATAACCCGAAGGTCGTAGGTTCAAATCCTACTCCCGCAACTCAGTAATTTATTTACTGTTTTATATGCCCAGATAGCTCAGTTGGTAGAGCAGAGGACTGAAAATCCTCGTGTCACTGGTTCGATTCCGGTTCTGGGCATTCTGTTTAGTTAAACAGATGGGATACTAGCTCAGGTGGTAGAGCACTTGACTTTTAATCAAGTTGTCCCGGGTTCGAGTCCCGGGTGTCTCATGACTTTTGAACTCTTAGCAGGATAGCTGAGAGTTCTTTTTTTGTTTTATCGAAAACGAACCTTTTTATATCTGCCAGACCAAAGCATTTGATCTTTTAAAGAAAAGCCGTTGACATTTTATATACCGAACGGTATAATGAGGCTGAAAAGGAACATGCCGCAAGCGTTTTCAGGTTGAGACGGAAAGAAGAGGTGATCAGGTGGAAAATCGGGAATTGATTATGCAGTGTGCCAAGACACTTTTTTATTCAAAGGGATATGATGCAGTTGGTGTACAGGAGATTGTAGACCGCGCGGGCATTACGAAACCTACTCTGTATTATTACTTTGGAAGCAAGCTTGGTTTGCTGAAGACACTGATCGAGGTAGAGTTTAAGGAATTTCGAAAGGTTCTTCGTGAGACGGCGAATCTGGACAGCCGGATCGAGGAAGTGCTGTATCGGCTGGCGCGGAATTACTGTTCCTTTTTCGAGAATGATCGGGAGTTTTATATGCTGTTCATGGCACTGTTCTATTCTGCGCGAGAGAATGAGGCGTATCTGGCGGTGAAGCCGTATGTGGCCGAGTTTTATGAGCTGGTCGTCCAGATCTTCGATCGGGCAGCGGATCAGTTGGGGAATATGAACGGGCGTCAGCGACAGTTTGCCATTGGATTTATCGGAACGATCAATCATTATCTGATTTTAAAATTTGAAGAAGGTTCCGAGCAAAGGCTTGCCACAGAAGAGATCGACGCGGTCGTGCGGCAGTTCATGTATGGAATTTTCTCGTAATCTGGTATCGTTATGATTTTATAAAAATGGCATGTTTGAGGAGGAAAAAACAATGAGTAAATGGTATGATTCAGCAGTATTTTATCATATGTACCCACTTGGGATGAGCGGTGCGCCGTTTCATAATGATGAGGGAGAAGTGGTACACCGCTTTGACGAACTGAAAAAATGGCTTCCACATATCAGGGCGCTTGGATGTGATGCGATCTATATCGGACCGTTGTTTGAGTCTACGACACATGGGTATGATACGAAGGATTACCGGATGGTTGATCGCAGACTAGGCGACAATGAGGATTTTAAGACGTTTGTGGCTGAGGCACATCAGATGGGGCTGCGCATTATCGTGGATGGCGTGTTCAATCATACCGGGCGTGAGTTTTTCGCCTTCCAGGACATTCAGAAAAATCGGGAGAGTTCCCGCTACTGTGGCTGGTATAAGGGTGTAAACTTCGGATGGAACAGTCCGTATAATGACGGATTTGGCTATGAGGCGTGGAGAAACTGCTTTGAACTGGTAAATCTGAATTTGCAGAACCGTGAGGTAAAGGATTATTTATTTGATGTGATCCGCTTCTGGATTCACGAATTTGATATCGATGGAATTCGATTGGATTGTGCGGACTGTCTGGATTTTGATTTTATGAAGGAAATGCGCTGGATGACCGGAAATGAAAAGCAGGATTTCTGGCTGATGGGCGAGGTCATCCATGGCGATTATGCGCGTTGGGCAAATGCAGATGTATTGCATTCGGTGACGAACTACGAGCTGCACAAGGGACTGTATTCCGGACACAATGACCACAACTATTTTGAAATTGCGCATACGATTCGCAGACAATTTGATGAAAACGGAGGCATTTATCGCGGAAGAGTGTTATACTCATTTGTAGATAACCATGATGTAGACCGTATTTATTCGAAGCTGAATGACAAGCGGCATTTGCGGCCGGTATATACGCTATTGTATACACTTCCGGGTGTGCCGTCTCTGTACTATGGCTCTGAGTGGGGGATTGAGGGACGAAAGGCAGACGGCGGTGATCCGGCGCTTCGCCCGCACCTGGTACTGGAAGAGATGGAGCAGCATCCGAATGTCCCGGGGCTTTGCGAGTATCTTGCATTTCTTGGAGCATGCAGAAGGGAGCATCCGGTATTGGCAGAAGGCGCTTATCGGGAGCTGTTGCTGACGAACCGGCAGTATGCATTTGCGCGGATCAAGGATCAGGAAGCGGTAATCACAGCGGTGAATAATGATGAAAATCCGGCAGAGCTGTATATTCCGGTTCCGGTACAGGCAGATGAATTTGTAAATCTGGAGAGTAAAGAGACGGTAAGACCGGAAAACGGACGGATTCGGGTGCAGCTTCCGGCAGGTGGAAGCGCACTTCTGGCTCCGGTAAGAAAATAAAAGAGGACATCTTGGAACAGACTTCTATGGGGATTGAGTAGCAGAATAAAAAGAAGGAGAAGGCAAAGATGGCAGGGAGAAAAAAGACTGCAGCGACAGATGGCAGTACAAAACAGAAAAAAGAACAGGAACAGTATCTGATTTCAGAGCTGGATCAGTATTTGTTTGGACAGGGGACGCACTATGATATTTTCCGCAAGCTTGGTGCACACCCGATGACGTATCAGGGAAAGAAAGGAACGGCATTTGCAGTATGGGCGCCAAATGCGAAGTCGGTACATGTCATTGGTACATTTAATGACTGGGATGAGACCTCGCACGAGATGATCCGCAGGGATCCGCTTGGCATCTATGAGCTGTTTGTGCCGGGCATCGGGGAAGGAGAACTGTACAAGTTTCTGATCGAGACCAGAAATGGGCAGAAGCTGTATAAAGCAGATCCGTTTGCAAATTCTGCGGAATTTCGTCCGGGTACTGCATCGAAGATTGCGGACATATCCAAGATTCGCTGGTCCGACAGCGCATGGATGAGTGCACGGGAGAAATTTGTGCCGGATCAGAGTCCGATTTCGATCTACGAAGTGCATCCGGGCAGCTGGAAGAAGCATCCGCACGGAGAGGACGATCCAGGATTTTACAATTACCGCGAACTGGCGCCGGTGCTGACCGACTATGTAAAACGCATGGGCTATACGCATGTGGAACTGATGGGAATTGCCGAGCATCCGTTTGATGGTTCCTGGGGATATCAGGTGACCGGCTATTATGCGCCGACCTCCCGCTATGGCACACCGGAGGATTTTGCATATTTTGTAAATTATCTGCATAAGCATAAGATCGGTATCATTCTGGACTGGGTACCGGCACATTTTCCGAAGGATGCACAGGGACTGGCAGACTTTGACGGCACCTGCCTGTTTGAGTATGCGGATCCGCGTAAGGGTGAGCATCCGGACTGGGGCACCAAGGTATTTGACTATGCAAAAAATGAAGTGAAGAATTTCCTGATCGGAAACGCAATTTACTGGGTCGAACAGTTCCATATTGATGGATTGCGTGTCGATGCGGTGGCTTCGATGCTGTATCTGGATTATGGAAGAGAAGCGGGGCAGTGGGTGCCGAACAAGTATGGTGGAAATAAAAATCTTGAGGCGATTGAATTTTTCAAACATCTGAACAGCCTGATGCTGGGACGTTATCCTGGCATTATGATGATCGCGGAAGAGTCGACGGCATGGCCGAAAGTGACCGGCAAGCCGGAGGATGATGGCCTTGGATTTTCCATGAAGTGGAACATGGGCTGGATGCATGATTTCCTCGAATACATGAAGCTGGATCCGTATTTCCGCAGTTACAACCATAATAAAATGACGTTTTCCATGACCTATGCATATTCCGAGAAATATGTACTCGTATTATCGCACGATGAGGTCGTGCATCTGAAATGTTCGATGCTCAATAAGATGCCGGGCGAGTACGAGGATAAGTTTGCGAATCTGAAAGCAGGATATTCCTTTATGATGGGGCATCCGGGCAAGAAGTTTTTGTTTATGGGACAGGAGTTCGGCCAGCTGCGCGAATGGAGCGAGGAGCGGGAGCTTGACTGGTATCTGCTGGCGGAGGAGAAGCATCAGCAGTTGCAGCGTTATGTAGCTGCGCTGCAGCACCTGTATACAAAAAATAAGGCAATGTACGAGCTGGACTGCCAGCCAGAAGGATTTGAGTGGATCAATGCGGACGACGCATACCGGAGTATTTTCAGCTTTGTACGGCATTCGGCAGATGGAAAAAACAATCTGCTCTTTGTCATCAATTTTACGCCGGTGGCGAGACCGGATTACCGGGTCGGCGTCCCGCGCAGGAAACAGTACCGCCTGATTCTGAACAGTGATGAGTTCCAGTATGGCGGAAGTGGAAAGGAGCAGTCGGAAGTATACAAGGCAGTAAAGAGCGAGTGTGACGGAAGACCATATTCCTTTGCATACGATCTGCCGGCCTACGGAGTAGCGGTATTTAAGTTCTGATACATAGGAAAAAGAGAGGAAAAGCCTGCCACGCTGCGGGCTTTTTTTCGAATTTCCACATTGCCAAATTTTGAAAAATAGTCTATAGTATTTGTATGATTGCCCAAATACTTTGAAAAGGACGTGAAATAATGATTTCAAGCCAGATTTTACAGAATACCATTGATGAATTACATGGCATTACCCGGGTCGACTTTGCCGTAATGGATACGGAAGGAAATGAAGTAGCCACGACAATGCAGCCGGATTTTATACTTCCGCAGGCAGTCGTTCAGTTCGCGGATTCTCCGGCGGACAGTCAGGTCGTACAGGATGCGCATTTTTTCAAGATTTATGACGAGAAGGCGCTGGAATTTATTCTTGTATCCAAAGGCACCGCTGAGGATGCCTATATGCTCGGACGGGTAGCAGTCAGCGAGATTCAGAATCTCATCATCGCTTACAAAGAGCGGTTCGATAAGAACAATTTCATTCAGAACCTGCTGCTCGACAATATGCTTCTGATCGATATTTACAACCGTGCGAAAAAGCTTCATATCGATACCGAGGTGCGCCGGATCGTTTATCTGATCGAGACGAAATATGAGAAAGACAACACAGCAATGGAGATCGTCAAGGGACTGTTCTGCAGCCACACGAAAGATTTTATCACGGCGGTCGATGAGCAGAGTATTATCCTCGTACAGGAGCTCCGGGAGCAGGATGACTATGAGGAAGTAGAACAGACGGCAAAAATGCTGCGGGATATGCTCAACACGGAGGCTATGTCCAGTGTGCGGATTGCTTATGGCACGATTGTCAATGAGATCCGTCAGGTGTCCCGCTCTTATAAAGAAGCGAAGATGGCACTGGATGTCGGCAAGATTTTTTACATGGAGAAGTCCATTATTGCCTACAATACGCTCGGTATTGGACGCCTGATCTATCAGCTGCCGGTGCCGCTCTGCCAGATGTTCATGAAGGAAGTCTTTACTGAGACAATGCCGGATTCGTTCGATGAGGAGACACTGACGACGATCAGCAAGTTCTTTGAGAACAATTTGAACGTATCCGAGACGGCCCGTCAGCTGTACATTCACCGGAATACGCTCGTATACCGGCTGGAGAAGCTGCAGAAAAGCACCGGTCTGGATATCCGGAAATTTGACGATGCGCTGACCTTTAAGATCGCGATGATGGTCGTGAGCTATATGAAGTATATGGACCAGCAGATCTAAAAGTGCATAAAATTCAATATTTATGCAGGGCTGCAATCAGAATGGTTGCCTGCAGGAATAAAAACGGCGGTTTACCGGAAGGTAGCCGCCGTTTTGTCTACGATTTGTCTACGCTTTTTGCGTGGGCTTTTTTTGTTTGGGTTCCTTTTTGCGGACAGAAAAAGCAGTGACAACATAAAATAAGAGATATTTTATAAACAATATGTAATTATATATAAAAACAGAAGGGAGAAAAAGAACAAAGTTTGTGCGGATCACACAAACTTATTTTTATGTATCATAAATGCTTTACAAAATACTAAAAAGTGATATACTACACAATACAAAGATGAAAAATAAAAGTAATAAGTGAAATAAAAGGGAGGGAAGGATGATGAAACATGAGGCAAATTGCAGGATGGATGCTCTCTGGCATTGTGATGGCGGCGACATGGGGAGACCTTCGATCCGGACGGATCCCGAATCAGCTGATTGTGGGAGGGCTGCTTGCGGGCTTGCTGTGCCAGATTGTGCAGTATAAAGCCGCTGGAATTGTATTATTCCTGGGCGGAAGTCTGTTACCGCTTCTTTTGCTGGGGCTGCTGTTTTACTTTCGGATGCTCGGAGCAGGAGATATTAAGCTGTTCTGCGTGGTAGGGGGCTTTCTGGGAGCGATGGATTTGCTGAGGTGTATGACCTGGGCAGCCGTATTTGGCGCGGTCTGGTCCGCGTGGATTTTGTGGAAGCGACATTTGTGGTCAGAGCGGCTCGGGTATTTTATGCACTATACGGAGACATATGTAAAAGAGCGGCGCTGGAAGAGTTATCTGGATGGCGTAGAAAAGGCGGGCAGGATCTGCTTCTCTTTGCCGATTCTGGCGAGTGTACTGTGCTATATGGGAGGATGGATTTGAAGAAGAATATTTTTGCGGTCTGTGATCTGGATGCGTCTTACGCCTGCAATCTGACAGACTATCTGAATGGGAAACGAACGACACCGTTTGAGGTGCAGGCTTTTACGAATGTAGAGAGCCTGCAGGAATTTGCCAGAGAGCAGCCGATTGAGCTGTTGCTGATCTCTACACGCGCGATGTGTAATGAGATCCGGGAGTTGCCGATCGGGCGGATCGTCATACTCTCGGAGGGAGAGCAGCTGCAGGATCTGAATCTGGAGGAGTATCCGTTTGTCTATAAATATCAGTCGTCGGATCAGCTTATCTGTGAGGTGATGGAGTACTATGCGGAGGCGAATCCGAACACCTATCTGTTCCCGGCGGTGACCGATACGAAGCTGATCGGGATCTATTCCCCTGTGGCCAGGAGTGGTAAGACGGCGTTTGCGCTGGCTCTTGGAGAGATTCTGGCAGAGAGTAAGCAGGTGCTCTATCTGAACCTGGAGGAATATTCTGGCTTCGAAGAGCTGTTCGGGACACATTATCGTACCGACCTGACGGATCTGATTTACTTTGCCAGACAAAAAGAAGAGAATCTTGTGTACAAGTTAAATTCCATCATTCAGTCGTTTCATGGACTGCAGTATGTGCCACCCGCATTTTTTTCAGCAGATGTCAGCGGCGTGACTGGTGAGGAGTGGCTGCTGATTCTGAAACGGATCATGGAGTACTGTGAGTACGATGTCATTTTGCTGGATCTGGGCAGTCAGATGGAAGGGCTCTTTGAGCTGCTGCAACGGTGTGAACGCATCTATATGCCGGTCGCCACAGACCGGATCGCGCGGGCAAAGCTTTCTCAGTATGAGAAGTTGCTGCGGATGATGGAGCAGCAGGAGATCCTCGAGAAGACGAAAAAGCTTCAGGTGCCACAGACGGAGCTGGATCCAAATGGCCCGGATCTGATCCAGCAGCTGGTATGGGGCGAGACCGGGACTTTTGTGCGTCGGCTTTTGTGGGAGGAAGAAAATGAATGAAGAGAAGTTCCGCATGCTTCGCGAACGGCTGTTAGAAAGTCTTGAGGAGTACCGGGAGATCGGGGATCAGGAAATCTACCGGCGGATCGATGAACTGCTTCTGGACGACAGCGTGGAGCATTACATGAGGCTGGCAGAGCGGTATGCGCTGCGAAAAGAGCTGTTCAATTCCATCCGGAGACTGGACATCCTGCAGGAACTTTTAGAAGATGATACGATCACGGAGATCATGGTAAATGGGACAGACGGGATCTTTATCGAGCGAGGTGGCAGACTGACGCGCTGGGAAAAGCGTTTCGGATCGGCAGAAAAGCTGCAGGATATCGCACAGCAGATCGTCGGCAGGTGCAACCGTATCGTAAATGAATCTGTGCCAATTGTGGATGCCAGGCTGGAACACGGTGAGCGCGTGAACATTGTGATGCCTCCGGTCGCTTTAAACGGCCCGGTGATCACGATCCGCCGTTTTCCAAATCGGGCCATCCGGATGGAGCAACTGATCCATTGGGGGAGTATCCCGGCAGAGGTGGCTTCGTTGCTGAGATTGCTGGTATGCGCACGGTATAACATCTTTATATCTGGTGGTACCGGATCTGGCAAGACGACGTTTCTAAATGCGTTGTCTGACTTTATCCCGAAGGATGAGCGGATTATCACGATTGAGGACAACGCGGAGCTGCAGATTCAGGGCGTCACGAATCTGGTACGGCTGGAGGCGCGCAATGCGAATACAGAGGGAAAGCTTGCGATCACGATCCGGGATCTGATCCGTGCGAGCCTTCGGATGCGTCCGGATCGAATTTTGATCGGAGAAATCCGGGGAGCAGAGGCGATTGATCTTTTGCAGGCGTTAAATACCGGTCATGACGGATCTCTCAGTACCGGACATGCGAATACCCCACAGGATATGCTCTCGCGAATTGAGACGATGGCGCTGATGGATTTTGATATGCCGCTTGCGGCGATCCGGAGACAGATCGCTTCCGGCATTGATCTGATCGTCCATTTGGGGCGGCTGCGTGATAAGACAAGAAAGGTACTGCAGATATTGGAAATTCTCGGATACGATCCGCAGTTGGGAGAGATCCGGACGCAGGTGTTATACGAGTTCGTAGAGGAAGGTGTGGATGCATGCGGGAAAGTGTGCGGAAGGCTGGTCGCGCGGGAGGCGCTACGGCGGCGCGAAAAGCTCGAACGGGCCGGGCTGCAGCTATAAGCAGCCGCCAGCAGGAGCACCCTTATACCAAAATGGGCCGGGCAGATGTGGGACGATACCTGGCAGCCGATTTGGCGCTGATCCTGCTGCTTGGCTGGCTGTTTTATGATTCCCTCATAAGTGCGATCGGGCTGCTTCCGGGAATGTTCTGGATGTTGCAGGAGCAGAAAAACACATTGCGCAGGAGGCGCAGGCAGGAAATGCAGCAACAGTTCCTGGATGCGATCCAGATGATGGCAGCTTCGCTTCAGTCCGGGTATTCCGTCGAGAATGCGGTGCGCGCGTCGGCAAAGGAGCTGGAAAAGCTGTACCCGCGCGATGCGTTTATTGTACTGGAATTTCGGAATCTGGCATTCCAGCTGGACCGGAACCGGAGTGTGGAGGATCTGCTGCAGGAGTTAGGAGAGCGAAGCCAGGTGGAGGATCTGCAAAGCTTTGCAGAGGTGTTCCTGACAGCAAAGCGTACAGGCGGCGATCTGCTGCATGTGATCCGCAATACAGTTTCGTGTATCCGGCAGAAGCAGGAGACGATCGCGGAGATTGAGACCGTGCTGACCGGCAAGATGACAGAGCAGAAAGTGATGAGCCTGATGCCATTGCTGATCCTGCTGTATGTACGTCTGACTTCACCGGAGTTTCTGTCCGGTATGTATGGAAATCTGACCGGGAGGGCGGTGATGACCGTCTGCCTTCTGATTTATGCCGTGGCGTATCTGTGGGGAAAGAAAATTGTGAGAATTGAGGTATAGAAGTGGCTGTGCTTACATGCTTTTGGAGAAAAACGGGTGCGTTTCTGGTAGACATCCTGAAATTGGATCAGCCGGAAAAGGGAGGCGGGGCGCTGCGGCAGGAGCTTGCTGCGCTGCAGGTCGGAAGAAAAGAGACGATCCGGGCATACTGGATTCGAAAGATATGCTATGTGCTCGCAGCGGGAATGGTCGGACTTCTTCTGGCGGCGGTCAGCTTTGGATGGAGTATGCTTCGAAAAGAAGATGTGCCGGATCAGAGGCTGCAGCGCCCTGCTTATGGGGAAGGAAACAGGACAGAAGCACTGGAGGCAGAGATCGACGGAGAGGAGGTGCAGACATTTGAGATAACGGTGCGGGAACGGGCCTATACAGAAGCAGAAAAACAGCAACATCTGGACGCGGCTATTTTGACTCTGGATGAAATGCTGCCGGGGGCAAACAGCTCTCTGGATGAGGTGCGGCAGGATCTGGCATTTCCAAAGACTTTGGAGGACGGAGCAGTACAGATTGGCTGGACGACGGTTCCGTATGGGGTGATTGATGAGAGCGGGCGACTGCTTGGATCGGAGGATGTAGATGGCGTGCTGGTAGAGATACAGGGAACTCTTACCTGCGGCGGAAAGGAAGCCTTGTATACGGCGTATGCGAAGGTCTTTCCGCAGGAGATGCCAAAGGAGGAGCAGCTCCATCAATCGATATTAAACGAACTGTCCCGCGAGGATTCGGAACATGGAAGTGAAGCGGTATTAGAACTCCCGGCGGAGGTTGACGGAAGGCAGCTGCACTGGCTGTACGACAAAGAGAACCCGGTTCCAAAGGTGTTTGGGGTGACCTTCCTTGCAATCTTTGTGATCTGGGTCGGAATGGATCAGCAAATCCATCGGCAGGCAAAGGAGCGACAGGCACAACTGTTGTTGGACTATCCGGATCTGATGTGGAAGCTTGCGATGCTGCTTGGAGCAGGGATGAGCATGAAAGGCGCGTTCTGGAGGCTGTCCGGGCAATATGAGCGGAAAAAGAACGGGATTCGGTATGTATATGAAGAGCTGACCTGTGCCTGCTATGAGATGCAGAGTGGAATTGCGGAAGCAGAAGCTTATGAACGGTTCGGAAGGCGCTGCCAGCTACCGGAATATATCCGGCTTGGCACCGTGCTCTCACAGAATCTGAGAAAAGGGACAAAGGGCTTAAATGCGATGCTCGAACAGGAGGCGGCGGCATCTTTTACAGAGCGGAAAAATAACGCAAGAAAGCTGGGCGAAAAAGCAGGGACAAAACTGCTGTTTCCAATGCTTCTGATGCTGGGGATTGTGCTTGTCATTTTGATGGTTCCGGCGTTTTTGTCCTTTTAACCGAATCAAACAGATGGAAGATGGAATGAAAAAAACGGAAAGGAGAAAAAATGGGACAGATTAAGGCATTTTTAAAAGAAGAAGATGGCGTCGGGGTAGTAGAGATCATCTTGATTTTAGTCGTGCTGATCAGTCTGGTACTGATTTTTAAAAGTCAGCTGACCAGTCTTGTGACGAGTATTTTTGGCAAGATTGTAAGTCAGAGCGGAACGGTATGAGAATGTTGCGGCATGAAAAACAAACGACGTGGCGCGGATCGGTGACGGTTTTTTTCAGCCTGACCGGAGTGCTGGTACTGTGCGTGCTTCTGGCGGTCGTGGAGGCGGTAAGGATGCAGGGTGCAAAAGCGCAGACAGCGAGTCTGGAAGGGGTGGCGAATTTTTCTGTACTGGCAGAATACGAGAAAAATTTACTGGAAGAGTTTGAGATCTTCGCGCTGGATGGTGCCGGCGGGAGTGGCAGTTTTCAGATTCAGAAATCCGAAGGGAGACTGCGGTATTATCTGAAAGAGAATACCGATCCGTTGTCCGGAAAAGGCGGAACTGGATTATTCGATCCGTGGAGGCTGATGCTGACGGACTGTGAGATTCAGGGCTATGCATTGCTGACGGATGAGCAGGGAGAGCCGTTTTATCAGCAGGCAGTCGCGTATATGAAAGCAACCCCGCAACTCTTAGCTCATAAGATTCCGCAGACAGATACCGGAACGATACGCGAGCTGGAAGTGTTTGGAGAGCGGTATGAGCGAAGCCAGGAGGAAAATGAGAAGAGACTGGATACACTGGAAGCAGAAAAGAAAAAGCAGGAAAAGCAACCGGAGGCATCAGAATCCGAAGACCATCCGGTAAACGATGATACACCAGCAGCTATTCCAGTGAAGAATCCGCTTACGGCACTTGGTCGTCTGAAACGGCGGGGAACGTTATCTCTGGTCACGGGTGGTACGCATGTTTCCAAGACGACGATTCCGACCGGTGCACTGCCATCCAGAAAGCATTTGCAAAATGGGACCTTGAAGCTGGAAAAGAAAAATCGTGGCATGGCGGCAGACGCGCTGTTTCGGGAATATCTTCTCATACAGTTTCCAAATTACTGCAAAGAGGCGAAGGAAGAGCTGAAGTATCAGGTGGAATATCTGATCAGTGGAAAACCGTCGGATCAGAAGAATTTGCAATATGTTGTCAAACGACTGCTTTTTCTGAGGGAAGGACTAAACTATCGGTACTGTCTGCAACAGCAAAGACTAAATGGAGCGGCAGGTGAGCTCGCACTGGCACTGACCGGTATGTTTGGGATGCCGGCGCTGACCGAAGCGATGCGCCATGCACTGTTGCTTGGACTGGCCTATGGAGAGAGCCTGCTCGATGTCCGGATCCTGCTGGCAGGCGGAAAGATCCCGCTTTTTAAAGATGCTGCTTCCTGGCGGCTGTCATTTGAGACGCTGGGATCACTTGGAAGGATTCTGGAACATGTGGATGGGAGTGAAGCGGAAGAGGGACTGGATTACACCGACTACCTGCGGATTCTTTTGCAGATGTGCAAGCGGTCGGATCTGAAGCTGCGAGCACTGGATCTGATCCAATACCGGCTGCAAAAGCAGGATGGAAGCGAAGGCTTTCAGGCGCAGAATGCGATCGTAGCGATTAAGACAAGAGCAGAATGGAGCTGCCGTCCAGTGTTTTACAGTCTTCCACAGGCAGTATTCGGACTGGGAGCTGGTGGAACAAAAATCTGGCAAAGCGGAAGTATTGCCTATTAGAAGGCGGGGTGAAAAAGAATGCTTTTATATTCAAAATCGGATCAGAAGTGCGCGCAAAATCATTCTGATCGTCAGTTATCCTACTTGAAAGTTTTAAATTATAGAAAGGAAAAGCTCTCTCCCCCCATTATTTCTCTAAAGAGTATAAGAGCATTCTTTTTTGCTCCGCCTACCGGATGGAAATGCTGGGCGGGGACACTGACCGTGGAAGCAGCGCTGGTAGTTCCAATAGTTTTGTTTTTTATGATTACCGTATTGCAGTATGCTCTGGCTATGGAGGCGTCCGTCTGCTATGGGGCGGCGCTGGCGGAGGCGGGCAGACAGGAGGCCGTGCAGGCGTATTCGGTAGAAGGAGATGCCGCCGGAGCAGGCACTGTGCTTCGGCAGATGAGTACCGGGGCCATCCGAAGCAGAGTATATGCGGCAGCCGGAAACAGCCATGTGGCAAAGAATCTGCGAATCGAAGGAGGGAAGATGGCAGGAGATTCCAATGTACTGGAGCTTCGTATGACGTACCAGGTGCAGAAAGTGGCGGGGGTATATCTGCCGCGGATCACATTTCTGCAAAAAGTCCGGGTACGGGCATGGACCGGGCGGGAAGGGATCTATCATGTGGATGGAAGCACAGGCACAAAAGGAGAGGGAGGAACGGTCTATGTAGCCGTGACCGGGAAGGTCTACCATACGGATCCGTCCTGTACGCATTTGAAATTATCGATTCGTGAGGTAAATGCCCAGACAGTGGGGCAGTTGCGCAATAAGAATGGAGAAAAGTATCATGCCTGTGAGCGCTGTCACGCCGAACATGTAGGGGGCGTCTATATTACCGGAGAGGGAAATCGCTACCACAGCAGCCTTTCCTGCAGCGGATTGAAGCGGACGGTGGAAGAGGTATCGCTGGAGGACTGTGACCTGCGTCCATGCAGGAAGTGCGCGGGGACGTGAGAAGAGACAGAGAATGAAGTATAGATGACAGGATGGTGTGTGGAACATGTCGGGATGCTGTGTGTGGAGCAATGCGGGTCTTGCAGGAAGGGAGAGCGGGTGTCAGGACAGGAATGGGTGACGACGGCAGTGCTGCTGATCTGTGCAGGAACGGATCTTTGTAACAGAAAGGTGTATCGGTGGATCGTGATGCTGTATCTGGGACTGGCAATGGCAGGATATCTGGCGACAGGGATGCCTGGTGGGATGTCCTGGTTTGTGGCAGATCTGTTGCCGGGAGCCTTTTGCCTGCTGCTGGCATGGACGACGCATCAGGGGATCGGATATGGGGATGCGATGCTGATCCTTGCATGCGGCCTGTCCGTTGGATGGAAGGCATGCATTGGAATGGGATTGACCGCATTCTTTTTAGCCGGTGTGGCGGCATCTGTGCGGCTTATTCGGCACCGAGGAAAGAAAAAAGAATTGCCATTTGTGCCGTTTCTGCTGGTGGCGTGGGTGTGGCAGCTACTATGTGGTGTATAAAATATGGCAGACGAGAATAAACCAGAAAGAAAACGATAGGAAACAGACCGGAGATGCAGAAAATGAAAAATGAGATGAAAAAAGCAGAAAAGAAAACACGGATCCTCGTCTGGCTAAAAGGGCGGGCATCCTGGAAGGGAAGCTATACGGTAGAAGCGGCACTCGTTTTTCCAGTGATTTTGTTTGTGCTGGCGGCGCTCCTGATTCTGGCATTTTATGTGCATGACGGTGGAATCCTGCAGAGCTTTGCCTGCGAAACGGCAGTGGCGGGGAGCAACTACATGACGGAGAATGAGCGAAAAGTGGCAGCAGAGCAGGTACGAAAACAGGCGGGCCAGGAACGGCTTATGGGGAGCAGAAACAGTCAGGGGCATGTGGCATTTGGAAGTTCAGAGGTCTATGCACGGTATACGGCAGTCTGTCCGGTTCCGGGGATGGTGATGCGTTATCTGTCTAACAATCAGCTGAAAATCGCAAAAAGCTGGCAGGTACATACCGTGAATCCGTCTGACTGGATTCGAAAACAGAGAGGCATTATGCGCATCAGGGATGGAGGCAGCCGGTGAAAGCAGAATTTAAGCGGGATCTGAAGAACAATTATCTGGTACTCGAGGGGCAGGAGGAGGCAGTTGAAAATGATTATTGTATTCCGATGGTGGAGCAGAACCGGATACCTGGACTGCTGCCGTTTCACCGGTCGCGCACCGACGGGAAGCTGTATTTGAATTATGAGATTACCGGGAAGCAGACGGTAGCGAGCCTGTATGAGCGAAGGCGGATTGGCTATGAGGAAATGGTGCAGTTGCTGATGGGAATCATTGGTCATCTGGATATGCTGCAGCGGTATTTACTGAGTCCGGAGCAGCTGCTGTTTGATCCGCAGTATATTTTTACGGATCCGGATGGCCGGGGGATCTGGTTCTGCTATGTGCCGCAGAAGGAGGCGGAGATATCCATTGTGCAGCTGGCAGAATTTTTTCTGAAACGGCTGAACCATCAGGATCCGGCGGCCGTAGAGCTTGGGTACCGCTTTTACGCCCGGACGCAGGAAGAGAACCTGAGCCTTTCAAGGATGCTGCAGGAACTTCTCACAGACTGCAAGATGGGCGAAAAAGGGTCGATGCCTGACGAAAAGACGGTCAGGGAGGAGCGGAATAATTTGGGGATGAAAGACAGCGAAGCGGACCGTGTTTTTTATGCTCAGGTACAGGGAACCGGTACAGACTCTGAACATGGATTTGGAGAAAAGCGCGCGAAGAGTCAGGATAAGAGGACCGCAGCGCCAGAAGAGATTCCGAACGTGATCCACCGGGAGCGCAAAACAGAGAAAAAGAAGAAGCGAAACATGTTTCGGATCGTGCATCCGGCAGTACTGCTGACGTCCTTACTGTTGTTTGCAGTACTGGAAATCGTTTTCTATTATGGATATTTAAATGTGACGGAAGCAGGAGGCTGCTTTTTCCTCATTTTGTCCGGCGAGTTGCTGGCAAACAGCCTGTGGAAGCGGAAAAAGGAAGAAAACGGAATGGCACAGCATGGCATCTGGCAGGAGGAAGAAGAGGAGGAAGAGGAGCAGGAGGAGTATGGGCAGCTTCGGCGGGAGATGTACCAGAGTCCGGGAGTGCAGCAAGATCTTTTTGCAGAAGATCGAATCGAGGAGACACGTTGCCTTACGGATGTGCAGGAGCCGTGCGGAATGCGCCTCATCTATATTCAGCCGGAAGGAAATGCAGGAGAAGATCCACAGGTGTTTCCGGACATTTATATTGGAACAGATGCGGTGACAGTCGGAAAGCTGCAGGGGCAGTGTGAGGTGCTGCTGAATGCGTCGACGGTCAGCCGGATTCATGCACGGCTGGAATACCGGAAAGGAATCGGCTATATCCGTGATCTGAACAGCCGGAACGGCACGTTCTTAAACGGAGAACATTTAGAGCCGCAGGAGTTGCGCAGCTTTACCGAAGGCGCACGGATTGCTTTTGCAGATATTCAGTACCGGGCGGTTCATGCGCATACGCCGTTTTGAGCGCTTGAGCGATTCCCTTACGTTGGGATGCTTGCTTTTGCGCGGAACCAGTAAGTATACAGATCTTCGAATCCAAGCGAACGATAAAGGGACTTTGCATAAGTATTGCCCTGTACGACCTGCAGATAGGCATGCGTGGATCCTTTTTTCTGTGCTTCGCTCAGAATCGTGCTGCAGATGGCACGGGCGTAATGCTTGTGACGGCAGCTTGCATCGACGTAGATGGCGTAGAGCCCGACGTGTCCCCGATCCAGAATGCCAAGGCCGGAGGCGACCATTCGTCCGTCGATCTCGATGCTGGCGACGATGGTTTCTTTTGGAATGGCTTTGAACATGGATGGGACGATACGGCGAAGCGTCGGGTTTGTCGTGCCGTTTAGCCGAAACAATGAGGTGATCCATTCATCTGTGATGCGATCCTGCAGCTGGACGATCACATCGTCCGGATAGACGACAAACGACGGCAGTCCGGAATTGCGGCCATAGTATTCATATTCTGCGGAGACGGACGGATAAGGGTGAAACTGCGACAGTTCCATCGTCATCGTTTCCGTGACATGCTGGATTTCGTAGCCCTTCCCGGCAAGCAGCTCATCGAACGAGGGGGCGATCAGGGGGCTGATCTTAAAAATGGACGGCGTATGGTAGTTGGCATAGACGGCCTCACAGTAATGGATTTTCTCTTCGATCGGGAGCAGCGATGTGCCGACCTGCGTCACACTGTTGGTCCGGTGCGTGTAATTATGAGAAAAACGGATGAGCCATCCGTCATAAAGCTCTATCTTATGGGATGGCCATGCATTCAGGGAAATTTCTTCCACAAGTTTGATGTAGGCTTCTTTTGTTGTATTTGTCATAGTATCATCGACCTCCGACTATGCAGGAATAGGTAAAAAATGTATAGCGTTCAGACCAAACCATCCGGCTACCTGTAATTGCTTCATCATACAAAAAAACAGTTCGAAATGCAAGTGCAGGGAAAAAGAAAACGAGAGGTTGCTTTTATAAATGCGGGCAGTATATAATAAAATAATAGGAAATCGAGAGGAACGAAAAGCGATGAATGAGCTGACTGCATTTTTGAAAACAAGAAAAAAAGCAAACCTTACCATTGTGGCGATCAATGTCCTTGTCTTTGTGATATTCAGTATCATTGGAAATACGGAAGACGCGCAGTTTATGCTCGCACACGGGGCATGCTTTGCGCCGTTGGTAGAAGAAGGAGAGGTGTACCGGCTGTTTACGGCGATGTTTCTGCACTTTGGAGTGGAGCATCTGATCGGAAATATGCTGCTTCTGATTTTTCTTGGAGATACACTGGAGCGGGTAGTCGGCCCGGTCCGTTATCTGATGATTTATCTTTTGGGTGGCCTAGGAGGAAACGTGCTCTCCTGTTATATTGCGATTCGCCAGAAGAATTATGCGGTGTCTGCCGGGGCTTCCGGTGCGCTGTTCGCAGTGATCGGGGCACTGGTATATCTTGTTCTGCGTAAAAAGGGCGATGTGGAAGAAATTTCCGGGAAAAGACTGCTTTTGATGGCAGCACTTTCGATCGCGCAGGGATTTACCGAGTCTGGAATTGACGGATATGCACACATCGGAGGCTTTCTGTGCGGTGTGCTTTTGTCGGTTTTCGTCGCAAGATGTGGAAAAAAGGATGAAAAAAGATAGGAAAATAAAGCGATATTTTGTTGACAATTCATAAAAGCCTCCTTAATATAGTAGTATCTTGTGTCGAATGCCGAAAATGGTAACATCGACAGAAACTCACGCGGTTATGCGGAAAGGAAGGATTAAAAGTGGAGAATGATTGTATTTTTTGTAAGATAGCAAATGGAGAGATTCCGTCAGCAACGGTCTATGAGGATGATACATTCCGGGCGATTCTGGATCTGGGCCCGGCTGCAAAGGGACATACGCTGATTTTGCCGAAGGCACACGCAGCAAATCTGTTTGAACTGCCGGATGAAACAGCAGCGAAGGCACTGACGCTTGCAAAGAAGCTGGGAGCTGTCCTCAAGGAAGGATTGCATGCAGACGGATTGAATGTAGTACAGAACAATGGCGAAGCAGCAGGACAGACGGTTTTGCATTTCCATATGCATTTGATTCCGCGCTACAGCGGAGATACCGTCAATGTGGGCTGGGAGCCAGGACATCTGACCGATGAAGATCGGGATGAAGTGCTGAAACTGTTCCAGAAGTAGGTCAAATTTACAGAAAAGGGAAAGAGAAGGATGACTAGAGATGAACGGTTTGAGGCGTGTTTCCTCAAATATAAAAATCTGGTCATGCGTTTTGTGATAGACGAGACGGGAGATTATCAGGCAGCACAGGAGATCTGTCAGCAAGTATTCGTGCGGTATTACGAATATATGGATCGGGTTTCACCTGATTTTGAAAAGGCATGGCTGATGCGATGTACGCGGAATGCAATAATCGATTATCTGAGAAAAAATAAGCGGAGAAAAGAGCTTTTTCTGGAGACGCCGATTGGCGAGGTGAGGGAAGTCAGCGGAGCACTGCAGGAAAAGAGTATTGCGATCTGCGAAGACAAAATGAATCACAGAGAACTTCTGGGGAAGATTCTTGCAGGAGTAAGAAAAGTGAATGAGCAGTGGTATGAGATATTGATGCTTTTATGCGTCGAACAGTGCACGCACGAGGAAACGGCACAGCGGCTGGGCATATCGGTGATGGTGCTCAGAGCCAGACTGTATCGGGCGAGGGCATATGTCCGGAAACATTACGGAGCGGAATATCGGGAGAGCTGAATGCATGACTACTGGGGTGCTGCTCGTGTAAAATGAAAAAGGGGTTGTCGCAGAAAATCAGATCAAATGTGATTCTGCAACAGCCCCTTTTAACCGAATTAAGCGAAGTGGATTGCGAATATCCGCTTTGCCTGAGCGTACTTAGCCAACGATTTCCTGAATCATGTCTGTGATAGTAGTTACGGCATTGCTGGCTGTGCTGTGCTCCATCGCAGAAATATAGTTCTGCCGGTTCTCATATAGTGAGAGGATCGAGGAGAGCAGTACTTCCGGTGTGAGCTCTTCTTCTTGCAGCACTTCGCTGAAGCCCTGCTTCTGAAAAGATTTCGCATTCAGGATCTGGTCTCCACGGCTGGCAGCGGCAGAGAGCGGAATGAGCAGATTCGGCTTGCGCAGCTCGAGCAGTTCACAGATCGCGTTGGCACCGGCGCGGGATACGACGATGTCTGCAAGTGCGAACAGATCCGCCAGCTCCTGTTGGATATATTCATATTGTACATAGCCGGGCGTATTGTTCCATGCAGGGTCCAGATTACCCTTGCCGCAGAGATGCACGACCTGGAACGTCTTTAACAGCTCCGGGAGGATTCCGCGGATCGCCTGATTGACGGCCACAGAACCGAGGCTTCCGCCGATGACCAAAAGTACCGGCTTTTCGGCAGTAAAGCCGCAGAACTTAAGCGCTGCCAGCTTGTTGCCGGAACGCAGCTCCGCGCGGATGGGTGAGCCGGTGACGACGGCCTTGCCGGCCGGGAGATATGGAACGGTCTCAGGAAAGTTGCAGCATACTTTTGTGGCAGCCGGGATCGCGAGCTTATTTGCAAGGCCGGGTGTCATATCCGATTCGTGAATGATGACCGGGATGTGAAGCTGCTTGGCAGCCTGGACGACCGGGACAGAGACAAAGCCGCCCTTGGAAAAGATGATGTCCGGCTTTAACTGTTTCAGAAGCTTTTTGGACTGGAAGAAGCCTTTCATGACACGGAACGGGTCAGAAAAATTTTTCCAGTCAAAGTAGCGGCGCAGCTTGCCGGAAGCGATGCCATGATAGGGAACGCCGAGCTCTTCGATCAGCTTTTTTTCAATGCCGTCGTAGGAGCCGATATATTGTACGTCATAGCCCAGCTCGCGCAGGCGCGGGAGCAGAGCGATATTCGGAGTGACATGACCGGCAGTTCCACCGCCGGTAAGAACGATTCGTTTCATAGATAACATACCAGACCTGTCAGGAGCAATGCATGCCCTGCAGGCCGCAAACAATCGGGTGATGGAAGGGTGTTTGCGATTCCTTTCCAATGAATTTTCCGTCACCGAATCAGGCGGATCATCGTAATCCGCTTCATGATCTGCTGCGAACCGAAATAACGCTTTTCGGTTACATACAAGAGATAACTACAGTTTACCTGTTAGGAGGAAAAAGTCAAGAAGGGACTGGAGCGAATGGAAAAAGAAACAAAAGAGAAAGGGAAGCACAGCGGAAAAAAAATCACACAATTTCCGACGCAGTCGGACTTTCAGGAGGGACTTGAAGATGCGGAAATGGACCGTTTCCTGAGACAGAGCATCATGGAGGAAGCCGACCGGCTCGAGCGGGAGCTGAACGAAGATCCGAAGCTGATCGGGATCGGAGCGTCCGATGACCTGTTCGGGAAGATCGTGGAGGAGCTGAAGGCGAAGGGGATCTGGGAAGGCGATAAGGAGACGAAGGAAGCGGATGAGGATCTGGTTCAAAAACAGGGAGATTTGGGCGAGAACGAAAAGGCTGGAACGACATTAAGAGCGAATGATTTACAACCGATAGATAATAAGAAAATCGGGGATGAGGACGGAGCACAGAAAAAAGAGAACGATACGTTGCTGAAAGCGGATGAAAAAACGATACAGGAACACAAGCAGGATTCTGTGGAAGTCGTAGTGGATGGATTACCAAATAATAGAAATCAGGAGCAGAAAGTAGCATCCGGAACAAGTATCGAGGAAAAACCGGAACATGAGGAAAAGATGGCTGCGGAAGCAGAACCTGCGAAGGAAGAGCAGCAGAACTCTGCCGTATATGACATGCTTTCCGAGGCCGACCGTGAAGCGCTGGCATTCGGATATGAGATGCAGAAGAAGGAGCAGGCGTGGAAAGAGAAGCGCAAGAGACGGAACCGGCGGCTGAAGCATGTGAGTGTGGCGGTAGTGGCGCTGGTGCTGGTTGGGGGGATTGGGTTTAGTACCGAAGCAAGTAGGCAGTGGATTTTGCAAATGAGAGACATTGTTTTTGATAACTTGGGAACAGGTATGAAAAATAACTTTGTACAAGACGAAAGTAGAATAAGAATATGGAATGAAGATGAGGAAATAGCGTTAGAAAACATAAAACAGGAAATAGGTATTGAACCAGTTAAACTAATGTATATTCCGCAAGAAATGAAATTTTCGTCTTATAAAATAGATTCTAGTTCATTATGTGCAAATGTTTTTTATGAGTATAAAGATATAACATTTATAATTTATATGTTTGGCAATAAAATAGAAAATGTTTTTTATTATCAAATGGACGAAGCATTTAAAGAAAAAGAAGAAATTATTACAGAACAAAATATAGTGATTTCATTGCGGGAAAGTGAATATGAAGGAGAAAAAAAATATGTGGGAGCTTTTGGGTATAACGATAATTACTATTATTGTGTGAGCTCTATAAACTATGCTGAGATGAAAAAAATTTTAAAATATTTGATTGTTTTTTGATGGATAGCGTTATTCTCTGGAAACTATTTCGTTTATATTATTAAAATAAGCGAATAGGAGGTTTCAGTAGATGAAAACAAAAAGCAAATGGTTAGTATTTATTTTATTATTTAGTTTTATCTTGGCAAGTATTAATGTGCAGGCTGCAGATGACCGATTGGGAACAATTGTAGACGGATCTTTACTTACAGAAGATACGGTAGTAGAAGGATTTTCTAGGCAGTCAGAATTAATTGAAAGAGGTACATACCTTTCGAACGGAAATGGAAGATTAAGTAATAACGGAAATCGTAGTGTAAATGTATATGGGAGCACTAGCGGAAACAGAACTTGTGATCAAATTAAGGTAACATTATATTTACAGCGGCTTGTAGGAAATTCATGGGTAACAGTTTATACACTTGGACCTAAAACTGCAACAAATTCTTATTTCGTTTCAAATTCTAAAAACTATACAGTAACGGGTGGTTATTATTACCGTGTAAAAGGTAGCCATACTGCTATAAAGGGTACTACAACAGAAAGTACATCCAGCTACACCGATGGCCTCTGGATCAAATAAGTCTTTGCTCCAGTAACCATATATCGCTTGCTTTTTGATCTTTCCACCCCATCCCCACCCCACCCAATTCCGCAGCTCAGCGCAGCAATCAATGCCTTGTCTCGTGAGCGGTCAATTTTGAAAACGGATGCGCGGTGAGGCTGTGTGAGACGGACGAGGGCAGGAGTGCAACTTGAGGACGGCAGCGCTGCGGCGGAATGGGTTTCCACCGACAGGTGGCAATGAGACAGGCGCTTTCACCGGCGGCCGGGTGAAGCGAAGCCGCAAGCAGCGTGCCAGACAACCTTTCAGGGCGGATGGATTCCGCGTCTGGGGACAACTGAATAGGAGCCGGGAAGGGCATACGGAAGAGATGCATAGAGCCGGCAATGTGTAACCAGGAAACAGAAAGAACAACGTGTGAAGACCAATGGAAAAAGGAAGATCCTGTTGCATCTGGAATTCACGCACGTACAAAACAAAACGAAAACCGGATCACTCCCAAAAGGGAAATCTGCGTCGGGGAAGTAGGGTCTCCCCGATGCGGAGATGCCGGTTAATTTATATAGTGATATATTATAATAGAAGATAATAAGAGCAAATTTAGAAAGACACGCTATGACGGCATGTCTTTTTTTGATTTTTATGAAGAAACGTTTATCAGCATAGTGCTACGCTATAAAAAATAATCACTATCTATAGAGAAAAAGCACATTCAGTGTTAATATAGAGGTATGAAATAGATCCGGGCGCCGCGGGTCGTAAAATCAATGCGAAAAGGAAAAACGTGAGCGTTCAGGGACATTCCCAAAGATCAATACATATCAATAAAGACAGGGAAAAGAATCAGGTGCAATTTCACAGAGTAGAAAGGCGGGGGATTTTATGAAACTGACATTTCTGGGAGCGACACATGAAGTGACGGGGAGCTGTTATCTGCTGGAGGCGTGCCAGAAGCGCGTACTGATTGACTATGGAATGGAGCAGGGGGAGGATATTTACGAGAATGCCGAGCTCCCGGTAAAGCCATCGGACATCGATATGGTACTGCTGACGCATGCGCATATGGATCATTCCGGGAAACTGCCACTGTTGTATAAAGAGGGATTTCAGGGGCAGATCTTTTCAACGGCGTCGACCGCTGATCTGTGCGAGATCATGCTGCGTGACAGCGCACACATCCAGATGTTTGAGGCGGAGTGGAAGAACCGCAAGGGCATGCGCGCGGGCCGGGAGATGGTGCAGCCGCTCTATGATATGGAAGACACAGAAGGAGTGCTGCGGTGTTTTGTGCGCTGTCGGTACGGTGAGGAGATCCGGATCGCAGAGGGAATGCGGATTCGTTTCATCGATGCGGGACATCTGCTTGGCTCTTCGTCCATTGAGGTGTGGGTAAAAGAAGGAGAGACGGAGAAGAAGATCGTCTTTTCCGGTGATATCGGAAACTGCAATCAGCCGCTGATCCGCGATCCGCAGTATCCGACACAGGCGGATTATGTGCTGATGGAGTCGACCTATGGTGACCGGAGCCACGATGCGCCTGCGGATTATGCGACGGCGCTGGCAGAAGTGATCCAGAGAACATTTGACCGCGGGGGAAATGTTGTGGTACCATCATTTGCGGTCGGGCGGACGCAGGAGATGCTGTATTTCATCCGGCACATCAAAGAAGAAGGACTCGTGCATGGACATGATGGCTTTGAAGTGTGGGTGGACAGTCCGCTCGCGATCGAGGCGACCAATATTTTCCGGCAACATATGTGGAGCGATTTTGATGATGAGGCGATCGCACTGATTGAAAAAGGGATCAATCCGATCGGTTTTGAGGGATTGCGCACGTCGGTCACGGCGGAGGATTCCCGGGCGATCAACGAAAAACCACAGCCGAAGGTGATCCTCTCGGCGAGCGGCATGTGTGATGCGGGCCGGATCAAGCACCATCTGAAGCACAACCTCTGGCGGAAGGAATCGACGATCCTCTTTGTGGGCTATCAGGCACATGGGACACTGGGCCGGGCGCTTTTGGAAGGCGCGGAGCATGTGAAGCTGTTCGGCGAGGATATTGAAGTAAAAGCCGAGATCTGCAGGCTGCCGGGTATCAGCGGCCATGCGGACCGGGAAGGGTTGCTGCGCTGGATTCAGGCATTCAAGGAAAAGCCGCAGCAGGTGTTTGTCGTGCACGGAGAGGATTCGGTATGTGATCTGTTTGCCGAGCGGCTGCAGACGGAGCTCGGGCTTTCGGCCTATGCGCCATATTCCGGGGCGGTCTACGATCTGGCAAACGGCGTATTTCTCGAAAAGCCGGACGGTGTGCGCATCAAGAAAGATAAGAGAGTGGCAGCCGCCGGAAAGAGCTCGCGGATGTTTGAAAAACTGGTGGCAGCCGGTCAGCGGCTCATCGGGGTCATCCGGAAAAATGAGGGCGGTGCGAACCGGGATCTGGAGCGTTTTGCGCGGGAGATTCATAAACTGTGCGACCGCTGGGAGCGGTAGATCCGCGCAGATGGCCGGGAGTAAAGGAATACCGACCGAGTATCGCAACATCATCAAAAGGATGATGAAAATCGTATAGGAAAGACAGAGAATGAAAAAAATAAGACAGAACATAACAATCAGAAAAGAGGGTGACGTAAAACGCAAATCCGTATGCCTTGGCCTGGCAGCGCTCCTTATGCTGTCCTTAAGTGGCTGCAGCGTGGTAGAGCGGGTACAGTACCAGTGGGAGGGGAGCGGAGCCGGACACTGGGAGGAGGCTGCGCTCGAAGCCGGTGTGGAGAATCAGGTGGAGGAATATTATTACAATCACCTGCCGGAGGAGCTTCACGAGGCATACCGGGAAATCTATGTGCATCTGATGAAAAATGAGGATTCTGGAAGCTTTTTATCGGAGATTGACGTAGACAATTTCTGGAAGGCATACTATGCAGTGCTCGCGGATCATCCGGAGATCTTCTGGATCGGGACGAGTGCGCAGATCGAGGAGTCCGGGATCGATAAGACGGTCGTCTCCTACACCTGCGAGACGACTGTCCCGGTGGAAGAGCGCAGCACGATGAAAGCGCAGCTGGAGGCCGCGGCGGATGAGTGCATTTATTCGATCCCATCGGACGCTTCGGACTATGAAAAGATCAAATATGTGTATGAGTATATCATCGATCTGACCGATTACGATGCGAACGGGATCGATACGCAGAATATCCAGAGTGTGTTGCTGTATCAGAAGTCGGTATGCGCAGGCTACTCCAAGGCGTTTCAGTATATTCTGAACCGGATGGGGCTGTTCTGCACGTACATCACGGGGACGATCAAGGACGGCGGCGATCATGGCTGGAACATGGTACGGATCGGGGAAAATTATTATTATGTCGATGTGACCTGGGGCGATCCGGTGTTTGCCAACCAGATGGATGGTGAAGGCTCTGAGGCAGTGACCAATTATAATTATCTGTGCTGCACGGAGACGGAGCTGTTTAAGACGCATGTGCCGTCGGATGCCGTGCCGCTCCCGCCGTGTACGTCGGATGATTATAATTACTACAAACGGAATGGCTGCTATTATGAGACATTTGACTATGACACGATTTACAATGCGCTCATGAATTCCGTGTGGAACGGAAACGCGAATATCGTGATGAAATTCGGCAGCGATGAGGCGTATGAGACGGCGAAGTATGAGCTGTTTGAGAATGGAATGCTGACAGATCCGGGCCAGTATCTGATGGAAATCAATGGGGTCTCGACGTGGAACTACAAATATCATACGGATGACGAATTTTGTCTGATTACGCTATATTGGTGGTAGAACGTGGAAGATTTTCTGAATATTTTCCGGGATGGCTTGCTTTTTTTCAGACGATCACATATACTGGAAACTGACGCTGTGCGTTGCAAAACAATTGAATATGAGGAGAAAGAGAATGAAAAACTGGAAGACTGTTTTGGCAGGGCTTTTCGTTTTTTGCCTGCTGATCTGTGCGCCGCTTGCTGTGTTTGCGGAAGAAGATGGAGCGCAGCAGGAGGAAGAAACAGAGGAACCGGTTCCAGAATCATACGATTATCCGATCGAGTCGAATGAGATCAAGGACTGGCCCCAGGGCCCCAAGATAGAGGCTGCGTCAGCCACCGTTCTGGATATGGACAGCGGGACATTTTTATATAGCAAAAATGCGACAGAGAAAATGTATCCGGCGAGTATTACGAAGATTATGACGACGCTGCTTCTGGTGGAGAACTGCAATCTGGACGATGAGATTACGTTTTCCGAGATTGTCTATGACCTTGAGGAGGGAAGCTCGCATCTTGGCATCCAGCCGGGAGAGACGATGACGCTAAGGGATGCGGCATATGGGATTATGCTGGAGTCTGCAAATGACATTTCCAATGGTGTGGCGGAGTATATCGGCGGCAGCATCAGCGGGTTTGCAGATATGATGAATGCGCGGGCAGAAGAGATCGGATGTGTGAATACACATTTTTCCAATCCGCACGGGCTTTACAGTGACGATCACTATACCTGTGCTTACGATATGGCGCTGATCGCGCGTACGGCCTGGCAGAATCCGACGTTTCGCGAGATTGTCTGTACGAGAAGCTATATGATTCCGAAGACGAATCTGACAGAGGAAGACCGCTACCTCACGAACCATCATAAGATGATGCAGAAAGATGAGGAATATTACTGGGAATACGTGGTGGGCGGCAAGACCGGATTTACATCACAGTGCTTAAATACGCTTGTGACCTATGCACAGAAGGACGGACAGAGCCTTGTATCCGTCATTTTGCGGGTAAACGGAGCAGGAAAAGCATATGACGAAACGAAGCAGATTTTGTCGTATGGATTTGACAATTTTTCTACGGTAAATTATAAAAGAGGCAACTCTTCGAGAAGTTTTTATGATATAATGGGTCTGACCTATCTGGGCCATGCGGCGGATCTCCAGTCAGTAGTGTGGAAGCGCCGTCCGGTATCAGATTATTCCGTTTCCCTCACGATTCCGAACACGGTTGACGCGAAGACATTTACGCATCAGGTGGAGCAGGAGGGAAGTACCACGCATGTTACCTACCAATATGAAGGGACGAACGTGGGCGTTTCCAGAGGAAGTTTTTCTTCTATTTACGCTCCGGTACAGCTTGCATTTGAAGGAAATGCGGTGATACCAGAGGATGCCAGGACGGAAGAGACGTCAGAAGCCCCGGTACAGATGGAGGGGCTGGATGGTGTGCTGGCACAGACGGCAGTGATTTTCCAGTCTGGCTATACGCTCATCGGGGAGTATGCGCGGACGCATACCATGACGGTACTCATAGCAGGAGCGATCGCACTTGTGCTGGTGCTTGCATTTATTGTGATTCTGATTTTCCGGTGTACATCGGATATGCGGATCCGCAGGCGCAGAAAGCAGGAGGAGAAGGTGCGGAAGCGTCGCGAGGAAGAGATCGAGCGCATGACCACCGCGGAGATCGAGGCAGAGCTTCGGGCAGGCATGGAGCAGGAGCGCCTTCGCAGGGCGCAGGAGCAGAGCCGGAATCAAAACGGACAGGGCAGAGTATGATGTTGTAGTGGAAGCTAGAAAGAGGGAAGGCGAGACCGGGGATGCATCCGGCCTCAGAAATAAATACGAGTATAAATAAAAGGATTGCAGGAAGGGAAGGATACAGTATGAATTGGGTAGCACCGATTAAAGATGATGAGACACTGGAGAAGTTTAAGGCAAAGCTGCGTGAGATGGACGATAAGTATTATATTATGTTTGAGATTGGCGTCGGGACAGGGCTTCAGCTCCAGGAGATCCTGAAGTTTAAAAATAAAGACATCCGCGGGAAAGACAGCATCGAGGCATGTATCGGCACGAAAAATATCCGCCGGACATTTCAGATCCCGCCAGAACTCAAGGAGATCATCACCAGATATACAGAGGGCAAGGATCCGGAGGCATACCTCATTTTAGGGCATGCATCCTCACCGGCTCCGCTGTCCCGCGAGCAGGCGTACCGCGCATTCAAGAGCGCAGGCAAGAGCATGGGACTGACTTCCATCGGTGCACAGACGATGCGGAAGACCTTTGCGTGGAGATATTATAAGTCCACCGGCGATATTTACTATCTGCAGAATCTGCTGAATCATGCATCACCGTCGATCACCTACCGCTACATCGGTGAGAAGCCGAACGTAGAGGTATACCTGAAGAAGATGACGCCGGAAGAGAATGAGCGCAGCCGCTACATGCTCTACAAGAACGGCAACGGCAAGAAGCGGATCGAAGCGATCCAGAAGACGCTCTCTGCGATCGATGCAGAGATGGACAATCCGCTGAACAACGACGCTTACTACGGAAGAGTGGACTGCCTGCTGACCGAGATGGAAGATCTCGTCGAGAATTTCAACAAGACAAAATAAATGAGGGCATAAAAAGAGGAACCGGTGAAATGATCCGGTTCCTTTTTTACTTACTTGCTCTTCTTTTTGCTTTTCTTTCCTGTCGTAGATTCCTGCTGAAGCTCTTTTTCTGCCTTTGTGAGCTTTGCGCGGAGCTTCTGCATCATGGACTTTTTCTTCGGCGGAGTGTCGAGCGGTCCGCGCACGCCGCGGACTTCCATGATGTAAATGCCGCTGATGACTGCCTTTATTTCCTTCTTTACCGGGATGGTATCGAAGATCGCGGAATCGGCAACGAGTGTCATGATCCTCGGGCCGACCTTTGCCTTTACGATCGGGAGCTTGGACCGGCGCATGAGCTTCGGCGTCTGGTCGATCACGATCTGAGGCAGTCCGGACTGTTTTAGTGGCATGATCTTTTTATCGATAACCAGCATGGAGACGGACTGCTTCGCAGCCTCCATCTGTTCCTGCTGAGCGGCCTGCTTTCGCTGCATTTTCCGCCCGACAAAATACAGGACGACAAGGGCAATGACAAGAATGATCAGGATGACAAGCAATACCTTGAAAAACGTAGACATATGTACCCTCCCACAAACAGAATTCATCCCATATTTTAGCATCGAATGAAAGAAAGTGCAACCAGAAAATCAGGGCCGCAATTGTGGAAAAACGGTGTCCTTTTTCTTAAAAATAAAGAATGCCTCGCCATATGGGAGGAAAGTATGGTATACTGGTTACTGTTTATGAGTAAAATCGTCTGATTTGTCTGTACCGGTGTCCTATCGTTCCTGCCGCAGGCGACAGGAATGACGGCCCGTGTGTGGAGCATCGGAGGGCAGACAGAGGACAGAAGGAGTGGAATAAATATGAGAAGAAAGAATTTAATGACCGCGCTGCTGTGTGCGGCAGTGGTAGCAGCATCTACCGTGATGGCACCGGGAGCAGTGATGGCAGAAGAGACCGAGGCTGTTACCGAAGCATCTACGGAGGCAGCGACGGAAGCAGATACGGAAGCGTCGACCGAGGCATCCTCAGAGGAGGAGCTGGAGATCACAGAGCGTCCGGACTACAAGGCGCTGGACTATGTGGAGCTCGGTGAGTACAAGGGACTGACCGTGGAGGTCTCTCCGACGACGGTGACGGATGAGGAAGTGCTCAAGCAGATCCGTGCAAACGCAGGCAGCGATATTCTCGAAGAGGTGACCGAGGGCACCGTCGAGGAAGGGGATACCGCGAATATTGATTATGAAGGAAAGCTGGATGGAGAGGCATTTGATGGTGGCACGGCAAAGGATACGGATCTGGAGATCGGTTCCGGCACGTTTATTCCGGGCTTTGAAGATGGCCTGATCGGTGTCAAGATCGGAGATACGGTCGATCTTCCGCTGACCTTCCCGGAAAATTATACAGAGGAGCTGGCAGGAAAGGATGTCGTCTTTACTGTCACGGTCAATTCTGTAAAACGGATGCCGGAGCTTACCGATGACCTCGTAAATCAGATCACAGATGGTGAGTATACCGATGTGGATTCTTATAAAGAGAGCGTCCGCAAAGATCTGGAGGATGCAAAGGTAGCGTCCCGTCCGAGCGAGATCAACAACAGCCTGCTCACCCAGATCGCAGCGACGTCTACGATCAAGGAATATCCGCAGGAGCTCGTGGACTATGCGGCCAATAATATGAAGAATTATTACAAGCAGCAGGCCGAGAGCAGCAATATGGAGTTTGCAGACTTCCTGAGCACCTATTTCAGCATGGACGAAGATACCTTTAATGAGCAGGTCGAGCTGGTCGTAAAGCAGAATCTGCGTGCAGAGCTGTATCTGAAGGCGATCGCGGAGGCAGAGGACATCGAGCTGACGGATGAAGAATACGAGGCAAAATGTGAGGAGTTCGCAGAGAATTACGGTTACGATTCCGTAGAGAAATTTAAGGCTGCCTACACAGAGGACGAGATTCGTTTAAGCGCGCTGGAAGATAAGGTGCTGGAGTTCCTGAGCGACAACGCGACCATTGTGGAGAAGAGCGAGGATGAGACGGAAGCGTCCAGCGAGGCGTCTACCGAGGCTGCATCCGAGGATGGCACCGAGGCGGCTGCAGAGACAGAGACGGAAGCAGCAACAGAAGCGTCTACCGAGGCTGCGACGGACGCAGAGTGATATCAGATTAAGAAGAAACGACAGACGGAGGGTACTGCGGATCGCGGCACCCTCTCGTATATTAACGAGCCGAGCAAGTAGCGAAGCTAGGCCCCGCAGCAAAGCGGCAGGGATGAGCGGCAGGGATGGATTGCGAATATCCTCTTTGCGTATGCGATACAGGTAGGAGCAGGAAATAAGACAAATTGTGAGAAGGGAGCGGCAGTTTATGAAGAAAGCGGGAATGATCTTGGAAGGCGGCGGCCAGCGGGGCATTTTCACGAGTGGCGTGCTGGATTATCTGATGGAGAAGAAGGTACAGGTGCCATACGTCCTTGGTGTATCGGCAGGCGCGTGCAATGCGGTCGATTATGTGTCGAACCAGATTTTGCGCACGAAGGAGTGTATGCTTGACGCACAGCTGGACAATGAGCTGTACGGCATCCGGACGATGGTAAAGACAAAGCATTTTATGAATATGGATCTGATCTTTGATGAATTCCCGAATCATCTGTATCCATTCGACTATGAGACGTATGTGAAATCGCCGACGCGCTGTCTGCTGGTGACGACGAACTGCCTGAATGGAAAGGCAGAATATCTGGAGGAGTATCGGAGCAAGGAGAAGATGATGCAGATCTGTCGGGCATCCTCGAGTCTTCCGTTTGCAGCGCCGATGGTGAAGATCAACGGTGTGCCGATGCTGGATGGAGGGATCGCGGATTCGATTCCGATCCGCAAGGCGATCGCAGACGGATTTGACCATAATATCGTCATCCTGACCCGGCATAAGGGCTACTATAAGGAAGAGCGGACCGATGCGACGATCCGGATGGCGAAGCTGTACTATCACCGTTATCCGATGCTCGTAAAGGCACTGGCCCAGCGGGCGCATGTCTACAACCGGACCTTGGATCTGCTGGATCGCCTGGAACAGAAAGGACTGGTCTTTGTGATTCGGCCGACGGCACCGTGCGTGAGCCGGACGGAGCGGGATCTGGAGAAACTGGAGGATTTTTACTGGCACGGCTATGAGGAGGCAAAGCGGCTCTACCCTCAGCTGCATGCATGGCTGGAGCAGCGGGAGGAATGTGTCAGCCGCAAGCGTCTGCTGCGGTGAGTGGCGAAAAGAATGCCGAAAAACGTGGATTCCGGTTGCGGAAAAAGGTGATCTGTGCTACCATGAAACTGGTGACAAAAAAGTGTGTGATGAGCAAAACAATGCGTCAGATGCCCGGATGGGTGCTGGCGCATTGTTTGCGGCTATGGAAGGAATGGGTTCAGGGGGGAATATGAACAGTACACAGTCCAAAACGCTTCTGACAGAAGGAAGCATATGGAGAAAAATGGTAGCGTTTGCGCTGCCACTTTTTTTCGGAAATCTTTTTCAGCAGCTATACAATACGGCAGATTCGCTGATCGTCGGAAATTTCCTTGGGAGCAACGCGCTGGCGGCGGTGAGTTCATCCGGCAGCCTGATTTTTCTGCTCGTCGGATTTTTTAATGGAATTGCGATGGGCGCAGGAGTCGTCATCGCACGCTACTACGGGGCGCGGGAAATTGACGAGCTGCAAAAAGCGATCCATACGACGGTCGTATTCGGAGTCCTGTGCGGCCTTGTGCTGATGACGACAGGGCTCATACTGGCACCGCAGATTCTCATCTGGATGAAGACACCAGAGGAAGTACTGCCGGAATCCACCGCATATTTTCGGGTCTATTTTATCGGCTCGCTGGCATTTGTGCTCTACAATAACTTTGTCGGTATTTTGCAGTCGGTCGGAGACAGCCGCCATCCACTGTATTACCTGATCTTTTCTTCGGCAGTCAACATCGTGCTGGATCTTTTCTTTGTCGGTGTGCTGCATTTTGGCGTGGCCTCAGCTGCGGCCGCGACCGTGATTTCTCAGTTTGTGAGCGCTGCGCTCTGCCTGTACCGGCTCATGTATAAGAGCCCGGACGATTATAGGATTTCTTTTGACCGCCTGCAGCTGAATCCGTTTATGTTGAAACAGATCGTAAAGAACGGTCTTCCGGCGGGGATTCAGAATTCGGTGATCTCGATCGCAAATGTGTTCGTGCAGTCCAATATCAACAGCTTTGGAAAGATCGCAATGGCGGGCTGTGGTTCGTATTCGAAAATAGAGGGCTTTGGATTTTTGCCGATCACCTGCTTCTCGATGGCCGTGACGACGTTTATCAGCCAGAATCTTGGTGCGCGTCAGTATGACCGTGTCAGGCGGGGCGCACGGTTTGGCATTCTCTGTGGGGTATCTCTGGCGGAGGTCGTCGGGATCACCCTGTATCTGATGGCGCCCCAGCTCATCGGGCTGTTTGACCGGAATCCGGAGGTCGTCGCCTATGGTGTGCGGCAGGCCCGGACGATTACGCTGTTTTTTTTCCTGCTGGCTTACTCGCACATGATGGCAGGAATCATGCGTGGAGCCGGAAAGGCGACGGTCCCGATGCTCGTGATGCTGATCTGCTGGTGCCTGATCCGCGTGACTTATATCACGATTGCAGTGCGGATTTATCCGGTGATCGATGTGATCTTCTGGGCGTACCCGCTGACGTGGTTTCTGAGCAGTTTTCTGTTTACGATTTATTACCGGAAGGTCGACTGGATGCATCCGAAGCGGACGCAGTGATCAGAATTTTTTTGAGGGACTTGTTTTTTGGCAAATGATCTTCTATAATACTCCTCTATATCTGCGATTTTGCTGCAGAGCATATCGTTTGATGGAGGAACAGATATCCGTTGTACTGGAAAAGACGGAAAATGAAATAGAACAGGAGATAACATGAGTATACGAATTTTTACTGATTCCGCGTCAGATATCACGCGGGAAGAACTGGAAGAGCTGCAGGTGGAGCTGATCGCGATGCCGCTGCAGTGCGGAGAGGAAACGTATGTGGATGATAAGACGACGCCGGTGGAGACGTTCTGGCAGATGCTGCTGGATGGCGTGAACATCAAGACTTCTCTGCCTTCGCCGGATACGTTTGTGCAGAAGTTTGAGGCGGCAAAGGCGGCCGGCGATGAGGTGGTCTGCATCCTGATTGCGTCAAAGCTTTCCGGGACGTATCAGGGCGCGATGCTGGCAAAGCAGATCGTGGACTACGATGGCATTCATGTGATTGATGCGGGCCATGCGGCAGCGTCAGTTGCGGAGAAAATGCTTGTGATCGCGGCATGCCGTATGCGGGACCAGGGATGCACAGCCGGGGAGATCGTGCAAAAGGTGGAAGAGCTGCGCAGCAGGGTACGGCTGATCGCCTGCCTGGATACCTTAGAGTATCTGGCACGCGGAGGACGGCTCCCGGCGGCAGTGGCGAGCATCGGGACGAAGCTGCAGGTGAAGCCGATCATCGTCTTTGGAGAAGAGGGAGAGATCCAGGTCGCGAAGAAATGCATGGGCGGCAAGCGGGCCATGCGGGATATGACTGCGATGGTGACGGAGCGCGGGATCGATCCGGACTATCCGGTGATTCCGATCTTTGCACAGAACGACGGGAACTGTCAGGGATATGTCGCGTCTCTGGAAAATGCCGGCTGTGAAGGTAAGATGCAGACGCCGCAGGGGATCGGGGCGACGATCGGAAGCTATATCGGACCGAGTGCATACGGAATCGTATTTGTGGAAAAGTGATCGGCCTGAAAAATTAATTGTCAACCAGAAATAAAAATAAGTTGACAATCAGAAGAGATACGTTTATACTGGGCAGGAACATATCTATTATGGAAAGAGGAGAGAACATGAGTAACATTGCAGCAAAATCAAAGGCGTCGTCCTTTAGCGTCTCGCAGATCGCGATGATCGGCGTAGTGACGGCGGTGACCTGCGTTCTTGGCCCGTTGGCGTTACCGATTGGCCCGGTGCCGATCTCACTGACAAATCTGGTCATCTATTTTTCTCTGTATGTGCTTGGGATGAGAAATGCGACGATCAGCTATCTGGTCTATCTTCTGATCGGATTGTTCCTTCCGGTATTTTCCGGCGGAGCAGGAGGACCGGGCAAGCTGTTTGGACCGACCGGCGGATATCTCTTTGGATTTATCCCGATGGCGATTCTGGGCGGCATCGTGATCGACCGTTACATGGATCAGAAGATCCGCTGCTTTCTTGCGCTGGTTGCCGGTACGGCGATCTGCTATGGCTTTGGGACCGCATGGCTGGCTTATCAGGCGCATATGACCTTTGCGGCGGCACTGGCAGCAGGCGTAATTCCGTTTATCATCGGTGATCTGATCAAGATTGTACTCGCTGTCGTGATCGGACCGCAGATCCGTAAGCGTCTGGCAAAAGCGGGCGTGTACGCACAGGAGTAACATGGCAGTTCATCCCCACAGATGAGCTGCAGGGAAGACTTTAAATTCTAAGGACAGAGATCTGAGGAATTTGAAGTCTTTTTTTGTTTACCGAGAATTTACTTGCAATTATACCGGAAATGTATATAATAAGACCTATTCGGTAATTTTAAATAAAAAGTTTAGTATATAGAAACGGAGGTGCGGTTTTGGATATCGGAAAGAAGCTGAAGGAGCTCCGGCTGCAGAATGACCTGACACTGGGGGATCTGGCGTCCCGCAGCGAGCTCACGAAAGGCTTTTTATCGCAGGTCGAGCGGAATCTGACGATGCCGAGCATCGCGACACTGGAGGACATTCTGGAAGCGCTTGGGACGAATTTATCCGAGTTCTTCCATGAAGAGCCGGAGAGCCAGATCGTGTTTTCGACGCAGGATTTTTTTGTGGATGAGCAGGAGGACTACAGCATCGAGTGGGTGATCCCGAATGCGCAGAAGAACAAGATGGAGCCGATCCTGCTGACGCTTCACCCGCATAAGCGCAGCCAGGAGATGGAATCGCATCACGGGGAAGAGTTTGGCTATGTCCTGAAGGGGACGGTGACACTGGTGCGGGGCAATAAAAAATACCGGCTCAAGGCGCATGAGACCTTTTATCTGGATGGCTCGCGCGGCCATTACCTGTACAACGGCGGCAGCAGCGATGCGAAGATCCTCTGGATCACGACGCCGCCAATGTTCTAACCAGGGAGTATGATACACGGAAGGAGAAAAACAAATGGAACCAAAGAAACTGATCGAGTTTCGCAACATCGTGAAAAACTTTGACGGCCAGATTGTCTTAAAGGGCGTCAATCTGGACATTTATGAAAAGGAATTTGTGACGCTGCTCGGGCCGTCCGGCTGTGGCAAGACGACGCTTTTGCGTATCCTCGGTGGCTTTCTGGATGCCGATGAGGGGCAGGTGATCTTTGACGGGGAGGAGATCAGCAAGAAACCGCCATACGAGCGGGAGCTGAACACCGTATTCCAGAAATATGCACTCTTCCCGCATCTGTCGGTATACGAGAACATCGCGTTCGGACTGAAGATCAAAAAGATGAGTAAAGATATCATCGACCAGAAGGTCATGAAGATGCTCAAGCTCATCGGCCTGGAGGGATTTGAGAATAAAAATACGACCCTGCTCTCCGGCGGACAGCAGCAGCGTGTCGCGATCGCGCGGGCGCTGGTCAATGAGCCGAAGGTACTGCTGCTCGACGAGCCGCTGGCGGCGCTCGACCTGAAGCTGCGCAAGGAGATGCAGTATGAGTTGAAGCGGATTCAGCAGGAGGTCGGTATCACCTTTATCTTCGTCACACACGATCAGGAAGAGGCGCTGACGATGTCGGACAAGATCGTGGTCATGAAGGGCGGCGAGATCCAGCAGATCGGTACGCCGGAAGAGATTTACAATGAGCCTGCAAACCGTTACGTTGCAAACTTCATCGGAGAGAGCAACATCATTCCGGGCATCATGCTCGAGGACTACAAGGTGCGGTTTGACGATATTACCTTTGACTGCGTAGATCTCGGCTTTAAGGAAAAGGAACCGGTGGATGTCGTCATCCGTCCGGAAGATATCGATATCGTCGATGTGAAGGACGGCAAGATGACCGGTGAGGTGCTCAGCGTGCTCTTTAAAGGCGTGCATTACGAGATCATGGTCGAGACGGTTCCGGGTACGAGCGTCACGGTAAATATGAGTGTCATCAAGAATCAGGATGTCACGGGTGACGGCGGCAAGGAGAAAATCAGTGCCAGTGATTTCTATGTGGATATCGAAGATGTCGGACAGCTCGACGACAAGGAGGTCATCGCCCGTGCAAATGCGCAGGCGTGGAACCCGGAGAGCGACGAGTACATTTCGATTGCAAAGCTCGAGTATGACGTGAAGCCGGAACTCGGCGAATATCCGGTGCGTTTTGCGACCGCGAACGGCACGCAGATCGAGCGGAAGATCTTTGTTGTGAACCAGCCGTTTGTAAAAAATGAAAAGGCGAATGAGGGTGTCATGGCATTCAGCTTCATCAAGACCGTCGATGAGATCAAAGAGTCTCAGGCGCTTGATACGGATCTGAAGACGTGGGCGAACGCGCAGGGCTGGAAGCTGAGCGACGAGGAGCAGAGTGTGGAGATCTATGTCGATTATGACTTTGATCCGGAAAATATTAAGGAAGGTATTTACCGGATCACGTTCTCGACCGAAGGCCGGGAGTTCAAGATCCATACGACCGATTACACGGAGGTAGGTCAGGAGGTCGGCCTGACGTTCTTCCCGGAGGATATTCATGTCATGTCAAGGATGGTGTATTAAATGAAACGGTTTTCACAGCTGGTTATCCCGTATATTGCGTGGGCGGTGATGATGCTCATCCTCCCGATGGGACTGATCGCCCTGTATTCCTTTACGAAACAGGGGAATACGATTGTATCCTTCACGTTCACGCTTGAGCACTACGCCAAATTTTTTACCGACCCGGACTTTCTGATCGTCCTGTGGCGTTCTCTGCTCATCGCATTGAAGACGACCGTGATTTGCCTGCTGCTCGGCTATCCGGTAGCGTTCTTTATCTCCAGAAGCAGCGAGAAGCTGCAGAATATCCTCGTGCTCGCGATCACGATCCCGATGTGGATCAACATGCTCGTGCGCACATATGCATGGATCGGGCTGCTCAGCGAGGGCGGACTGATCCAGCGGCTGTTCGGCTTTTTCGGGATCGCCCAAGGGGAGCTTTTGTATACGGAAGGTGCGGTGCTGCTCGGCATGGTCTACAACTTCCTGCCGTTCATGGTGCTGCAGATCAATACCTCTCTGTGCAAGATGGATCACTCGCTGCTTGAGGCGAGTGCGGACCTCGGGGCAAATGCACGCCAGACGTTTATCCGCGTGACGCTTCCGATGTCTTTGCCGGGTGTGATCAACGGCATCACGCTCGTATTTCTTCCGGCGGTCAGCTCGTTCTTTATCCCGAAGCTGCTCGGCGGCGGTCAGTATTTCCTCATCGGAAACCTGATCGAGAACCAGTTTATCACCGTAGGTGAGTGGAACTTCGGAAGTGCGATTTCCATGATCATGGCGGCGGTCATGATGCTGCTCATGATGCTCGTACGCAAGGTCGAGATCCACAACCGCGGCGGAAAGGAGGAGTAGGAGATGAAAAAAGGAAAACGTTCCTTCGGGAAACTTCTGATGGTGCTCACACTGGTCTTCTTCTATCTTCCGATCGTATATATGGTCGTCTTTTCGTTCAACAGCGGAAAGTCATTGACCAGCTTTTCCGGCTTCTCCTTGCGCTGGTACCGGCACATGATGGAATCGCATACGATGATGGAGTCCTTATATACGACGTTCAGCATCGCACTGATTGCGACGGCGATCTCGACGATTGTGGGCACGATTTCAGCGATCGGTCTGTCAAAATCGAAAAAAATCGTGCAGAATCTGATGGAACAGGTCAACAATCTTCCGATGATGAATCCGGAAATCGTGACGGCGATCGGCTTCATGCTGCTGTTCATCACGTTCCGGGTGGAAAAGGGCTATGTGACGATGCTGCTCGCGCATATCGCATTCTGTATCCCGTATGTCATGCTCTCGGTCATGCCGAAGATCCGTTCGCTTGACCCGAATCTCGCAGATGCGGCGATGGATCTCGGCGCGACGCCGTGGCGGGCACTGACAAAAGTTATCGTGCCGCAGATCATGCCTGGCATCGTTTCCGGTGCGCTGATTGCATTTACGATGTCGATCGACGATTTTATCATTTCGTATTTCGTTACCGGTGGCGGTGTGAAGAACCTGAGCATCACGGTCTACACGATGAGCAAGCGGGTCAATCCGAGCATCAATGCGATCTCTACACTGGTCGTGCTGCTCATCACACTCGTGCTCGTGCTCATCAATGTCGCCCCGAAGCGGATGGCACGGCGGGCAAAGAAGGCAGAGATTCGCGGACATCGGATCATTGTACCGGCAGCCGTTGCCGTGTGTGCGGCCGTTGCAGTGTTCGTGCTCGTGAAGGTCAACGGCGGAAATTCGTCGCTTCCGTATGAAGGGCAGACGCTCCACGTATACAACTGGGGCGAGTATACCGGGGAGAATCTGCTGAATGATTTTGAGGCAAAGACCGGTGCAAAGGTCGTCATGGAAAACTTTGATTCGAATGAGCAGATGTATATCAAGGTGGCAAATGGTGAGGCGTATGATGTGCTCGTGCCGAGTGATTATATGATCCAGCGCCTGATCCAGGAGGGCTATCTGCAAAAGCTTGATAAGACGAAGCTGGACTGCATGGATAAGCTCTGTGAGGATGTCGTCGGGCTGCCGTATGATCCGAACAATGAGTATTCGATTCCGTATTTCTGGGGAACCGTCGGCATTGTGTATGATAAAAATCAGGTGGACATCGCGGATCTGGAGCAGGAAGGCTTTGATATTTTCCGTGATCCGAAGTACCGCGGCAATATTTATCTGTATGATTCCGAGCGCGACTCCTTTATGATGGCATTAAAGGCACTCGGCTATTCGATGAATACGTCAAGCGAAGAGGAACTGCAGGAGGCATATGAGTGGCTCGTAAACTGTGTGCAGACGATGAAACCGGAGATCGTCACCGATGAGATCATCGACAATATGGCGCAGGGCAGAAAGGCGCTCGGCCTCATTTATTCCGGTGATGCGGCGTATGTCATGGCAGAAAATGAGGATATGGGCTATTACCTGCCGGAGAGTGGTACGAATCTCTGGTCGGATGCGATGGTCATTCCGGCCAATGCGAAGAATCCGGATCTGGCACATGAATTTATCAACTTTGTCAGCGACTACGAGGGTGCTTATGACAATTCCAGTTTTGTCGGCTACACGTCCGCGAACCAGGAGGTCATGGACACGTTATACGGAGAGGGCGGCGAGTACGAGGGCATCGACGCCTACATGCCGCGTTCCGGCAATCCGAATGATGAAGTATTCGAGTACAATGAGGATACGAGAAAGACGATTGCGAATCTGTGGAGTAAAGTGAAAATTGCGGCGAGCAATGCAGAGTAAAGAAACTGCTGCCTTGTTCCTGTAAAAAGGAAAAGCAGATATGTATATTTGATCTGGAAATATGCATACCTGCTTTTCTTATGCGTTTTTTAGAAATCCTTCCGGACAAACACCGCCACGGACCGCGGCCGCAGAATAAACTCATGCGCAATCCGGACTTCCTGACCTTCCGGGTAGCAGTAGCGTCCGTTGCCGTCACCGAAGGTATTAACACACAGATACCATGCACCGCCGTGCTGTAGCCTCGGGAGTGTGATTGCAACATCCTCCCAGTAGCTGTTGACCGACACATAGACAATA